>NZ_CP025119.1:1461000-1817500 GCF_002831685.1 Polaribacter sp. ALD11 | reverse complement strand
AATGGGGGCGAGAAACCCCCACACCGAAAGACTAAGGTTTCCTCAGCGATGCTAATCAGCTGAGGGTTAGTCGGGTCCTAAGGCGAATCCGAAGGGAGTAGTCGATGGACAACAGGTTAATATTCCTGTACTTCTTATAATTGCGATGGGGTGACGGAGTATTGAAAGCACCGCGAACTGACGGAATAGTTCGTTGAAACATGTAGGTATTAGTTTTGTAGGTAAATCCGCAGAATTAGCTAAAGTGTGATAGTACAACAAATCTTCGGATGCGTTGATAGTGTGCCTAAAAGCTTCCAAGAAAAACCTCTAAGCTTCAGATTATAAGAACCCGTACCGTAAACCGACACAGGTAGTTGGGATGAGAATTCTAAGGTGCTCGAGAGATTCATGGCTAAGGAACTAGGCAAAATAGACCCGTAACTTCGGGAGAAGGGTCGCCCATCTTCGGATGGGCCGCAGTGAAAAGGTCCAGGCGACTGTTTATCAAAAACACAGGGCTTTGCTAAATTGAAAGATGATGTATAAGGCCTGACACCTGCCCGGTGCTGGAAGGTTAAGTGGAGTTGTTAGCTTCGGCGAAGCAGTGAAATGAAGCCCCAGTAAACGGCGGCCGTAACTATAACGGTCCTAAGGTAGCGAAATTCCTTGTCGGGTAAGTTCCGACCTGCACGAATGGTGCAACGATCTGGACACTGTCTCAGCCATGAGCTCGGTGAAATTGTAGTATCGGTGAAGATGCCGATTACCCGCAGCGGGACGAAAAGACCCCGTGAACCTTTACTATAGCTTAGTATTGGCTTTGGATAAGTAATGTGTAGGATAGGTGGGAGACATTGAAGCGGCGTCGCTAGGCGTTGTGGAGTCGTCCTTGAAATACCACCCTTTGCTTATCTAGAGTCTAACTCAGAGATGAGGACAGTGCTTGGTGGGTAGTTTGACTGGGGTGGTCGCCTCCAAAAGAGTAACGGAGGCTTCTAAAGGTACCCTCAGCACGCTTGGTAACCGTGCGTAGAGTGCAATGGCATAAGGGTGCTTGACTGAGAGACATACAGGTCGATCAGGTTGGAAACAAGAGCATAGTGATCCGGTGGTTCCGCATGGAAGGGCCATCGCTCAAAGGATAAAAGGTACTCCGGGGATAACAGGCTGATCTCCCCCAAGAGCTCATATCGACGGGGGGGTTTGGCACCTCGATGTCGGCTCGTCACATCCTGGGGCTGGAGAAGGTCCCAAGGGTTGGGCTGTTCGCCCATTAAAGTGGCACGCGAGCTGGGTTCAGAACGTCGTGAGACAGTTCGGTCTCTATCTGCTGTGGGCGTTAGAAATTTGCGTGGATCTGACTCTAGTACGAGAGGACCGAGTTGGACTGACCTCTAGTGTACCTGTTGTTTCGCCAGAAGCATAGCAGGGTAGCCACGTCGGGAAGGGATAAGCGCTGAAAGCATATAAGCGCGAAACCCACCACAAGATGAGATTTCTTTAAAGGGTCGTTGGAGATTACAACGTTGATAGGTCACAGGTGTAAAGGCAGTAATGTCATAGCCAAGTGATACTAATAACCCATAGACTTATGTACGCTTCTCCCGCTAGCAATAGCGGGAGAGACACACTCTTTTTATTTGACAATTTAGATATTATTTTACCATATGTTAATTTATACGGTTGAACCTGGTTCAACTGAAAATCTTAGGGTGGTTATAGCATTGGGGCTCACCTCTTCCCATCTCGAACAGAGAAGTTAAGCCCAATCGCGCCGATGGTACTGCATTTATGTGGGAGAGTAGGTCGCCGCCTTTCTTAATTCTGATACAATCAGAATTCTATAAACCTCATATCTTACGATATGAGGTTTTTTTATGAAAAATAATTAGAACTTGTTAGAATTGTAAGCAGCCTGTGGGGTATTTTTATGAAAAATAATGAAATATAAACTGGATAATGAATTTTGGAATAAGGAATTTACTAAAAAACTGTTAGGTTTCAATATTTGAAAGGCTATAGCTTCTAATTCCTGCAGATTGTACTTTAAATATAAGATTTAGTAGACGAATTTGTGCTCCTATTATAAAAAATAGTTGAGTATATTTCGATTATGAATAGACATTGTTCTAGCGATACTCTTGAATCTTTTAAAATTTGCTTGTCTCACTTTTTCATCCCATTTTGCAAATCTAATTAGGGCCACCGTTTTGTCTTTTGTTTGATTATAAATCTATACTAAATTTGATGTAATTTGTAAGTCTTCTCTATGTCGGGATAGACTTTTAAAATAATTTCAACTCTTTTATATTTAAGCCAATTACTATTCGATTTATAGTGTCATTTTCTATAGTCTTCCAACGTTATTTAATTCTAATAGTTTAAAGTAGCCAAGGTTAGTTTTTGCGCATGAAATCTATTAATAACTTGTGTAGCTTGTGGGAATGATTTCTTAATAATTAACCCATATCTAGCGTCAACTATTTTAATTTTTCTGTATTTTTAAGTATTTTTATTCCAGTTGTTAGTTTAGTACTTTTAATCATTGTTATGAAAACACCTTTCTTTCCTTTTGTATTCTTATTGGTTACGATTGTATATAAATCGCCATTAGAAAAGCAGTTTTATCTATCGAAGAATATGCTACAGTATTATCTGGAAATAATAACCATTGTTTAACATGCTGTTTTTATTCCATTGTTTGAAGTCACTTAGAGAATCTTTATACTTTCTTTGTGAGTTTCTAAGGTTTACATCATAAAAACCTTATATAAGACCAGTGCTCGTAGCATTATTAGTGACTGATTTATTTAAAAAAAAAAGCAGTAAACTCACTAGTAATCCTAGTGCCTTTTGCTACTAATTACAAATCTCTTGTAACTACTTTTTAGAATTTTAAAAGGAATGTCGTCTAATAAGACGTAGAAAAACGTTTTACCACGGATTAGGAAATCTTTTACTGTAGCCTCTGGAAAAAAAACTTTAGAACTTAACTTCAGGACTTTAAATTCTTCTGGAACCGTATTTAATTCTGTAAAATAGAAGTGAATTTCTCCTTGTTTAAGTTTGTGTTTGGTCAGTTTAAAATAAGTGATAAGAACTTCTAGTAATAATAATTTTATAGTATCAATTTAACTGTCTGAAAATTTGTATTCGAAGTATCATTATTCGTTAATTAATAGTTAGAAAGTAGTGTAATAGACGAGCTTTTCAAGCAAGAAGTTATTGATGTTATTTAAAGAACGTAATTAATGCTTGTCTTGCGTGAAGGATTGAAGTGAAAAGCCCACAGTGAGGAACGAACGAGGACTTGTAGCGGAAAGCCTGACCATTTTTATGCTGATTGTTTATTTATCTGAACCATACTATTTTAAAAAATGGGCACGCCCAAATGAATTGAAATCTTATTTAATAGTAAAAAACTCATCAGGATTACCGATGAGTTTTATTTAATTCTATTTTTTAGAATATTTACATCGCAACTAAATCGCCAGAGACATCTTTTGAAGGTAACTCTGTTTTACCCATCAAAAAGATATCTACTTGTCTGGCAGCTTCTCTACCTTCTGAAATTGCCCAAACAATTAAAGATTGTCCACGACGCATGTCTCCAGCTGTAAATATGTTTTTTACATTGGTTTGATATTTCCCGTACTCCGCTTTATAGTTAGATCGCACATCTTTTTCAATACCTAACTTGTCTGCTAATGTACTTTCTGGACCTGTGAAACCTAATGCTAATAGCGCTAAATCACAAGGCCACGTTTTTTCTGTATCAGCAATCTCTATTAATTCTGGTCTTTGACCTGGAACCATTTTCCATTCTACATTCACCGTTTTTAAAGCAATTAATTTTCCATTTCCGTCTTTAATAAACTCTTTTGTGTTGATTAACCAATTACGATCTGCTCCTTCTTCATGGGAAGAAGAAGTTTTTAATTGTAAAGGCCAATGAGGCCAAGGAGTTGTTGGTGAACGATGTCCTGGAGGTTTTGGCATTATTTCAAAGTTCACCACAGATTTTGCTCTGTGTCTATTTGAAGTACCAATGCAATCTGAACCTGTATCTCCACCACCAATTACAATTACATCTTTACCGGTTGCCATTATTTGGTCTTTTACTACTGCTCCAAACAATACTTTCGTTTGTTGTGTTAGGAAATCCATTGCTTGTACAACTCCATCAGCATCAATACCAGGAGTTGGTAAGCTACGTCTTTCTGTAGAACCACCACATAAAACAATACTATCAAAATCTTTTAAGTCCTTTACATCATAATTTACACCAACATTTACATTGGTTTTAAATATGATTCCTTCTGCTTCTAAAATGGCGACTCTTCTATCAATAATTCCCTTTTCCATTTTAAAATTAGGAATACCGTAACGTAATAAACCACCAATTGCATCATCTCTTTCAAATACAGTAACTGTATGACCAGCTCTGTTTAATTGTTGTGCCGTTGCTAAACCTGCTGGTCCAGAACCTATAACCGCAATTGTTTTATCGGTTCTGTTTTTTGGAGGTTGTGGTTTAATCCATCCTTCTTTAAAAGCACGTTCTACAATATTTTTCTCAATATTTTCAATAGAAACTGGGTCTTCAATAATACCCAATACACATGATTGTTCACATGGTGCAGGGCATAAACGACCTGTAAATTCTGGAAAGTTATTTGTAGAATGCAGTATCCATGAAGCTTTTTTCCACTCACCTTGGTGTACCATGTGATTGAAATCTGGAATTAGATTTCCTAACGGACAACCACTGTGACAAAAAGGAATACCACAATCCATACAACGAGACCCTTGTTTTGTTACCTCTTTCTCTGAAAGAGGAACTGTAAATTCCTTATAATTTTTTACTCTATCTTTTACAGAAGTATATGTTTCATCCTGTCTTTCAAATTCTTTAAATCCTGTTATTTTTCCCATGACATTAAGCTTTTGTTAATTCTTCGAACATTGGTTCTTCTGTTTCTAAACGTTTTAAGGCTTTTTTGTATTCCGTTGGCATCACTTTTACAAAGTTTTTTAAACTTGTGTCCCAATCAGCTAACAAGTCAGTACCTCTTTTACTATCTGTATATAAAACGTGTTTTTCTATAGTTGCTTTTAAGTCTGCCGCAACTTCTTCTGAAATGGTTTCAAATTCGATAGTTTCTGTGTTGCAAAGTCCGTTTACAAATCTATTTTCAGGATCGTATACATACGCAATTCCACCACTCATACCAGCAGCAAAATTTCTTCCTGTTTTACCCAATACAACTACTTTACCACCTGTCATGTATTCACAACAATGATCTCCAACACCTTCTACAACCGCAGTTGCACCCGAATTACGAACGGCAAAACGTTCTCCTGCAATTCCGTTGATGTATGCTTGTCCAGCGACTGCACCGAACAAACAAACATTACCAACTATGGTATTGTTTTCTGCTAAAAAGTCTGCTTTTGCTGGCT
The DNA here is from genome assembly GCF_002831685.1 of Polaribacter sp. ALD11. NCBI lineage: Bacteria > Pseudomonadati > Bacteroidota > Flavobacteriia > Flavobacteriales > Flavobacteriaceae > Polaribacter > Polaribacter sp. ALD11. Next base: position 1,812,055 of record NZ_CP025119.1, on the reverse strand, counting down.
TCTTAATAATTAATTTTGCTCCGGATAAACCTTTACCCAAATAATCGTTTGTGTTTCCATCTAGAATAAAGGTTAATCCGTGTGCACCAAATGCGCCAAAGCTTTGTCCTGCAGAACCTGTAAAGTTGATATTCAACGTATCTTCAGGCAAACCTAAATGACCATAAATTTTAGAGATTTCATTACTAACAATCGCTCCAACAGTTCTGTTTGTATTTTTAATTGGATAATCTAAGGTCATTTTTTCTTTTCTATACAAAGCTCTATGCGAGTCTTTTAATATAGTAAAGTCTAAAACACCTTCTAAATTATGATCTTGAGGCTCTGTGTTTTTAACAGTCATACTTTTATACCCAGTTGGTCTGTGTAAAATACTAGATAAATCTAACCCTTTTGCTTTATAATGTTTAATCGCTTTATTTGCGTTGATTTTATGAGTTTGCCCCACCATTTCATCTAAGGTTCTGAAACCAAGTTCTGCCATTATTGCTCTTAATTCTTCTGCAATGTAAAAGAAGAAATTAATTACGTGTTCTGGTGTTCCTTTAAAGTTTTTACGTAACTCTTTATCTTGTGTTGCAATACCAACCGGACAGGTATTTAGATGACATTTACGCATCATAATACAACCAGAAGCAACCAAAGGAGCTGTTGCAAAACCGAATTCTTCAGCACCTAATAGTGCAGCAATGGCAACATCACGCCCTGTTTTTAATTGTCCGTCACACTCCACAACAATTCTACTTCGTAAACTATTCATTACCAAAGTTTGTTGGGCTTCGGCTAAACCAAGTTCCCAAGGTAAACCTGCGTGTTTTAATGAGGTTAAAGGAGAAGCTCCTGTACCACCATCATAACCCGATATTAAAACAACATCTGCTTTTGCTTTTGCAACACCAGCAGCAATGGTACCTACACCAACTTCTGAAACTAATTTTACATTGATTCTAGCCTCACGATTTGCATTCTTTAAATCGTAAATTAACTGTGCTAAATCTTCAATGGAATAAATATCGTGATGTGGAGGAGGAGAAATCAATCCTACAAAAGGAGTTGAATTTCTAACGGCAGCAATCCAAGGATATACTTTTTCACCGGGTAATTGACCGCCTTCACCAGGTTTCGCTCCTTGCGCCATTTTAATTTGAATCTCTTTCGCATTTGTTAAATAATGAGAAGTTACCCCGAAACGACCAGATGCTACTTGCTTAATCGCAGAGTTTCTACTATCACCATTTATATCTTTTTGAAAACGATTTCTGTCTTCACCACCTTCACCAGAATTCGATTTACCACCAATTCTGTTCATGGCAATTGCTAAATTTTCATGTGCTTCTCTAGAAATAGATCCGTAAGACATGGCACCCGTTTTAAAACGTTTTACAATATCTGTCCAAGGTTCTACTTCCTCTAAAGGAATAGGATCTAGGTTGTCAAATTCGAACAAACCTCGAATGGTCATTAAACTTTCTGCCTGTTCGTTTATTGCTTTTGCATAGACATCATAACTTCCTTGATCTGATAATCGTACCGCTTGTTGCAATTTAGAAACCGTAGTTGGGTTGAATAAATGACGTTCACCATTTCTTCTCCATCTATAATCTCCACCAACATTCAGCCCTAAATTTTTATCAATTTGATTGTCTGGATATGCTTGTTTATAGCGTTGGTCTATTTCTTTTTCAATTTCGTACAAACCAATCCCTTCAATTCTAGAAGCAGTATATGGAAAGTATTTTTCTACAAATTGTGAACTAAATCCTACAATTTCGAAAATTTGAGAACCTCTATAAGAGTGTAATGTAGAGATTCCTATTTTGTTCATTACTTTTAAAATCCCTTTTCCAATAGCTTTATTGAAGTTATCAACAGCACCTTGCTCATCCATACCTGTAATAAAACCTTCCTTCACTTGCGTTCTGATGATTTCATTGACCATATATGGGTTTACAGCACTTGCGCCATACCCAAATAAAGTAGCAAAATGATGCGGTTCACGTGGTTCTGCAGATTCAATAATAATATCGAAATAAGAACGTTTACGTAAACGATTTAATTGATGATTTACAAAAGAACAGGCTAACAAAGCAGGAATAGGAGCAAATTCTTGATTTACACCTCTGTCTGAAAGAATGATAATATTATTTTTATCTTCAATAGCTTTTTCAACTTGAATTATAATGGCGTCTAAAGCATCTTCAAGTCCATTTAGTCCTTGTGCCTTTGGATACAAAATTTCTATCGTTTTTGTTTTGAAACTTTCAATATCAATATTTCTAATTTTTTCTAAATCTGCATTAGAAATAACAGGATTCTGAATTCTTAATTTTCTACATTGTCTTTCTGTAATGCTGAAAATATTTCTATCTTTTCCTAAGTTTAAACTGATGTCCGTTACAATTTCTTCACGAATTCCGTCTAAAGGCGGATTCGTAACTTGAGCAAATAACTGTTTAAAATAGTTTGAAATTAATTGTGGTCTGTCTGATAAAACAGCTAAAGGAGTATCTATTCCCATAGAACCTAAAGCTTCTTTACCAACCTGCGCCATTGGCGTAATTACTTCTTGAATATCTTCAAAAGTATAATTAAATAAACGCTGACGTGTTTTTATATCTATGGTTTCAATTGGGCAAGTTTCAATTGTATAAGGAACATCTTTTAAATCTAGATGTGTATTGTCTAACCATTCTTGGTAGGGTCTTTCGGAAACAATTTTACTTTTTATTTCTTCATCCTGAATAATTCTTCCTTCATTCATGTCTACCAAGAACATTTTTCCTGGTTCTAATCTACCATGTTCTTTTACATCTTCTGGCGCAACTTCAAAGACACCAATTTCTGATGACATAATTAACTTTCCGCTTTTGGTAATTGTATACCTAGAAGGTCTTAAGCCGTTTCTATCTAGTAAAGCACCGATGTAATCTCCGTCTGTAAAAGGTACAGAAGCGGGTCCATCCCAAGGTTCCATAATACAACCATTGTATTCATAAAAAGCTTTGCGCTCTTTAGACATGGTTTTGTGTTTTTCCCAAGCTTCAGGAATCATCATCATCATAATTTCGGGTAATGAACGACCGGTGTGCGTTAACAACTCAACAACCATATCCATAGAAGCAGAATCTGATTTTCCTGGTAAAATAATTGGAAATAGTTTTTCCATTTGAAGACCGAAAACATCACTTTTCATGATTTCTTCTCGCACACGCATTCTACTCACATTTCCACGAAGTGTGTTAATTTCACCATTCTGACACATGTGTCTAAATGGTTGTGCTAATTCCCAAGTTGGCATTGTATTCGTAGAAAAACGTTGATGAACCAACGCCAAACGGGTTACTAAGTCTACTTCTTGTAAATCTCTATAATAAGGTCCAATATCTTCTGGCATAATAATACCTTTATAAATAATAGTGGTTATAGATAAACTCGGAATGTAAAAATAATTACATTCAGAAATTTTAGAATTTCTAATAGTATGTTCTGCTATTTTTCTTGCAGCATATAGTTTTGCTTTAAAGGTAGCTTCATCTAATTTTTCATTTTTACCAACAAAAATTTGTTCTATATTTGGTTCAGAAGCCAATGCAATGGGTCCCAGTTGAGTAGCATCTACAGGAACTTCTCTCCATCCTAAAACAGCAAGTCCTTGTGCTTTTATATTCTCTTCAAAAGTAGTTTTACAGAAATTATATTGGTTTGTGTTTTTTGGCAAGAATACCATTCCAACAGCATATTCTCTTTGTTCTGGTATCGAAAAATTACAGACTCTTTTAAAATAAGCATGAGGAATGTCTATTAATAAACCGGCTCCATCTCCTGTTTTTCCATCAGAACTAACACCACCTCTATGTTCTAGTTTTACTAGTATTTCTAGGGCATCATGTATAATCTGATTTGTCTTTTCTCCATTCAAATTACAGATAAATCCTGCACCGCAATTCTCGTGTTCAAATTCGGGTAAATATAAGCCTTGTTTCTCCATTTTTTATTGAATTATATTGGCTAATTTATATTTTTTATTGAGAAAAATTCAGTGTTTTAGGGGTTTATATGTAATTTTTATGATGAAAACAAATTTTTGCTATAAATAATTCAGTAATAATAATTAAAGCTTTTTATATTGAGAAAATGACAAAAAAGAGTCAAAACCTGCAAATTTTTGAAATATGCAGGTATAATATGTCTTTTTTAAATTGATTAATGCTCGTTTAAACGAAAATCTGGATACGCATCCATACCATGTTCATGTGCATCTAAACCTTCTAATTCTTCTTTTTCATTGACCCTGATTCCCATGGTTTTCTTTAATGTGAAAATAATGATAAAAGACGTTGCAATACAAAAAGCGGCATAAGATGCAACACCAATTAATTGACTTAAAAATTGTGCTCCACTTGCTAAGTTCCCAAAAACACCAACAGCTAAAGTTCCCCAAATACCACAAATTAAATGAACAGCAATGGCGCCAACAGGGTCGTCTAACTTCAATTTATCAATGAAACTAACCGCAAAAACAATTAAGATTCCGGCAATACCACCAATTAAGATAGCATCGGTTGGAGACATTTGATCTGCTCCCGCAGTAATAGCAACTAATCCTCCTAAAATTCCGTTTAAGAACATTGTTAAATCTAAGTTTTTATATAAAATTGTAGATACTATTGCAGCAATAACTCCACCAGAAGCAGCGGCCAAACAAGTTGTTACCAATACTAAAGAAGTTAAGCTAGGTTCTGCAGATAAAACAGAACCACCATTAAAACCAAACCAACCTAACCAAAGGATTAAAACTCCAGCAGTTGCTAAAGGAATGTTATGACCAGGTATTGCTTGTATTTTTCCGTTTTTAAACTTTCCAATTCTGGCACCTAGTAAGCAAACGGCAACAAGTGCTGCCCAACCGCCAACAGAGTGCACTAAGGTTGAGCCTGCGAAGTCGTAAAAAGGAGTCGATAATTGATCTAAAAATCCGCCACCCCATTTCCAAGAACCCGCAATAGGATATATAAAACCAACATATAAAACTGTAAAAATCATAAAAGGTAAGATTTTCATTCTTTCTGCAACTGCACCAGAAACAATTGTTGCGGCTGTTGCAGCAAACATTCCTTGGAACAAAAAGTCTGTCCAGAAAGTGTATCCTTTATTATAGGCTAAATCTAAAGTTCCTTTTGCGTTTAAAGGAGAAGAAAGGCCAAATATAAAGTCTCCTAAATATCCAGAAGCATTTGCAGCCCAAGTAGGGTACATTAAATTAAAACCAACTATAGCATATAATAACAACCCAACAGTAATTATAAAAATGTTTTTAAATAAAATGTTGATGGTATTTTTTTGTCTCGTTAAACCGATTTCTAAAAGGGCGAAGCCTAAATGCATAAAGAAAACGAGTGCTGTACAGATCATCATCCATACATTATTTATTGTAAGTAATTCCATGTTTTTTGGTGTAATTTTAATTAATTATTGAAGAGAAATCTGTCTAGATACTGCCAACTGAGACTGAATATTAATTCAGTGTTTCTCTTCCTTTGGCTCCCGTTCTAATTCTGTATGCTTCGTTAATTTCACTTACAAAAATTTTACCATCACCAACATCACCTGTAGCGCCAGCTTCAATAATTGTTTTAATAGTAATTGCTTCGAAATCATCATTTACAACGATGGATAGATACCTTCTTTGAATATCGCTTGTACTATAGCTAACCCCTCTGTAAACATGCCCTTCTTGTTCGTTACCTAAACCTGTAACATCCCAATAAGAGAAAAAGTTTACGCCAACTTCATGCAGTGCATCTTTAACTGCACTAAATTTTGATTTTCTTATAATCGCTTCTATTTTTTTCATGATTGAATAAATTAATGAGTTCGTTTTTTTTTTTTTTTTAAGTATATACAGCAGCTATAGTTAATCCTGCTGCGCTGTTTTTATTAGGCAGATTAGATATAATTCTGTCTTCGGAAGAATCATATCTTATTTCTGTTACAAGTTTTAAGCTATCTTTTAGGTTTGTATTACCTGTTAAAGTGAAAGCATTTGCACTAGCATCAACTATTTATGAAGTTGTTTTGTGAAATTCTGGTATTAACCCTAAAGAAAATGTGTTAGAAAAAGTATTCTGTAAATACAAAGCAATTGATTGGTAATCAATCTCATCGTTATTTGAGTTTGAGTACGCTGCATTAATTCCGAAGAAAAAAGATTCGCTTAAGCTAAAGCCACTTGCGTAATCTAAAAATAAATAATCTGTAGCGCCAACTTGAGTTACAGCACCATATACTAAATTTAAAAACTGACCTTTATAACCTGTTTGAAAACCTAATTGATAGTCGTGAGTTGGATTTGATCCTGTGGTAATTGTATGTGGATTTGTAACTGCTAGCATAAAAGATAAATCATCTGACGCTGCATAATCTACTTTTAAACCCGTATGAGAAAAAGGGCCTGCGTTAAATAAATAAGAAACACTGTAATTGAAATTTCCTACAGGAGAAATTACTTTATACCGAAAAAAGGTGTTAAACTGACCTAAAGTAAATGTTACTTTCTCAGATGATTTATAGTAAACATATAGTTGATTAACTGTACCAGTATACGCATTTGCTCTTGGTCCGTAAGCTAAATCTGCAACTACACCAACTTTTCCTTTTTCATAAGAAAAAATGGTATTTGCCATTCCCAAACCAAATCCGTTTGCAGGAACATCAGATAAAACGCCAACAGTGCCTAAAGAGTTTTTAGAAAGATTACTGCTATAATACGTATCTACACTTCCGCTAAATGTAAAATTTCCTTTGTTCTCTTTTTCTTGACAAGACACTGTTAAACTGCTTGCTAATAATAAAGTAAAAATTATTTTTCTCATAATTTTCGTTTTTTTTATTGTGGTGTTTTATTTTAATGAACAGGTCAAATGTATCTATTTAATTTTATTTATTAGGGGTCTGTTTTTTTAAGTTATACTTTTTTAGTAAATACCCTTAAAAAAATAGAGGTTAAATTATTATAAATATATATTTTAATGAATTAAGGATATGTAATATTGGGTTTGTAAAAAATATAGTTATAATTTTGTGATATTCATAAAAATACATGTTTCGTGAAAAATTATGGATTTATTGTACTTTTGTTCTATGAAATATTCATTTTCTTATATAATTTGTATAGAATTCTTAGGTTTTCGTTTTTCTGGTTGGCAAAAGCAAAAAAATGCAAAAACATTACACGATATGGTTGATAAATCTTTGTCGTACGTTTTTGAAGATTTTGATTTTAAAACGATTGGTGTTGGTAGAACAGATGCAAAGGTGTCTGCAAATTCTTATTATGTACAATTGTTTAGAAATACTAAAATTGAAGAAGTTTCTTTCTTACGATCTTTAAATTCTAACTTTTCTCCTGATTTTAGAGCGAGTTCTGTTAAAGAGGTCGATGTAAAGTATACTATTATTAACACGCCGAAGATTAAAGAATATCATTATTATTTTTCTTTTGGAGAAAAGAATCATCCGTTTGCGGCGCCTTTTATTGTGAATATTGCTGAAGTTCTTGATATTGAAAAGATGAAAATTGCTGCAAAATTATTTGAAGGTGAACATTATTTTCATAAGTACTGTACCAAGCCAACTGAAAATGCCATCTTTAAAAGAGTTATTGATTCTTGTGAAATTGTTGAAAACACTATTTTAACCGCAAGTTTTTTTCCAGAGAAATCTTATATATTAAAGGTGAAAGGAAAAGGGTTTTTAAGGTATCAAATACGATTAATGATGGCAACGTTATTTGAAGTTGGTAAAGGAAATATCGATTTCAATTTTATTGAAGCATCTCTAAAAGAAGATAACGATAGACATTTTATGAGAAACAATGCGCCTTCTTCTGGTTTGCAGTTGTATAATATAGAGTTGAAAGAATAGTTTTTTAAATAAGCCAGCGTGAGCGATAGAAACGGCATCCTTTTTTGAAGAATGAAAAAAAGATATAGTGAATAGCGCGGTTTTTGTTTTTCTCAAAAACACGCCCAAAAGAAAAATCCATCTTATGAAAAGATGGATTTTTGTACATTATATAAGGTGTTGTTTATCCTTTGATAATTCCTCTAGAGATTACAATTTTCTGAATCTCAGAAGTTCCTTCGTAAATCTGTGTAATTTTTGCATCACGCATTAAACGTTCTACATGATAATCTTTTACAAAGCCGTTTCCACCGTGAATTTGTACCGCTTCTACGGTATGTTCCATCGCAACTTTACTTGCATATAATTTAGCCATTGCAGAAGACATGTCGTAATTATTTCCTTGGTCTTTGTCCCAAGCAGCTCTCATAACTAACATTCTTGCAGCTTCAATTTCTGTGTGCATGTCTGCTAATTTAAACGCAATTGCTTGGTGGTTACAGATTTCTGTTCCGAAAGCTTTACGTTCTTTAGAGTATTTTAAAGCCAATTCGTAAGCGCCAGCTGCAATACCTAAAGCTTGAGCAGCAATACCAATTCTACCTCCAGAAAGTGTTTTCATGGCAAATTTGAAACCAAATCCATCTTCACCAATTCTATTTTCTTTAGGTACTTTTACATCGTTAAATTGTAACGTATGCGTGTCTGAACCACGGATTCCTAATTTATCTTCTTTAGGGCCTACGTGAAAACCTTCCATTCCTTTTTCAACAATAAAAGCATTAATTCCTCTATGTCCTTTTTCTCTATCTGTTTGTGCAATTACTAAATAAACATCTGCACGACCACCACTTGTAATCCAGTTTTTTGTACCATTAACTAGGTAATGGTCTCCTTTATCTTCTGCGGTTGTTGCTTGTGAAGTTGCGTCTGAGCCTGCTTCTGGTTCACTTAAACAGAAAGCGCCAACAAATTCTCCTGTAGCTAATTTTGTTAAATATTTTTGTTTTTGTTCTTCAGAGGCATACGATTCTAAGCCGTAACAAACCAAAGAATTATTTACAGATACAATTACAGAAGCAGAAGCATCAATCTTAGAAAGTTCTTCCATAATTAATACATAAGAAATAGCATCCATTCCGCTTCCTCCGTATTTAGGATCTACCATAATTCCCATAAAACCAAGGTCTCCCATTTTTTTTACTAATTCTTGTGGGAATTCTTGTTTATTATCTCTCTCTATTACACCAGGTAATAATTCGTTTTGCGCAAAATCTCTTGCAGCATCTCGAATCATTATGTGTTCTTCTGTTAAACTAAAGTCCATCTATCTATTTATTTGTTATTTTCTTAATATTCGACTTCAAAGATATCGATTTCGTAACATATTTTCAGTAGACTTTTATTATTTTTACGCAAATGAATAAAAGAGAGGTTTTTGTAATAGGTTTAATGTCTGGTACTTCTTTAGACGGAATAGATTTGGTGTATGTGAAGTTTAGGAAGGACGACTATGCGTTTTTTGATATTTTACATGCAGAAACAGTAGCGTATTCTAAAGAATGGAAGCAATTGTTACAGAATGCAATTCATTTTTCTTCGGAAGAATTATTGGTTTTAGATACTACTTACGGCAAACACTTGGGAGGTGTAATTGATAACTTTATTCATAATTATAAGATTGAAAAGATCGATTTTATAGCTTCTCACGGACATACAATTTTACATCAACCAGAAAAAGGAATTACGTTACAAATAGGTTCTGGTGAAGAAATTGCAAAAATAACGAAACAAAAAGTTGTTTGCGATTTTAGAACACAAGATGTTACGTTAGGTGGTCAAGGAGCGCCTTTAGTGCCAATTGGTGATGAATTGTTGTTTTCTGAATATGATTTTTGCTTAAATTTAGGAGGGTTCTCTAATGTTTCTTTTCATAAGAATGGAGGAAGAGTAGCTTTTGATATTTGTCCTGTAAATATTGTTCTGAACTTTTATGCCAATAAAATTGGATTAGAATATGATGCGTCTGGAAAAATTGCATCAGAAGGGAAGATTAACAAACAACTTTTAGAAGCTTTAAATTCTTTAGATTTTTACAAAATAGCACCACCAAAATCCTTAGGATTAGAATGGGTTCAACAAGAAATATTTCCTTTAATAGATAGTTTAGAAACAGATATCTCTGTAATTTTAACAACTTTTGTAGAGCATATTGCAATTCAGATAGCTACTGTAATAAAAAATTCAGATTCTGTTTTAATAACCGGAGGTGGTGTTTTTAATTCTTTTTTAATGAGCCGTATAGAGTGTTATGCTAACGTTAAAATTAAACAGTCATCAGACGCATTAATTAATTATAAAGAAGCATTAATTTTTGCCTTTTTAGGAGTCTTAAAAATTGATAATCAAGTAAATTGCTTAAAAAGTGTCACGGGTGCTAGTAAAAATCATTCTTCGGGAGTAATTTTTTTACCGTAGTTTTTGATTTAAAAAGTTTTAACATTTGTTTTTTTTACAGTAAGTTTGTGGGGTACAGTACAACTATATAATAATTCTAAAAATATTTTAAAAGATGAATCAGCTTTAGCTTCTCTAGATACAAAAGTGCCGTAAAAAATTGCATAAAAGAATTTAGAAATTAAGTTGAAATTTTATAAAGAAATAAGATGAAAGAATTATTAAAAAAATACGAGAACAAACAACCAGAAATCGTTTTTCACTGGAAAGATCAAGAAACAGAAGCAGAAGGTTGGACGGTTATAAACTCATTAAGAGGTGGAGCAGCTGGTGGAGGAACCAGAATGAGAAAAGGCTTAGATAAAAATGAAGTTTTGTCTTTAGCAAAAACAATGGAAGTGAAGTTTACCATTTCTGGTCCCGCAATTGGTGGTGCAAAATCTGGTATTAACTTCGACCCGAATGATCCAAGAAAAAGAGAAGTTTTAGAGCGTTGGTACAAAGCAGTAACTCCTTTATTAAAACATTATTATGGTACGGGTGGAGATTTAAATGTAGACGCAGATAAAGATGTAATTCCTATTACAGAAGATTGTGGTGTTTGGCATCCACAAGAAGGTATTTTTAATGGGCATTTTAAACCTACAGAAGCAGATAAAATTAATAGAATTGGTCAATTGCGCTTAGGTGTAATTAAAGTAATCGAAAATAAAAACTTTTCGCCAGATTTATCAAGAAAATATACCGTTGCAGATATGTTAACTGGTTACGGTGTCGCAGAAGCTGTAAAACATTATTATAATATTTACGGAGGTCATATTGAAGGGAAAAGAGCTATTGTTCAAGGATTTGGAAATGTGGGTTCTGCAGCAGCTTACTACTTAACTCAATTAGGAGCTAAAGTTGTTGGGATTATAGATAGAGATGGTGGTGTAATAAAGGAAGAAGGTTTTTCTATGGAAGAAATGACTGCTTTATTTTTAGCTAAAGATGGAAATAAATTAGTTTCTGAAAATATGATTCCTTTTGAGGAGATTAATGATAAAATATGGAGTTTACCTGCTGAAGTTTTTATTCCTGCAGCGGCTTCAAGGTTGGTTTCTAAAGATCAAGTTCAACAAATGATTGACTCAGGATTAGAAGTAATCTCTCCAGGAGCAAATGTTCCTTTTGCAGACAAAGAAATTTTCTTTGGACCTATAATGGAGTACACAGATAATCATTTAAGCTTATTACCAGATTTTATTTCAAACTGTGGTATTGCAAGAGTTTTTGCCTATTTAATGGAGGCAAGAGTCCCTTTACCAATGCAAGACAAGGCTATTTTTGATGATACATCGAATATTATAAAGAAAGCATTACAAAACACTTTTAAAAAGAGTGCATCTAAAACAAAAATATGTTCAACTGCGTTTGAAATAGCGCTTAAACAATTGATATAAACTAAATAGAGAATATGGAATCAGTAATTATTATAGTATTTGTAATGGGGTATTTGGCCATTACTTTAGAGCACAACATAAAATTAGACAAGCTAATACCAGCACTGGTAATGATGGCTGTATGTTGGGCTTTAGTTGCTTTAGGAGTAGATAATTTTACAAGTTGGTTCGATTCTGGTAAGCACGCTTTAGTAGATGGTTTTGGTGGTCTTGGGCATGATGCTAAAATGCATTTAGTAGAAGAAACACTGCTGCATCATTTAGGTAAAACGGCAGAAATTCTAGTATTCCTTTTGGGAGCAATGACTATTGTAGAGGTTATTGATTATTTTGATGGTTTTTCAACAATTAAAAGTTATATTAGAACAAAGAAGAAATCTAAAATATTATGGATTTTCTCAATATTAGCATTTATATTATCTGCAATTATAGATAATTTAACAGCGACCATTGTTCTGATTTCTATTTTACAGAAAATTGTTAAAAAGAGAGAAGAAAGAATTTGGTTTGCAGGTTTAATTATTATTGCAGCAAACGCAGGTGGTGCTTGGTCTCCTATTGGAGATGTTACTACAACAATGCTTTGGATTGGTAAAAAAGTAACTACTTTAAAATTAGTAGAATACTTATTATTGCCATCTTTATTGTGTATGGCAGTTCCTACATTTGTAGCATCATTTTTACCTGCTTTTAAAGGGGAAATAGATTTTGATGAAAACGAAGTAGAGAAACCAAAAAGTCCGCACAGTGCTAGAATGTTGTATTTAGGTTTAGGAGCTATTGTTTTTGTTCCTATTTTTAAAACAGTTACACATTTACCTCCTTACGTTGGTATGATGTTATCTTTAGCTATTGTGGCTACTTTTGCAGAGATATACAGTCGTTCTAAATTCTCTTTAACAGATTATGATAGTGCGGAGTCAGAAGCACATGCGCATCACAGCCCTGTTCATGCGTCTTTATCTAAAATTGAAATGCCAAGTATTTTATTTTTCTTAGGAATTTTAATGGCAGTTGCAGCTTTAGAGTCTTTAGGAATTTTATTCAATTTTGCCTCAACTTTACAGGAAACTATACCGATGATGGGAACAGAGTTACATGTTGCAGGTAGTACGGGTGTATCTGATTTAGTAGTAATGTTATTAGGAGTTGGTTCTGCGGTAATTGATAACGTACCTTTAGTCGCAGCAAGTTTAGGAATGTTTTCTGAGCCAATTGATAATGAGTTATGGCATTTTATCGCTTTTTCAGCAGGAACAGGTGGTTCTATGTTAATTATTGGTTCTGCGGCAGGAGTTGTAGCAATGGGAATGGAGAAAATAGATTTTTTCTGGTATTTCAAAAAAATATCTTGGTTAGCATTAATCGGTTTTTTAGTCGGTTCTGCTACATTTATGATTACGAGAACACTATTTTAATTCATATAAAATAAAATATAAAATGTCATTTCAGTTTTTATTTGAAATGGCATTTTTTTTGATAATAAATTTGACTTGTTCATTTTGAAGCAATTTTAAAAAAGAATAGTCGTTAGTAAGTTAGAACTTTAAAACAATAGTAAATGTTGTCATTTTTTCAAGAAAATAAAGAGTTGTTAGAGGAAGTAGTTTCCGAAGAAAAAACACTGTCTATCTATAAATTAATTATGGATGGTGGTTTAGGAGGTCAAATAATAATTGCGATCCTTTTTGTGTTACTAACTGTTGGTTTGTATATTTATTTTGAACGTTTCTTTGCTATAAAAGCGGCTTCTAAAGTAGATGAAAATTTTATGAATCAGATTCGAGATTATGTTTCTAATGGTAAACTAGAAGCTGCAGATTCGCTTTGTAAAAGCAAGAATACTCCAACGGCGCGTTTAATCGGGAAAGGAATTTCTAGAATAGGAAAACCTTTAGAAGACATTAATACAGCTATTGAAACCGCTGGTAAATTAGAAGTGTATCAACTAGAGAAAAATGTAAGTGTTTTAGCAACTATTGCAGGTGCAGCACCAATGATTGGTTTTTTAGGAACTGTTATTGGAATGATTATTGCTATCCATGAAATAGCAAATGCAGGCGGACAAATAGATATAAAATTACTGTCAGATGGTTTGTATACTGCCATGACAACCACGGTTGCTGGTTTAATTGTTGGTATTATTGCTTACATAACATACAATCATTTGGTAGTTAGAACAGATAAAGTAGTGTATCAAATGGAAGCAAAATCTGTTGAGTTTTTAGATTTATTAAACGAACCAGTCTAAATGAATTTACGCGGAAGAAATAAGGTAGATCCAACATTCAATATGTCATCCATGACAGATATTGTTTTTTTATTGTTGATATTTTTCATGCTTACATCTACATTAGTAACCGTAAGCGCAATTGATGTTTTACTACCAAAAGCAGGCGGAAAGACAGAAAATAGTAAGTCTGTTGCAGTTTCAATTACTAATAATTCGCTTTTTTATATTGATAAAACAGAAGTGACTGCATTAGAATTAGAAAGTGAGATTTTAAGAAAAGTAGGGGCAGATAAGCAGAAAACAATTATCATTCGAGGAGACAAAGATGTTCCTTATAAAAATGTGATGAAAGTGATTGACATTGCAAATAAGAACAAATTAAAAATGATTTTAGCTGTAAAAGGCAAGTAATATGTTAATTTTAGATACCAAACATAAACGTAAATCGGCAGTAATTACTGCGCTTATTCTGTTGCTTTTAATCTTCGGAATATTCAATTACGGAATGCAATATTTAGACCCGCCAGAAGAATATGGTTTGGCAATAAATTTTGGAGATGCAAATGTTGGTAGTGGAGAGCCTGTTGTAGTCTCTAAAAAAACGGTTCCGAAAGAAGTTGTAAAAAAAGAAGCAGTTGTAGAAGAGGTTAAAGAAACTCCAGAAGAAACCATTAAAGAAGAAATTATTACAAATGATACTTCTAAAGATGTTCCTGTTGTAGAAAAAGTAAAAGAAAAGAAGAAGGAACCGATTAAGGAGGTTATAAAAAAGGAAATTCCGAAAGAAAAACCGAAACCAAAACCATCTAAAGAAAATCAAGATGCTTTAAATAAGTTGTTAAACGGAAATTCATCCGAAGGGAAGTCAAAAGGAGAAGGAGATGATGAGGTTGTGGGAGTAAAAGGTAAAAAAGAAGGAGATCCCAATGCTTCTAATTATTACGGCAATACTGGAAGTGGCTCTGGAGGAGATTATAATCTAGCAGGAAGGAAAGCACTTTCTAAACCAAAAAAACAACCAGATTGCCAAGAAGAAGGTATTGTTGTTGTTCGAATTACGGTAGATAAAAACGGAAAAGTAATTAGTGCAGTTCCTGGTGTAAAAGGAACAACAAATACGGCACCTTGTTTAGCAAAACCAGCAAAAGAAGCAGCTTTAAGAACTACATGGAATTCAGATAAAGATGCTCCAAAAATTCAAATAGGAACTATTATTTATAAGTTTTCTTTGTCTAAATAATCACTTACATTTGTTGTTTATTAATTGTTATGCTTAGCTTGTCGAAGCATCTTTTCAATCCGTTATTAATGACCTATAAAGAAACCTTAGATTGGATGTTTGCGCAATTACCAATGTATCAAAGAGAAGGTAAAGCCGCATTTAAAAAAGATTTAACCAATACTTTAGCGCTATCAAAAGAATTAAACTTTCCAGAAAATAAATTCAAATCGATTCATGTTGGCGGTACAAACGGAAAAGGATCTACAAGTCACATGTTAGCTTCAATTTTACAAGAAGCAGGTTATAAGGTTGGTTTGTATACCTCTCCGCATTTAAAAAACTTTACAGAAAGAATTAGAATTAATGGGGAAGAGATTCCGAAGCAAAAAGTAACTTCATTTATAAATAAGCAAAAAGATTTTCTAGAGAAGCAAAAATTATCGTTTTTTGAAATGACAGTAGGTTTGGCTTTTGATTATTTTGCTACTGAGAACGTTGATATTGCAATAATTGAAGTTGGTTTAGGCGGAAGATTAGATTCCACAAATATTATTACTCCAGAAATTTCTGTAATCACAAATATAGGTCTAGATCATACACAGTTTTTAGGAGAAACATTGCCGGAAATCGCTTTTGAAAAAGCAGGCATTATAAAGAATAAAATTCCTATTATTATTGGTGAAGAGCAAAAAGCTGTAAAAAATGTCTTTTTAGATAAATCGGAAGCAGAAAAAGCACCCATTTATTTTGCTTCGGATGAATCTGCGCTTTATAAAACCGATTTGTTAGGTGATTATCAAAATAAAAATACAAAGACAGCTGTTGTAGCAATAAAAAAGTTAAAGGGATTTCTAGTTTCTGAAGAAAACATTCAAAACGGATTGCTAAATGTTGTAAAAAACACAAGTTTAAAAGGAAGATGGCAGGTTTTACAAGAGCATCCGAAGGTAATTTGCGATACTGCTCATAATAAAGAAGGTTTAAAAATTGTTTTAAATCAATTAAAAAGAGAGCAATTTAATAAGCTTCATATTGTTTTAGGGGTTGTCTCAGACAAGAAATTAGAAGACGTTTTGCCTCTTTTTCCAAAGAGTGCAATCTATTACTTTTGTAGACCAAATATACCAAGAGGACTCTCGGAAGGGGTTTTACAAGAAAAAGCAAAAGAATTTGGTGTAATTGGAGAAAAATATTTTTCTGTTAAAGAGGCTTTTGAAAGAGCGTTACTTAATGCTAATCAGCAAGATATAATTTATATTGGAGGAAGTACATTTGTTGTGGCAGAAATTATTTAAATAAATTATGTTTTTTGTTTTGGTATGTCTAAAATCAGTGTTATATTTGCATCCGCTTTAGGGCAATTAGCTCAGTTGGTTCAGAGCATCTCGTTTACACCGAGAGGGTCGGGGGTTCGAATCCCTCATTGCCCACCAAAGTTAAATCCTTCACACTTATGTGAAGGATTTTTTCGTTTTAAAATGAATTTTAATTTCAGATAAAAATATATAACATTTTGTTTGGTATATCTAAAATCTATGTTATATTTGCAGCCGCTTAGGGCAATTAGCTCAGTTGGTTCAGAGCATCTCGTTTACACCGAGAGGGTCGGGGGTTCGAATCCCTCATTGCCCACCAAAGTTAAATCCTTCACATTTATGTGAAGGATTTTTTCGTTTTTAATGGCTTTAGAGAAAGGGGTAAGTGGTTCTTTTTTGTTATATTTGATTTTCTTGAAAAAGAGTTAAAAAAGAACTCCTAACATGAGTGTAGAGCCAACAACGGGAAAATACTAGTTGCGTTTGTGTTATTTATAGTATCTAACCTGTGTGGATTTCGCTTAATAAAAAAAGGTTGCTTTTTAGTTCATCTTTCTATAGAAAATAACAGGAAATTTTCATTTTGTGAAATTAGGGATAGTTAAGCCTTTTTTCTATGAACAAATTGTGGAGTGTTTTAATATAAGTTAGTAAATCATTATAATAATGAAAAATTTCGCATTAATAGGCGCAGCGGGCTATATCGCACCAAGACATTTAAAAGCAATTAAAGATACTAATAATCATTTAATAGCCGCTTTAGATAAGTTTGATTCTGTAGGGGTTATGGACAGTTATTTTCCTAACGCAGATTTTTTTGTAGAATTTGAAAGATTTGATCGGCATATAGAAAAGTTAAAGAGAAATCAAAATATTAATTTAGATTACGTTAGTATTTGTACACCAAATTATTTACACGACTCTCATATAAGAATGGCCTTAAGAAGAGGTGCTGATGCAATTTGTGAAAAACCAATTGTCTTAAATCCTTGGAATATAGATGCTTTAGCTGCTATAGAAAAAGAATCGAAAGGAAAAATTAATACCATTCTTCAACTAAGATTACATGAGTCTATTATTGAGCTTAAAAATAAAGTTGATGTAGCGAATAAAATAGGCAAGTATGATGTCGATTTAACATATATAACCTCAAGAGGGAAGTGGTACGATGTTTCATGGAAAGGTGATGAGTCTAAATCAGGAGGAATAGCAACAAATATTGGGGTTCATTTTTATGACATGTTATCTTGGATTTTTGGTAATGTGCAAGAAAATATTGTTCACCTTAGAGAAAAAAACAAAGCAGCGGGTTATTTAGAGTTTGAAAATGCAAGAGTTCGATGGTTTTTGTCTATTGATGAGGATGATCTTCCAAAAGAAATTAAAGAGAAAAGTCAAAGAACCTATAGATCAATAACTATTGATAATGAGGAATTAGAATTTAGTAAAGGTTTTACAGAGTTGCATACTGAGAGTTATAAGAAGATTATTTTGAACCAAGGCTTTGGTTTAGAGGAAGTTCGAAGTTCAATTGAAATAGTTCATGATATTAGGAACAAAGAAGTGATAAAAACAGGAGAAAAACACCCTTTTTTAGACTAAAAATATACTATTATTTTTGTTAGATGAAAGTAGGAACTATCTTCAGTTCGTTTGATCTATTGAATGCCAGACATATTACAATGTTAGAGGATATAAAAAAACAGACCTATACAATCTGTAGTAGAAAGATACATTCAATTAAATGAATGTAAATATGTAGATGAAATTATACTTCTAAATATGAAGTGTTACAATGGGGTGATGGGTTAATTTTATTAACAGAGTGGAAAGAATTTAGATCTCCAGATTTTGACGAAATAAAAATTCAATTAAAAAAAAACCTATTATTTTTGATGGTAGAAATTAGTACAATGCATTTAATTTAGCAGCAAAAGGGTTTGAATATTATCAAATAGGTAAATAATAATACTCAGCTATAATGTATATAGCTAAAGAGATTTATTTTCTATAATTTATGTTACTTTTCTCAAAATATTTTTGAAATTAATATTCAATTATTATAATTAAATATAAAAAAATAAAATGGAAATTAATTTAGTAGGTAAAAAGGTTTTAGTTACAGGAGGTGCTGGCTTTATAGGGTCTAATTTATGTGAGCAACTATTGTTAAAAGGAAACAACGTTGTTTGTTTAGATAATTTTGCTACAGGTAAAAGAGAAAACTTAGAAGGGTTTAAGAGTCATAAAAATTTTACGCTATTTGAAGGCGATATTAGAAATTTAGAAGATTGCTTAAAAGCTACTAAAGAAGTAGATTATGTCTTACATCAGGCTGCACTAGGGTCAGTTCCAAGGTCTATTCAAGATCCAATAACTTCAAATGAAGTAAATGTTACTGGGTTTTTAAATATGTTAGTAGCATCTAGAGATAATAATATAAAAAGATTTGTATATGCAGCAAGTTCTTCTACTTATGGTGATTCTGAAGCATTGCCTAAAGTTGAGGATAAAATAGGTAAACCCTTATCTCCGTATGCAATTACAAAATATGTAAATGAACTATACGCTGACATCTTTTCTAAAACCTATGGTTTAGAGACGATTGGGTTGCGATACTTTAATGTTTTCGGTAGAAGACAAGATCCAAATGGTGCTTACGCAGCCGTCATCCCTAAATTTGTGAGCCAATTGATGAATTTAGAGTCACCAGTTATTAATGGAGATGGAAATTACTCAAGAGATTTTACTTATATAGATAATGTTGTACAAGCTAATTTTTTAAGTCTTTTAGCAGATAAAAAAGCAGTTAATACAGTATATAATGTAGCTTTTGGAGACAGAAATACATTAAATGATTTGATGGGATATTTAAAAGAATACTTGTCAGAATTTAATTCAGAAATAAAAAATGTAGAAGTAGTTAATGGACCTAATAGACAAGGAGACATTCCTCATTCACATGCTAGTGTAGATAAAGCAAAAGAATTATTAAATTACAACCCACAGTTTTCTTTACAAAAAGGATTAAAAGAAGCTGTAAATTGGTATTGGAAAAATTTGTAAAAATGAAAAAAGATAAGATCGCTATTATAGGTTTAGGCTATGTAGGTTTGCCATTAGCAAGACTTTTTGCTACAAAATACTCTGTTGTTGGTTTTGATATTGATACAAATAGAGTTACGGAGCTAATGTCTGGTGTAGACAGTACTCTTGAAGTAGATGAAGATACTTTAAAATCTGTTTTAGTTGATGATGTTACTGGGTTGAACGGTTTATTTTGTACAAATTCCTTAGAGAAAATAAAAGATTGTAATTACTATATAATAACTGTTCCAACTCCAGTAGATAAAAATAACAGGCCAATTTTAACCCCTTTAATAAAGGCAAGTGAAACTGTTGGAAGTGTACTTTCAAAAGGAGATGTCGTTGTCTATGAATCCACTGTTTATCCGGGTGCAACCGAAGAAGATTGTGTTCCTGTTTTAGAGAGAGTTTCTGGTTTGAAATATAATATTGATTTTTATGCTGGGTATTCTCCAGAAAGAATTAATCCAGGAGATAAAGAACACACTGTAGAAAAAATTTTAAAAGTAACATCTGGTTCTAATTCAGAAGTTGGTGTAAAAGTAGATACTTTATATAAATCAGTTATTACTGCGGGTACTCATCTTGCGCCAACAATAAAAGTAGCGGAAGCAGCAAAAGTGATTGAAAATTCACAAAGAGATATTAATATTGCATTTGTTAATGAGCTAGCCAAAATTTTTAATTTAATGGGTATTAACACGCATGACGTGTTAGAAGCTGCCGGAACCAAGTGGAATTTTCTACCATTTAAACCAGGATTAGTTGGTGGGCACTGTATAGGTGTAGATCCTTATTATTTAGCACAAAAGGCGCAAGAGTTTGGTTATAATCCTGAGATTATTTTAGCAGGAAGACGTATGAATGACAGTATGGGAGAGTATGTTGCTTCTGAGGTTGTTAAATTGATGATTAAAAGAGATATTCGAATTAAAAATGCTGAAATTTTAGTTTTAGGAATTACTTTTAAAGAGAATTGTCCAGATGTTAGAAATACAAAAGCGGTAGATGTTATATCTTCCTTGAAAGAATTTGGAATTAATGTAACAATATATGATCCATGGGCTAATGAAAAGGAAGTTTTACGTGAGTATAATTTAGTTTCTGTAAAAGAGTTGCCTAAAGAAAAATTTGATGCTGTGGTTTTAACTGTTTCACATAATGAATTTAAAAACTTGGATTTTTTAGCCTTAAAAAAAGAAAACTCTTTAGTTTATGATGTGAAAAATATTCTTGACGAATCTTTAAAGGATAAAACTTTATAATTTTTTATTGCTTCTGTTAGAAAAACCTTGTTAGTATTTAATAAAAGTGAAAGTATAAAAATTGCAGACAATAAATAAGAATGAATAAAAAAATTTTGATTACTGGAGGAGCTGGATTTATAGGGTCACATGTTGTTAGACTTTTTGTAAACAAATATCCAGAATATACAATATACAATTTAGATGTATTAACATACGCAGGTAATTTAGAAAACCTAAGGGATGTTGAAAAAAAATCTAACTATGTTTTTATTAAAGCAGACATAACAAACGAAAATCAAATAAATGAAATATTTGATGAATTTAAATTTGATTCTGTTATTCATTTAGCAGCAGAATCTCATGTAGATAGGTCTATTAAAGACCCTTTGGCTTTTGCAAGAACAAATATTTTAGGCACAATGATTCTCTTAAATGCTTTCAATCGTTTATGGAGTAATAATTGGAGTAATAAGAGGTTTTACCACGTTAGTACAGATGAGGTGTATGGAAGCTTAGGACTCACAGGTTTATTTACAGAAGACACTTCCTACGACCCTAATTCTCCTTATTCAGCATCCAAAGCAAGTTCAGACCATTTTGTTCGTGCTTACGGAGAAACTTATGGTATGCCATATGTAATCTCTAATTGCTCTAATAATTATGGTCCCAATCATTTTCCAGAAAAATTAATTCCATTATTTATAAATAATATTATTAATAAAAAATCACTTCCAGTGTATGGAGACGGTAATTATACTAGAGATTGGTTGTATGTAATAGATCATGCGATTGGTATAGATACCGTTTTTCATAATGGAGCTAATGCGGAAACTTATAATATTGGAGGGTTTAATGAATGGAAAAATATTGACTTAGTAAAATTACTTTGTAGTTTAATGGATACTAAGCTTTCTAGAGAACCTGGTGATTCAGAGAGATTAATCACTTACGTTAAAGACAGGCCAGGTCATGATTTACGATACGCAATCGATGCAACAAAAATAAATAAAGAGTTAGGTTGGTGCCCAACAGTAACATTTGAAGAAGGGCTTGCTAAAACAATAGATTGGTACTTTGATAATAAAGAATGGTTGAATAATGTAACTTCTGGTGAGTATCAAAATTATTATAAAGAATATTATAACTAAAAATATGAAAGGAATTATTTTAGCAGGTGGCTCAGGTACACGTTTACACCCATTAACAATTGCAATAAGTAAACAATTGTTACCTATCTATGACAAGCCGATGATTTATTACCCATTGTCGGTTTTAATGCTGGCTGGTATAAAAGAGATTCTAATTATTTCTACACCACATGATCTTCCTAGCTTTAAAAAACTATTAGGAGATGGTTCGCAATTTGGTATTGAGCTAAGTTATAAAGAACAACCAAACCCAGATGGTTTAGCGCAAGCCTTTATTCTTGGAGAAGAATTTATAGGCAACGATGATGTTTGTTTAGTTTTAGGAGATAATATTTTTTATGGACATGGGCTTACAAACCTATTACAAGCCTCAATAAAGAACGCAGAGACTCAGCAAAATGCAACAGTTTTTGGTTATTATGTTCAAGATCCCGAAAGATATGGTGTTGTTGATTTTGACAAGGATGGAAAAGCAATAAGTATAGAAGAAAAACCAAAAAAGGCGAAGAGTAATTATGCTGTAGTTGGATTGTATTTTTATCCAAATAGTGTTGTTAACATAGCTAAAAAAGTGAAACCAAGTCACAGGGGTGAATTGGAAATTACTTCTGTTAATCAAGCATACTTAAAAGAAGGGACGTTAAAAGTAGAATTATTGGGAAGAGGTTTTGCTTGGTTAGATACAGGTACCCCCGAATCATTGTTAGAAGCTACAAATTATATACAAGCTATTGAGAATAGACAAGGATTAAAAGTAGCTTGTCTCGAAGAAATAGCATATGAAAAAGGCTATATTTCTAAAGAACAGTTATTAGAACTTGCGGAACCGTTAAAGAAAAATGGTTATGGGCAATACTTAATTCAAAGAGTAAAAGAGCTATAACATAAACTTTACACTCACAGAGATTACTTATTTAATTACAAGTTATTTAGTGGTAACATGGGGTGTTTTTTTTAAACTTTTAGACAAGATGAATTCGAGATATTTTAGGTTTCGATGTCAACTTCTATTAGGATAATGAATCGAATTTTTTTATGTTATGTGTTTTTAAGAAGATTGCATCACCAATTATTGCCACACTCACAAATGAAGCTTGTAAGAGTAATTGAAAGTAAAGTAGTACGAAACAGATTTTTTGGAGTTTAAGAATGCAACATTTCGTTGGCTTTTGTTTATTGATGAAAATGAGTTGCCGAAAGAAATAAAGGAAAAAGAACAAAGAAGAAAGAAGCTTCAGGTCTATAGCAATTGATAATGAAGAGTTAGCCTTTAGTAAGGCTTTACAGAGTTACGTTCCGAAAGTATAAAACAATATTGTAATGAGGGTCTCGAGCTTAAGAGCTTCGAGGTGCTATTGTAATTGTTTATGATATTAGAAACAAGGAAACAAACCAATTAGCATATAGCCACTCTTTTTTAAGAAAATAAGCATATACTTATAAGTAAAGATCATAAAATAAAGAATTGATTTTTTATCAGTTGTAGCACAGCTTTAGATTCACTGTCATACTTCTTTTGTGTAAGTTAAACATAAAATATATAAACTCATAAAAACCGTTAAAGTTAAAGTTTAGAAAAGAGATAAATGTCTTTGCAACTACCTGTACCACAGTTGTTTCATCTATTTGTACTGTTTTTTTAAGTAAAATGCAGTCCTCTATCATAAGTTGTTTTAGAATGTTCATTTCTTTTACCTATCAATAACTGAATTTGTTAAAATTATACTGTGAAAAATAAGGAAACTAATAACTAAAAGAAACGCAAGCCTCTTTAAAAGCGTTTTGTGCTGTTCTTTTTTGAAAAACAACATAAATCTACTTGATTTAATGAACTATCGATAGAGCTATCTTTTACTGTTGATAACTCAAGGTAAATAAGTTAGATTAGGTATTGGTGATAGTTGTATCTTTACAAAAGTAAAAAAGCCTTAAAGTTGGTGCTTAAAGACTTTTTTAAAATGGTAACACTTTAAGAAGTGTTTGTTTTGATTCTAGACTTCAAAATTACAATACTTCTTAAAACTTACCAAAAAAATTAGTATAATTTTTAATGCAGTACATCAAACTGCCAGGTAAGGTATGATTTAATTTTATTTTCACGAACTCCATTAGGTAATTGTTACTTAGTGTTTTACTACTTAAAATCGTGAGTGGTTGGGTGCTTGTCACAGAGTTTTTAAAGCGACTATAGAGATGTCTTATAACAATCTCTTTAAATAAAAGTTGTAATTTTTTAAATTTTTAAAGTAAACCATCATGGTAAAAGTAAAATCAATAGAACGTCCAAATCCGCAGGACAGAGTAGCGGCCAATAAGTTTTATGCACAAGCAATTGCAACAGGTACCACCGATTTAGAAAGGTTGGCGTATTTAGTGTCTAATCAAAGTACGGTAAGAGAAGCAGACTGTTATGCAGTTTTATTGTCTTTGTTACATAATGTAGCAGATGAGTTAGCGCAAGGTAAAATTGTAAAGTTAGATAAGTTGGGGTCTTTTCAAATAGGAATAAGCTCAGAAGGGGTTGCTACAAAAGAGGAGCTATCGATAAATGCTATTAAAAAAGCACATATAAATTTTAGACCAGACAAACGTTTGCGTTCGATGCTAAGTAATGTAGATTTCACATTCAATTAATAGGTATTGTACATTGTTTAAAGAGTCCCGATGCTACATCGGGACTTTTTTTTGCCTAAAAACTTCCCATACTTCTCTTAAAAAGAAAGGTAACTTTTTGCAAAAAGGAGCGTTACTTTTAAGTAAAAGAAAGGATACTTTTTTAAAAAGTATCCTTTCTTTTTTTTTGGTCCTTTTAAACAGGTTGGTAAGGTGTTTTTACAGAGCTGTATGCAGGAATGAAAACCCTAAAACTGCCATTGCGTCACTAAAACCCGTCATTACTCCACTCGAATCCGTCATTGTTCCACTCGCATCCGTCATTGCGAGGCACGAAGCAATCTCATGGAGTAGGAGAGAATAACAATACCTCCTCGCAATGACGCTCGAATCTCTCATTGCGTCACTCGAATCCGTCATTGTTCCACTCGAATTCGTCATTGCGAGGTACGAAGCAATCTCATGGAATAGGAGTGAATAACAAACAGATTGCCGCGTCGTACCTCCTCGCAATGACGCTCGAATTTGTCATTGCGTCACTCGAATCCGTCATTGTTCCACTCGAATCCGTCATTGCGAGGCACGAAGCAATCTCATGGAGTAGGAGCGAATAACAAACAGATTGCCACGTCGTACCTCCTCGCAATGACGCTCGAATTAGTCATTGCGTCACTCGAATCCGTCATTGTTCCACTCGAATTCGTCATTGCGAGTCACGAAGCAATCTCATGGAATAGGAGTGAATAACAAACAGATTACCGCGTCGTACCTCCTCGCGATGACGCTCGAATCTCTCATTGCGTCACTCAAACCCATCATTGCTCCACTTGAATCCGTCATTGCTAATTACGAAGCAATCTCATGGAGTAGGAGTGAGTAACAAAACAAATTGCCGCGTCGTACCTCCTCGCAATAACGCTCGAATTTGTCATTGCGTCACTCAAATCCGCTATTGCTCCACTTGAATCCGTCATTGTGAGGCACGAAGCAATCTCATGGAGTAGGAGCGAATAACAAACAGATTGCCGCGTCGTACCTCCTCGCAATGACACTCGAATTTGTCATTGCGTCACTCAAATCCGCTATTGCTCCACTTGAATCCGTCATTGCGAGGCACGAAGCAATCTCATGGAGTAGGAGTGAATAACAAACAGATTGCCGCATCGTACCTCCTCGCAATGACGCTTGAATCTCTCATTGCGTCACTCGAATCCGCTATTGCTCCACTCGAATCCGTCATTGTGAGGCACGAAGCAATCTCATGGAGTAGGAGTGAGTAACAAAACAGATTGCCGCGTCGTACCTCCTCGCAATGACGCTCGAATTTGTCATTGCGTCACTCAAACCCATCATTGTTCCACTCGAATCCGTAATTGCGAGGCACGAAGCAATCTCATGGAGTAGGAGTGAGTAACAAACAGATTGCCGCGTCGTACCTCTTCGCAATGACGCTTGAATCTCTCATTGCGTCACTCGAATCCGTCATTGTTCCACTCGCATCCGTCATTGCGAGGCACGAAGCAATCTCATGGAGTAAGAGCGAATAACAAACAGATTGCCGAGTCGTACCTCCTCGCAATGACGGTTTTGGGTTAGAGGAGGTTCTAAGTTCGATTGAAATTGTTCATGATATTAGAAATACAGGTGTAGCGAATTCAGGTGAAAAACACCCTTTTTTAAACCAAAAAATTAATACTATATTTGCCAAAAATAAAAGATGAGAGTAGGAATCACCTTCAGTGCGTTTGATCTATTACACGCAGGGCATATTACAATGTTAGAAGATGCAAAAAATCAGTGCGACTATTTAATCTGTGCACTTCAAACAGATCCCACAATAGATAGGCCTGAAAAAAACAGACCTGTACAATCTGTAGTAGAAAGATACATTCAGTTGAGTGGCTGTAAATATGTAGACGAAATTGTACCTTATGCTACAGAACAAGACTTAGAAGATATTTTAAGGTCTTTTAAAATTGATGTTCGTATTATTGGAGATGAGTATGCTAGCAAACAATTTACAGGAAGACAATATTGCGAAGAAAAAGGGATTGACTTATATTTTAATAAAAGAGAACATCGTTTCTCTAGTAGTGGCTTAAGAAAAGAAGTGCAAGAAAAAGAAAATTTAAAAGTAAAAGAGAAGTAATGAATATAGCTGTTATTGGCTCAGGCTACGTTGGTTTAGTTTCAGGAACTTGTTTTTCCGAAATGGGAAACAAAGTAATTTGTGTAGATATAGATCAAAATAAAATTAAAAAATTAGCCGAAGGAATCATTCCCATTTTTGAGCCAGGTTTGGAACAAATGGTTCTAAAGAACGTAAAGAATAAGAATTTATTTTTTACAACTAATTTAGAAGAGGCTATTAGTGAAGTTGAAATTGTTTTTATAGCTGTTGGAACTCCTATGGGAGATGACGGTGCTGCTGATCTACAATATGTTTTGGCTGTTGCAAAATCTATCGGACAATTTATGCAAAAAAAATTGGTTATTGTAGATAAATCTACGGTGCCGATTGGAACAGCAGATAAAGTAAGGGCAACTATTCAAGAAGAACTAGATACCAGAGGTATTGTTATAGAGTTCGATGTAGTTTCTAATCCCGAGTTTTTAAAAGAAGGAGCTGCCATAGCCGATTTTATGAAACCAGATAGAGTTGTTATTGGGTCTGATTCGGAGTACGCAATAAATAAGATGAAAGAATTGTATCATCCATTTTGTATGTCTCATGATCGATTTATAGCAATGGACATTCGTTCTGCAGAAATGACAAAGTACGCTGCAAATGCAATGTTGGCCACTAAAATTTCATTTATGAATGAAATAGCTAATATTTGTGAAAGAGTGGGTGCAGATGCCAATCAAGTTAGAATTGGTATAGGTTCAGATGCGAGAATTGGGTATAGCTTTATTTATCCAGGAGCAGGTTATGGAGGGTCTTGTTTTCCTAAAGATGTAAAAGCTTTAAAGAAAATTGCAGAAGAAAATGGGTATAAAGCAAAATTAATTGAATCTGTAGAGTATGTAAATGATGCTCAAAAGTTAGTAATAGCACAAAAAATTGTAAAAAGATTTGGTGAAAATTTATCTGGTTTTACATTTGGGTTGTGGGGATTAGCATTTAAGCCAGGTACCGACGATATGAGAGAAGCACCAGCTATTTATGTAGTAAAGGAACTTGTTAAGAGAGGAGCAAAAGTGAAGGCCTATGATCCAAAAGCGATGGGAGAAGCACAACATTTTTATTTGAAAGATGTTGAAAATATTTCTTATTTTGAATCTAAGTATGATGTTCTAAAGGATGCAAATGCTTTAATTATGTTAACAGAATGGAAAGAATTTCGTTCACCTGATTTTTCAGAAATAAAACAACAATTAATAGCCCCTATAATCTTTGATGGAAGGAATCAGTACAATGCATTTAATTTAGAGGAAAAAGGGTTTGAATATTATCAAATAGGAAAACAAGAATAATGAGAATACTTGTTACAGGAGCCGCAGGGTTTATTGGATTCCATTTATCTAAACGACTATTAAGTAAAGGTTATGATGTTGTTGGGTTAGATAATATAAATGAATATTATGATATTAATTTGAAATATGCACGTTTAAATGAGCTAGGTATTTCAAGAAACGAAGCAGAAGTATTTTTAAATAAAACTGCAGGAATAAAGTTTGGAGATTCTTTTCAGTTTATAAGAATGAACTTAGAAGATCGTGACAATTTACCCAAACTTTTTAAAGATAAAAAAATTGATGTTGTTTGTAATTTAGCAGCTCAAGCTGGTGTTCGTTATAGTCTAGAAAATCCTGAAACATATATAGATAGTAATATTGTTGGGTTTTTAAATATTTTAGAATGTTGTAGGCACAATGATATTAAACATTTATTGTATGCAAGTAGTTCTAGTGTTTATGGTGCAAATAAAAAAACTCCGTTTTCAACTTCAGACTCTGTAGATTACCCTATCAGTTTGTACGCGGCCACCAAAAAGAGTAATGAATTAATGGCACATACGTATAGTCATTTATTTGATATACCTACAACGGGACTTCGTTTTTTTACAGTATATGGACCATGGGGAAGGCCTGATATGGCGATTTATTTATTTGCTGATGCGATTTCTAAAGATCGTCCAATCAAGGTTTTTAATAATGGAAATATGAGTCGAGATTTCACTTATATTGATGATATTATAAATGGTATTGAAATATTATTAGCGAATCCTCCAGAAAAAAATTTGAATGAACCTGCATATAGAATTTCAAATATTGGAAATGGTAGCCCACAAACTCTAGGAGACTTTATTAAGGCAATAGAAATTAGTTTTGGGAAAGAAGCAAAGAAAGAATTTTTACCAATGCAAGCTGGTGATGTTCCACAAACTTGGGCAGATATCTCTGAAATTGAAAAAATAGGATATAAAAGTACAGTAGGAATTATTCAAGGAGTTTCTTGTTTTATTGCTTGGTATAATAAATACAACAAAATTAAATCAAATTAGTTATCTTTATAACAAGGTGATAATGCTTTTTAAAAATTTATATTAGTTTGAATAGGATAGTGATTAAGAGAGTTATAGAAAATAACCTAAAATTAATACATAATTTTGGTTATCTTTTTTTGCTTCGATTTATTAGTATTTTGTTGCCATTGGTAACTTATCCTTATTTAATTAGAGTTTTAGGATCTGATTTATATGGTACTGTATTATATGCTCAAGCTATAATAATGTATTTTTCATTAATTATTAATTTTGGCTTTAATATTACAGGTACTAAAGAAGTAGCAGAAAATATTAATGACAATGTTAAACTTTCAGAAATTGTTTCTTCAATTTATCTAATTAAATTTTTTTTGTTCATAGTTTCATTTTTGTTATTGCTATTTACCTTATGTATAAGCTCTGCTTTAAGAGATATTTCAATTTTGGTGACCTTGTCTTTTTCTGCTTGCTTAAATGAGTTGTTGTTTCCTCAATGGTATTTCCAAGGAGTAGATAAAATGAAATATATTACGATATTAAATGTGTTTTCTAAAATATTATTTACTGTTTTAATATTTTTTATAATTAATACTAAAAATGATTATTTGTTTATACCCATCATTATTGGTTTCGGTGTTCTTTTATCAGGAGTTATTTCTGTCTATATCTTAATTTTTAAAGAGAAAATTACCTTTCACATACCTCAAAAAGCTATTTTAATATTCTATTTTAGAGAAAGTTTACCTCTTTTTATTTCTGCAGCTTCTGTTCAAGTTTATGTAAATGCTAATAAAGTACTGGTAGGTGTTTTTTTAGGAATGAATGAAGTTGCTTATTATGATTTAGGAGAAAAAGTGTTAAACGTAATTAAAATCCCTGTAGGAATGCTAGGTCAAGCAGCTTTTCCAACCTTAACAAGGTTAAAAAGTATTCATAAAATAAATAAAATAATGCTATTAGGTGTCATCATGACACTCGTTTTAATCGTTTTTATTTTCGTGTTTAGTGAAAATATTGTTATTTTATTGGGAAGTCTAGAAATGTTAGAAGCTGTGGAGGTAATGCGTATTCTTGCAATATCGGCTATTATGGTTGCATTAAGTCAATTTTTAGGGACGTCTCGTTTAATTATATTTGGTTACAAAAAAACATTTACAAAGATTATAGCGAGTTCAGGAGTCTTTTTTACGATTATTATTTTAGTGATTTATTTTTCAGATAATCTAAATTTAAATTCACTTGCATGGTCAGCGGTGGCTGTGGAGTGTTGGGTCACATTATTAATGTTAATAGCTAGTTATAAATATAAATTGTTAGTAGAATGAAATATGATTATTTAATAGTTGGGTCAGGTTTATTTGGTGCTGTATTTGCACATGAAGCAAATAATCGTGGAAAAAAATGTTTGGTTATAGATAAAAGATCGCATTTAGGAGGTAATATTTATTGTGAAGAAAAAGAAGGAATAAATGTCCACAAATATGGTGCACATATTTTTCACACAAATGATAAAACTATTTGGGACTATGTAAATTCTTTTGTAGAATTTAATAGGTTTACAAATAGTCCAATGGCAAATTATAAAGGAGAACTTTATAATCTCCCTTTTAATATGAATACTTTTTATCAATTATGGGGTGTAAAAACACCAGAAGAGGCAAAATCTATAATTCAAGATCAAATAAAAGGTTTAAACATAATTGAACCTAAAAATTTAGAAGAACAAGCACTTTCATTAGTAGGTACAGATATTTATTATAAGTTAATAAAAGGGTATACGGAAAAACAATGGGGAAGACCAGCTACAGAATTACCAGCTTTTATAATCAAACGTTTACCTGTTCGTTTTACTTTTGATAACAATTATTTTAAAGATAAATACCAAGGGATACCGCTAGGGGGCTATAATAAATTAATAGATGGTTTATTAAAAGGAATAGATACAAAAACTTCTGTTGATTATTTTAAAAACAAGAAAGAGTGGGATCAAAAAGCTGATAAAATTGTATTTACAGGTAAAATAGATGAGTTTTACAATTACCAATTTGGGAAGTTGAATTATAGAAGTTTGAAATTTGAACACGAAACACTAAATACTGAAAACCATCAAGGAAATGCAGTTGTAAATTATAATGAAAAAGAAGTTCCTTATACAAGAAT
Source organism: Polaribacter sp. ALD11 (assembly GCF_002831685.1). NCBI lineage: Bacteria > Pseudomonadati > Bacteroidota > Flavobacteriia > Flavobacteriales > Flavobacteriaceae > Polaribacter > Polaribacter sp. ALD11. The sequence goes on along the minus strand of NZ_CP025119.1, from coordinate 1,780,738 downwards.
TATTGAACATAAACACTTTGAGTTTGGGACTCAGTCTAAAACAATTGTAACAAAGGAGTATCCACAAGAATGGGACGATAGCAAAGAACCGTATTATCCTATAAATGACGATAAAAATGGTGATTTATTTTTAAAGTATAAAAAAATATCAAAAAAAGAAGATAATGTTATTTTTGGAGGTCGTTTGGCAGAGTATAAATATTATGATATGCATCAAGTAATTGGTTCAGCGTTAAAAAGAGTTAAGAATGAATTTAAAGACCGATAAAAAAGTTGCAGCAATAGTCGTAACTTTTAATAAAAAAAAATTATTAGTTAATGCAATCCAAGGAATATTAGATCAAGAATTATTGCCTAATCTATTGTTGATTATTGATAATAACTCAACAGATGGCACTTATGATATTTTGCTTGAAAAAGGATGGATTAAAGAGATTAATACGAATGAAAAGGGTGCGAATATTATTTCGACAAAGGAGTATCAATCAAAAGGAGAACATATTTTAATTAAATATGTAAAGAAGTTTGAGAATGACGGTGGCGCTGGTGGTTTTTATGAGGGTATGAAACAAGCATATGATCTTGATTATGAGTGGTTATGGTTAATGGATGATGACGGAGTTCCTGCTAAGGATTGTTTAACATATTTATATGACTACAAAAGTAAAGACACGGTAATAGGTCCATTAGTCGTTGATATAGAAAAACGAAAGACAGCAAGCTTTTTATTTGATAAAGATGGAGATTTAATGAAGATTGAAGAGCTTGAAAAGAAGGATATTATCCTAAATCAATTGACTCCATTTAATGGAACTTTTATTTCAAGACATATAATTGATACAATTGGGTTGATTGAAAAGAAGTTATTTATATGGGGAGATGAATCGGAGTATCAAAATAGAATATTAAAGAATGGGTTTTCTGTTAAAACTGTTACAAAGGCTAAACACTACCATCCTATAAATAAGAAAAAATCAAAATATAGGAGCAGCTTATTTAAATTCACAATTTATGATATCTCTAATCCTAAATTTCAATTTATATTTTTTAGGAATTATATTTATCTAGCAAATAAATACCCTTTAAACGTTAAATTAGGGGTTAATATCTCTCTTGTAAAATGGATATATGAAGCTATTATTAATTCTATATATAACTTTTTTATTGGGGATTTCTATAAATCAAAAATATGTTTATTCGCCATAAAAATGGGGTTAAGAAAAAATTTTTCGTTAAAAAACTTTAAATAGAGTAATTATATTAAGATTTATGGTGAATAACATGTTGGTAAATAGGCGTTTAGTTTCAGTTATAATGTCAATTTATTCAGAGCCTATTGAGTGGATAAAAGAATCTATAAATTCTATTTTAAATCAAACCTTTACTGACTTTGAATTTATTATTATAAATGATAATCCTTCAAGAAAAGAAAACACTGAGTTATTAAAAGACTATCTACAAAAAGATAAAAGAATACAAGTTATTGAAAATAAAGAAAATATAGGGTTAACAAAATCGTTAAATAAAGGTGTGAAAATTGCTAAAGGAAAATATATTGCTAGGATGGATGCAGATGATATATCATTACTTCAGAGATTAAAAAAACAGTTTGATTTTATGGAATCAAATAAAGATTATATTGTTTGTGGTAGTCAAATATCTTATTTTGGAGATAAAATAAAATCATATTCAAATTGGACATATGAAGATAATAATGAACTAAAATCACAATTAGTGCTAAATTCATGTTTTGCTCATCCATCTGTAATGATAAGAAAATCGGTTTTATTTGATAATAATATTTTTTATGATGAAAATTTTAAACAGGCTCAGGATTATAAACTTTGGAGTGATTTAAGTTCCTACGGAAAATTTTACAACATTCAAGAGGTACTTTTAAAATATAGATTAAGTAACCAACAAGTCTCTAAAACAAAAGGTACTTCTCAAAATAAAAATGGTAATAGAATTAGAAAGGGGTATATAGCAACTATTTTACCAAAAAATATAATAAGTATTATAGAAAATGAAAGTTTAAATTTAAATAATTTAAAAGAGATTAAAGAATATTTAAAAACAGCAAATTTATCGAAGTTGTTGTCTAATAATATTATTTTTGTAATTTATTTATCAATTAATAAAAATAGTTTAATTACATTGTTTTATTATTTTTTATCGGGTGATTTTTTCAACAATATTACAACTCCAGGTAATATTTTAAGAGTCATAGAAAATTGTATTTTACCAAATAGAAAGCCAAGTAGGTTATAGTTATGCGTATAATTATTTACATATTACTTTTTTTTATATTATTCAACTTTCCAATACCTGTTGTTTATAATTCAATTGCTTTAGCGATAATAATGATGCTTTTTTTATATTTAAGAAATAACGGGAACAATAAAGATTTGCTTTTGTTAAAAAGAATAATGAAAACAAAACAAGCTTCAGTTATTAAAATATTATTTGCAGGTACCATTATTTTAACTTTTTTATGGGCTTTGTTTCATGGAACCAACGACTTTGGTTTAGTCAAATCTAATTTATTAACTTTTATATCAATATTTTCTACTCTTTGTGCAGTGCCATTGATTGTTAACCACCTTTTTGATAGAGGAGACTATTTACATGAAATAACTAAAATTTTACTATATGTATTCATAATTCAATCAATAATACAATTAATAGCGTTCGTATATCCTCCTTTTTCAGCTATAATAAATATTTTTAAAAAAGACATAATAAATAATAGGGATTTTCAAGGAATTAGGTCTTTAGCTTTAACTGGTAATCCTTTTTTTACTTTGTCAAGTGCCTATGGGCTTATGTTTATTAATTATTTTTACTTATTTAGTAATAAAAAAATTAAATATCCCGTAATTATTTTTATTTTATTACTAGTTGGTTCTTTTTTTGCAGGAAGAACAGCCTTCGTTGGTTTAATCATAGGTGTTGTATCATACTTTACCTATAGTATAGGTAGTTTTAAAAAAATGTTTTTTAGCGTGATATCAATTTCCTTTTATATTCTGATTACTTCTATAATTACCTACATTGTATATTTGTTTCTGATACCTCAAAGTATATTAGTAATCGTTGATGAAAAATTACTCCCTTTCGCTTTAGAGTTTTATTATAAGTTTCAAGAAACAGGTAAATTGACAACTAAATCTACGGATGTATTAAGTAAGATGTATTTTGAAATTTCAATGGATACTTTGCTGTTTGGGGATGGTAAATATTTTAATAACGATGGTTCATATTATATGTATACAGATGCAGGTTATATGAGAAATATTTTATTTTATGGTGTACTTGGTTTTTTTTATATTGTATTTGCCCAAGTATTAATATTAAAAAAAACATTGAGATCTAAAATTGATTTTTCTAGCAAATTATTTTTATTATTTACCTTGTTTTATTTTTTTATATTACATTATAAAGGAGAAGTATTAATGTCTATGCCTATATTACAATCTATTTTAGTTCTTTATTCGTTGAACTACCTATTTATAAAAGATAAATGAAAAATAAAATATTACATATAGGAGAGTCTATTTATGGAGGTGGAGCTGAATCAGTTTTGAGAAATACACTAATAATACTTAAAGAGAATGAAACGGTATTTCAAAATAAATTAATTGTTAATAGTGGGAAAAATGAAGATGGGTTAATTGATTTTTTCTTTCATTCTAAACAGTTAAATCCTTTATCTAAAATTTTTTCTTTTAATAATTATAAAAAATTAAAGCGGTGTTTAAAAGAATATAAACCTAACATAATACATATACATCATTTAGGAAATTTAACTCCATCTATCTTTTTAGCTGTTCTAAAATATAAAAAACATAATAAAGTAAAGGTTTTACATTCTGTCCATACATTTGAATATGTTTGTTCTCATCAAGCTGGTTATGATTATAATAAAGGAATTAAATGTACTGATTGTGCTTCTGAACTTTATAAATATAAAATATTTAAAAGGAAATGTAGCAGAGGAGGTAAACTGCATTTTATAGGTAAAGGTATCACTAGTTTATTTTTTTCTTATTTTACAAGCAGAAATGTAGTAGATCATTGGACAACCCCCTCTATTTTTTTAAGAGATAAAATGCTTTTACAACCAGGCATGAACCCAGAGGGAATTACTGTTTTGAGAAACCCTGTTTTATCACTAAAAAAAAATAAATCTAAAAAAGTATTTTTTAATACTGTCCAGGAGTTTAAATTTGTTTATTTCGGAAGGTTTTCAGAAGAAAAAAATATTGAATGTATTATAAAATCATTCAAAATTGCTTCTGAAAATATAGCTAATTTTAAACTAATCCTAATAGGCCAGGGGTTGCTAGAAAAAAAACTAAAAGAACTTGTTGATTCTGAAAGCTTACAAGATAGAGTAGAATTTATCAATTTTCTTCCTAAAAAAGAATTGGAAGGTGTTTTAAGTACATGTCATGTATCAGTATTAGCTTCAAAATGTTATGAAACGGCTTCTATGGTAATTATAGAGTCAATTCAAAATGATTTAATACCTATTGCCTGTAATCACGGGGGAATGAAAGAAATGTTAGATATCTGTAAATTAGGTTTTTTTTTTAAGGATAATGATTATAAGGAGTTGTCGAATAAAATGATTGATTCTTTTTTAAATTATCACGTACATATCAAAAAAATAGAAAAAAATAAGGACAATATTTTAGAAGAGTTTACAAAGTATAATTACCGCAACAAATTAGTAGAAATATATTCAAAAATATGATCATTCCAGAATTTTCTGTATTAATAACTGTTTATAATAAAGAGAATCCTGTTTTTTTTAAACAGGCACTTGATAGCATTACTTCAAAGCAAACGATTAAACCTTCTCAAATTGTTATTGTTAAAGATGGACCTTTGACAGAGCAGTTGGATGGTTTAATAAACAAATATGTTAATAAATATGGCAGTTTGTTTCATATTATTTCTCTTGAAAAAAATATGAAGCAAGGTTATGCGGCAAACGCAGGTGGTAAAGAGTGCCAGTTCGATTTAATTGCGAGAATGGATGCGGACGATATAGCATTTCCAGATAGGTTTGAACGCCAAATTAAGTACTTAATTAAAAATAATTTAGATATTGTAGGTGGTCAAATCATTGAGTTTAAAAATGTAAAAGAAGAGGTTGTTTCAGTGCGTAAAGTACCTGAAAAGCATGTTGATATTGTTAAGATGATGAAATATAAAATGCCTCTCTCAAATCCTACTGTTATCTTTAGAAAAGAGGTGTTTGATACTATCAATGGATATGATCCAAAATCTATTCCAGAAGATTATGATTTTTTTGTAAGAGCTTGTCAGAAAGGTTTTATTTTTGGTAATGTACCGTTTAATGTTTTATGGTTTAGACTTGGTAGTGATAAAGATCAAGCATTGAGAAGAAGACATGGGGGTAATTATGCAAAGAATGAGTATAAAATGTATAAGAAATTTTATAAAATAGGCTATTATAGTTTTTATGAATTTCTTAAGGTAATTTTAATTAAGATTCCTATTAGATTATTACCTTTTAAATTATTTAAGTTTTTGTATTATAAATTGTTTAGAAAGATATAAACAAGATGAACAAGATATTAATTACAGGAATTACTGGATTTGTAGGGGGCAATCTAAGAAAATATTTAGATGGTAAATTCAATATTCTAGGTGTTTCTAGGTCAAAAGATAGTCAAAGTATTTGTTATCAAGATTTAGGTGCGAGACAATTAAATGACAAAAAAGCCATTATCCATTTAGCTGGTAAGGCGCACGACCTAAAAAAAACATCCGAAGACAAAGAGTATTTCGAAGTAAACACCGAATTAACAAAAACCTTATTTGATCAATTTTTAGAGAGCGATTGTGAAGTTTTTATGTATATGAGTTCTGTAAAAGCTGCTGCAGATGAGGTGAAAGGGGTTTTAACAGAGGATGTTACACCAAATCCTGTAACCGTATACGGCAAATCTAAATTAGCAGCAGAAAATTACATTTTATCAAAAGAATTACCAAAAAATAAAAGAGTTTATATATTAAGACCATGTATGATTCATGGACCTAATAATAAAGGAAATCTTAATTTACTGTACAGTTTTGTATCTAAAGGGATTCCGTATCCTTTTGGTAGATATGAAAACAAAAGATCTTTTGTTTCTGTAGATAATTTATGTTTTATAATCAATGAATTGATTGGAAATACTGAAATTGAATCAGGAATTTATAATATTGCTGATGATGTGAGTTTATCTACTAATGAGTTGGTTCGTATTATAGGGAGAGCTATAGGGAAACCATCAAAAATACTAAACACACCAAAGTTTTTATTAAATCTATTGGCGAAATTTGGTGATATTTTGCCAATACCAATAAACTCAGAAAGACTGCAAAAGCTTACAGAGAATTACGAGGTTTCTAATTTGAAAATTAAAAAAGCACTTCAAAAAGAACTGCCTTTATCAACAGAAAAAGGAATAGAAAAAACAATAGCATCATTTTAATTTATGAATACATATATATTAGTTTTATTAATTTTAATAGTAGCTTCTTACATTTATTTGAAATTAGCAATTAAATTTAAAATTATTGACAAACCAAATGAGCGTAGTTCTCATACAAAAATAACAGTTAGAGGAGGAGGTATTATTTTTCCGATAGCCATTTTATTATTCTTTTTTTTTAATGATTATCAATATCTTTATTTCGTTCTTGGGGTTTTCATAATCTCTATTGTTAGTTTTTTAGATGACATGTATACCCTAAGTTCTAAAATTAGGTTTCCATTTCAAGTTATAGCCGTTTGTCTAATCTTGTATGAAGTGGGCTTGCCTTTTAGTCCAATCTATTTATTTGCTATATCTTTAATAATTGGTGTTTTTTTTGTTAATATGTTTAATTTTATGGACGGTATTAATGGTATAACAGGTTTTTATAGTTTAGCTGTAATTTCAGGTCTATATTTTATAAACTTAAATGAACAGATTGTGAGTTCAGAATTAATAATTTATGTATTCATATCAATATTAATTTTCGGTTTTTATAACTTTAGAAAAAAAGCAATTTTTTTTGCAGGTGACATTGGTAGTATTTCTATTGGAATGCTAATTTTTTTTATAGGTTTATACTTAACTATTCAGTTAAGTTCACCTTTAATAGTCCTCTTAGTTATTGTGTATGGCGCGGATAGTGCGAACACGCTATTGTATAGAAAGTTTTTTACAAAAGAAAGTATTTTTGAAGCACACAGACACCATATTTATCAAAAATTGGTAGACGTTAAAAAAATATCTCACTTAAAAGTAGCTGTTTTATATGCAGTTATTCAGTTAATTGTAAATCTTATAATTTATAAGACCTATCGTTTAGATTTACAAATTCAACTTTTAGTTTTAGTAGTGTTAGTATCAATTTTTATAACAGGATACATATATCTATTCAAAAAACTGAAAGCTTAATTTAAAAGAGTTTATGAATACTAAAATATATCTTTCTGAGCCAAGGTTGGAATATCCATTAAAAATATTGAGTTCAGGTGATAAAAATGTTTTAGAATTTGAAACATCAATAGAAAAATATTTAGGAAATAATAAGCATGTGGCTGCATTAAACTCTGGAACGTCTGCGATACAACTAGCTTTGGTTTTAGCAGAGGTTGCATATGGAGATGAAGTACTTTGTCAGAGTTTTACATTCTCAGCTACAGCAAACCCTATTGTGTATCAAGGTGCTAAACCTATCTTTATTGATAGTGAAAAAGATACTTGGAACATGTGTCCATTTTATTTAGAAAAAGCTATTTTAGAGAGCATTTCTAGAGGAAAAAAGCCTAAAGCAATTATTTTTGTTCATCTCTATGGCATGCCAGCTAGGATTGATGAAATTTCTTCAATTGCAAAAAAATACCAGATTATTTTAATTGAAGACGCTGCTGAAGCATTAGGATCTGAATATAAAGGAATCAAATGCGGCACCTTCGGTGATTTTGGGGTGTTTTCCTTCAATAATAATAAGATTATAACCACTTTTGGAGGTGGAGCACTCGTTTGTGAAAATGAAACAGACAAAGATAGAGCCGTTTTCTTAGCTACCCAAGCGAGAGAGGCGGCACCACATTACCAGCATTCTGAAATTGGATACAATTATAGAATGAGTAATCTGTTAGCGGGAATTGGTAGCGAACAAATGGAAGTTTTAGATGAAAATGTCGAGTTACGTAGAGGTATAAATCAATTTTATCAAGAAATTTTTAAGGAGATTGAAGGTGTTAGTGTTTTTAGGGAACCTACGAAAGAATATCATTCCAATCATTGGTTAAGTTGTATTACTATAAATGAAGTTACAGCGGGTTTTACAAGAGAAGCATTGCGTTTACAATTAGAAAAAGACAATATAGAGTCACGACCACTTTGGAAGCCAATGCATTTGCAACCAGTTTTTAATGATTGTGAATATTATGGTGATAAAGTTTGTGAAAACCTATTTATAAACGGACTTTGCTTGCCTTCTGGTTCTAATTTAACAGAGGCTGATAGAAGTAGAATTACAAATTCAATCAAGAAATTATTGTAACTTCGCAAAGTTGTTTCTATACTTAACTTTAATGATTAAAAATTTTTTTTTAAAAGCCTTAAATAAGTATGCCTCTAAATGGATTGTTCTATTTATAGATGTACTTATCGTATGCATATCGTTTATAATAGCGTACGCTATTCGTTTTAATATTAGCTTAAATTTTGATGTTTCAAGTCTAAAGGAACAAGTACCAGTAGTCATTATTTTATCTTTGGTTAGTTTTCTTTTGGTAGGCTCTTACAAAGGTATTATTAGACATACAGGAACAAAAGATGCGTTTAATGTTTTTTTTGGCGTTACGATATTTAGCATAAGTATAGGGGGCCTAGTAGTAGCAAATCAGTTTTTAGAAATTTATAAGGGTTTTACAATACCGAAATCTATTGTATTAATTCATTATTTGGTAGCCGTTTTCTTGTTAATTATTAGTAGATATGTTTTTAAAGCATTTTACGAAGTACTCTCTACTGAGTTAAAATCAATTACAAATGTTTTAATTTATGGAGCAGGAGATTCAGGAATGATTACTTATGGCGCTTTAAATAGAGAAAGAGGTAATAATTATGATATTTTAGGCTTTATTGACGATGATGTTAATAAAGTTAATAAAAAAATAGATAGAATTAGAATTTTTAATGCGGCTAAAATTGATAAAGAATTCATTGATAAAAATGATATCGATGAAATTATTATATCTATACAAAATATAAAACCCAATAGATTGCTAGAAATAGCCGACGTATTAATGGGTTTAGGTGTCGATGTAAAAATTGTGCCTCCGCTATCGAAATGGATTGGAGGCGATTTACAAGCAAATCAGATAAAACAAATAAATATTGATGATTTATTAGGAAGGGAAGTTATTTCTATTAACAACCCAATTGTAAAAAGAGAGTTTACAGGCAAAGTCGTTTTGGTTACAGGTGCTGCTGGCTCTATAGGAAGTGAGATTTCGAGACAACTCTCTACTTATAATCTTGATTTACTGATTTTAATAGATCAGGCAGAATCTCCATTATATGACTTACAACAAGAACTTGTTCAAAATGGGCAAAACAATTTTAAAGCCATTGTAGCAGATGTAAGAGACCTAAAACGAATGGAAGAAGTATTTAATACGTATAAGCCTCAAAAAGTTTTTCATGCAGCTGCATATAAACACGTTCCCTTAATGGAAAAAAGCCCTTATGAAGCAGTACGCATTAATATTTGTGGGACTAAAAACATTGCAGATTTATCTTTAAAATACAAAGTAGAAAGGTTTGTAATGGTTTCTACAGACAAGGCTGTAAACCCAACGAATGTAATGGGAGCAACAAAAAGAGTTGCCGAATTATACATTAGTTGTCTAAGTAATGAGAAAAGTGATACCAAATTTACAATTACTCGTTTTGGGAATGTATTAGGTTCTAACGGGTCTGTTATACCGTTGTTTAAGAAACAAATAGAGAAGGGAGGGCCTTTAACGGTTACTCACAAAGATATTACACGGTATTTTATGACAATACCAGAAGCTTGTAGGTTAGTGTTAGAAGCTGGTACCATGGGAGTTGGTGGAGAAATTTATATTTTCGATATGGGGAAATCTGTAAAGATATTTGACATGGCTAGAAGAATGATTTCACTCTCTGGGTTAATCTATCCTGATGATATTGATATAAAGATAACTGGCTTAAGACCAGGAGAAAAATTATATGAAGAATTATTAGCCGATGGAGAGAATACAACAAAAACATATCATGAAAAGATAATGATAGCAAAATCTCTAAACCTTAATTATGTACTTTCAAAAAAGTTAATTTTAAAGTTGTGTACAGAGAGTAATAATTTAAAAGATGAAACAATTGTTGAGTCTATGAAAGAAATTGTACCAGAATACATTTCTAATAATTCAGTTTATGAAAAACTAGATGGAAATCACTAATTAATCGATTTAAAAATATTATTTTCGCAAAATATATATATTGATATGAATTTATTTACTACTAAAAGACTTCTTTTTTTTATAATTATAACACTTGCTATTTGTTTTTCTTCTTGTGTTTCTAATAAAAAAATAGCTTATTTTCAGTTTGACGAGATCGATCAAGAAAATGTGAGTAATGTGTATAAAACTGTTTTTAAACCAGATGATTTATTACAAATTACAATCTCTTCAGATGATTTAGAAGCTGTGAAGCCTTTTAATTTACCAGCAGTAGCTTTCTCTGCAGCAAGTAATGCCGTTGTAGGTCAAGCACAGCAGTTAACATATTTAATAGATAGCAATGGTGAAATTGATTTCCCGATATTTGGTAAATTAAAAATAGGAGGATTGACACGGGAAGAGACAATTTACATGTTAAAGTCTAAATTATCGCCAGATTATGTGAAGAACCCTACTGTAAATATTAGAATATCTAATTTTAAAATTACCGTACAAGGAGATGTAAGTAAACCAGGGACCTTTAATATTCCAAATGAAAGAGTTACAATTTTAGATGCGATAGGATTGGCGGGAGATTTAAATATTTCAGGAAAAAGAGACAATGTCTTGGTAATTAGAGAAGAAGGAGCATTTAAAAAAGAGTATAGAGTGAACCTATTATCTAAAAACACCTACACCTCTCCAGTTTTTTACTTGCAGCAGAACGATATTGTATATGTAGAACACAATTATGCAAGAATACAATCTGCTTCATCTAATACAAATACCGGTTTGTTCATTTCCATTACAGGAACATTAATAGCAATCATTACACTTTTAACTAGATAGGAATGCAAAAAAATAATGATACATTACATTCTCAATTAGAGGAGAATGATACCTTAAATATTAGAGAAGAATTAGAGAAGTACTTGTTTCATTGGAAATGGTTTTTATTTGGAGCCATCTTATCTTTAATAGTTGGATATATTTATTTACGCTATACGGCACCAGAATATAGTGCATCTGCAACAATAATGATAAAAGACAATCAGAAATCTGGCATCTCTCAAGAGTTAGAAGCTTTTAAAGATATGGGAATTGTTGGTGGAGGTTCTAGCAACAATACAGACAATGAAATTGAAATTATAAAATCTAGAAAAATTATTGGGCAGGTGGTAGACTCTTTAAATCTAGACATTAATTATTTTGTGGAAGGTAGAGTTATTAACTCTGAAGTTTATAAAAATAGTGCTATACGTTTTAAGTTTATTTTAAAAGAGTCAAGTTTTTTAGGGAGAGATACAGTTTTAACTGTTGTTCAGAAAAATGAAAATCAGTATTCTTTTAAGAATGAAGATAAAGAAATTGTTGCAACGCATAATTTTGGAGAAATCGTTACTTCTAAGTTAGGAAAATATACTGTTGAAAAAACAGCTGATTTTAAGCAAGATATTTTTATTGTTTTAAGTAAAAAATCAGCTGTAATAGACAATTATAGAAAGCATGTAAATATTAGTCCGGTTAATAAAAACTCGAGTGTGTTGGTATTGTCTATAAATGGTGCTGTGCAAGACAAAGCAGAAGATTTTTTAGATGAATTGGTAAGACAATACAACATAGATGCAATTAATGATAAAAACGAAGTTTCAAAGAAGACAAGAGATTTTATTGATGAGCGTTTAAATAAAATACATCAAGATCTAGCTGTCATCCAGGATGATGTAGAGAAATATAAAATTAAAAATAAAATTACAGGCCTTTCGAAAGAGGGGGAGTTAGCATTGGAAAATGCTTCTAGAAATACAGAGAAATTAACAACAGTAAAAGGGGAGTTAATTTTAGCAGAAAGCATCTATGAAAGCTTAAGTAAAGATTCTTCAAAAAATGAAACTCTACCTCAGAATTTAGGTTTTTCAGACACCAGTATTGGTAGTGCTATTGAGAGTTACAATGCATTGGTGCTCGCAAAAAGTAGATTGAGCGTGAATGCTGGAAAGAAAAATCCGCAATTAATTCAATATACTTCAGAAATTCAAATTTTAAAACAGAATTTAAAGAAAAGTATAAACAATTTGGTTTCTTCATTAAAAACAGAATTACAAACGTTGCAAAGTGCAGCATCTGTAGTTACCAATAAGATTTCTGAAATTCCGATATTAGAAAGAGGTTTTATAGACATTGCGAGACAGCAAGAAATTATTTCTACTTTGTACGCTTATTTATTAAAGAAGAAAGAAGAAACTGCAATTTCATTAGCGGTAACAGTGCCAAATGCAAAGATTATTGATAGCGCATATAGTACTGGAATTCCTGTTTCACCAAAGAGAAAAATTATTTATTTAGCAGCGTTATTGTTAGGCTTATTAGTACCTTTTATTATTATTTATTTAAGAAACTTATTAGATACTAAAGTTCATAATAAAAAAGATATTGAAAGTTCTTTAACGGTTCCTTTTTTAGGAGATATTCCGCAGTCGCAATCTAAGGAAAAAATTATTGTTGGGTTTGAAGAAAGGTCAAGTGGTTCTGAGGCATTTCGATTGATTAGAACAAACCTAGACTTCATGCTTGCTGGGAAAACAGGTTCTAAAAAATTTATTTTTATAACTTCTACAACAAGTGGAGAAGGTAAATCTTTTATTTCTATAAATTTAGCGGCTACTTTAGCGCTTTCAGGAAAAAAAGTTTTGTTGTTGGGTATGGATTTAAGAGCGCCAAAAGTTACTGAGTATTTAGGTTTAGAAAGTAAAAAAGGAGTAACAAATTATATAACTAGTAATGACCTTTCTTTAGAGGATCTTAAATTTAATATTCCTGAAGCAAAAGGTCTAGATATTATTTCTTCTGGCGCAATACCACCAAACCCTGCAGAACTATTAAGTAGCTCTAATGTAGAACAATTATTTTCTGACCTTAGTACTACTGAAAACTATGATTATGTGGTTGTAGATACAGCCCCAGTTAATCTTGTTACAGATACGTTATTAATTGCTAAATATGCAGACATGTTTTTATATGTTGTAAGAGCAAATTACTTAGATAAAAGATTGTTGGCAGTACCAGAAGAATTGTATAGAAACAAAAGACTACCAAATATGTCTATTGTCTTAAATGATACAGATCCTAAAAGGAGCTATGGTTACGGTTATGGAGGTTATGGTTATGGATATCTTGCAGAAGAAGAAAAACCATGGTATAGAAAAATGTTTATAAGAAACTAGAGGAACATTAAATAGATAAATAAAAAAGGAGTGATTTTAAAATCACTCCTTTTTTATTTAGTTAAACACACTACTATTATTTTTTAACAAATGATTTATCTTTTTTAAATTTTTTACTGTTCCAATTTTTCTTAAAAGTTGTAAATGATTTTGATGATGCGTGTCAGAACCTACGAAATCATATAAATCTTGTTTTAGTAATTCATTACTAATTTTTTGGACATTCTTACCATATTGTTCTGTTAAAGACAATAAGTTTAATTGGAACAAACAACCTGCTTTTTTCAATTTATAATAATTTTTTAAATCATTATGATAAAAATTATACCGCTCAGGATGTGCTAATACAGGCTTATATCCCTTTAGCTGTATTTCGAATAAGACATCATATAAATTCATCGGAGCATTAAAATAAGACATTTCAACTAATATATAATTGTCCTTTAACGGCAAAATATCATCTTGTTTAAGTCTTTCGGAAAATTGCTCATCCATCATATATTCAGCAGCTGCATCTATTCTGATATCATTATAGCCTCTTTCAATTAATGCTGCTCTTACTTCGTCTAATTTATTTTTAATTGTTTTAGATGAGTTAGGGTAAACGTCTCCTAAAACATGAGGCGTTGTTATAAAGTTTTTAATTCCGTAAGAATACATTTTTAAGATTAGTTCGATAGAATTATCTAAGTTTTTTGCTCCGTCGTCTATACCTGGAAGCAAATGTGAATGAATATCAACAAAGTCTTTAGGGAAGAAATCTACTAAAGGAATTTCTTTTTTCTTTAAAAAAAACATATAATTATATTTAATGCAAAATTACAATAATTAAATCCATTCCTTTAATTTATTCAGATTCAGAATAAATAATTAAACACGAAAACGATTGAAGTTTTAAAAGCTATTGCTAGTTGTTTTAAGTTATTCTATATTTGGTTAAAATAAGAGATTATGATTTTAATTGCAGACGGAGGTTCTACAAAAGCAGATTGGATTGCTATAAATAGTGAGAAAAATGAGGAATTTAGAGTTAGAACTTTAGGTTTAAATCCTGCGGTTGTAGCAGAAGAGGAATTATACAACAGAATTATTAATATGTTTCAACTTATTAATATTAAAGAAAATGTTTCTGAAATCCATTTTTATGGTGCTGGTTGTGGAACACCAAAACCAGCTGCTATTTTAAAAACCATATTGGAGAAAATTTTTGTGAATGCAAAAGTTTTTGTTTCTGAAGATATGTTGGCAGCTGTTTATGCAGCTACCGGAAAAGAACCTGCCATGGTTTGTATTTTAGGAACAGGATCAAATAGTTGTTATTTTGATGGCGAAAATGTACAAATGTTAGTCCCTTCGTTAGGCTATATCTTAATGGACGAAGCTAGTGGTAATCATTTTGGAAAAAAATTAATTGTAGATTATTTTTATAAAAAAATGCCTAAAGCGATTGCTTTAGAATTTGAAAAGGAGTTTAATTTAGATGCAGATTATATAAAAAGAAATGTCTATAAAGAAGCAAACCCGAATATGTATCTAGCTTCTTTTGCAAAGTTTATGTTCGATTTTAAGGATGAAAAATATATTAAGAGGTTAATTAAAAAGGGGTTTCAAGAATTTTTTAAATTCCGAGTATTGCCTTACAATCTCGATAGCGATTCATCAATTTATTTTATAGGTTCAATTGCCCACTACTTTAGAGATATTTTAGACAAGGTTGCTCATAAAAATAATTTAAAAATTACAGATGTAATTCAAAGACCAATAGATAATTTACTTGAATATCATAAAAATAACATTAATATATAACGTTAAGTATTCTTTCTAATTTCATACCTCTAGATCCTTTAATTAATACATATTGATTTTCTAGAGGTTTTTTATTGATGTAACATTTCAACTCTTCAAAAGTTTTAAATGTATGGTTTTTGGTATTTGTTTTATAGAAATTGGCACCAACATAGAGTGTGTTTGAAAAAGAGAAGCTATCAGCTAAGTTCACTATTTCTTGATGTTCTTTGTCGCTTTCTGCTCCTAGTTCGAACATATCCCCTAAAATAACAGTTTTAAATGTTTCTTTAATTTTTGAGAAATTTTCTAAAGCAACCTTCATGCTTGAAGGGTTTGCGTTGTAGGCATCTAAAATGATATGATTGCTTTCTTTTACTATTATTTGAGAGCGGTTGTTTGTAGGAACGTAATTCTCTATTGCCTTTTTTATTTTTAAATAATCAACTTTAAAATAATTTCCAATAGTAATGGCTGCTACAATATTTGTATAATTGTATTCGCCAATTAGATTACTCTTAATTTGAACTGAATTGTAAGATAAATTTACAAATGGATTCGCTTCTAAAAAGGCTATGTCTTCTAAAAATGAAACAATTTTAGTACTTCTAGTCTTTTTAACTTGTATGGCATCGTTAGGGTTGATAAAAGCAATTTTACTGTTTTTATTTAGAAAACGATACAATTCACTCTTGCCTTCAATAACACCTTCAATGCTACCAAAACCTTCTAAGTGCGCTTTTCCGAAATTGGTAACATACCCAAAATCTGGTAGCGCAATTGAACATAGGAACTCTATTTCTTTTTGATGATTCGCCCCCATTTCTACAATACCAATTTCAGTTTTAGGCGTCATAGATAGCAATGTTAATGGCACTCCAATATGATTATTTAAGTTCCCTAAGGTAGCGGTTGTTTTATACTTTTTAGAAAGTATGCAGTTAATTAATTCTTTAGTAGTTGTTTTTCCATTACTACCCGTTAGGGCAATAATTGGTGTTTTTAATTGTAATCTATGGTATTTAGCTAACTCTTGTAGTGTTTCTAAAACATTTTCAACCAAAATAGTTTTATCACTGGTTTTAAATTCCTCTTCATCTATAATTGCATAAGCAGCTCCATTTTTTATCGCTTCACTGGCAAATTTATTTCCATTAAAGTTGTCTCCTTTTAAAGCAAAAAACAATGTGTTTTTTCTAATATCTCTAGTGTCTGTATCTACTAGAAAGTACTTAGAGTATAGATTATAAATTTTTTTAATTTCCATTTTTTAAAGATAAAAAAAGCCTCATTGTTATATACAATGAGGCTTAAATATGTTTATACACTGTATTATCTGCTAGGGGTTCTAGCTGTTCTTTTCTTAGAACTCATTGGTCCTAATTTATCTGTAACACATCTAAAACCGATAAAATTTGTAGCCATGTACTCTGGTAAATACCTTCTCTGTGCAGGGTCTAACCAATATTCTCTGTCTGCCCATGAACCACCTTTGTAAACTCTTGTTTCATCACTAATTAAAGTTCTACGTTTTTTAGCATCATTTGTTACAATATCTCTATTAGAAATAGAATCTCTAACTCTAGTAGGTTTTTTAGGAGAATTATACATACTTGGTCTAGAAGCAAATTGATCTTCATCATCTCTATAGAACCTTGTAGAGTTTAAATCTCCATCACCAATATTTGCATTTTCAGCTTTAGAAAAATTAGTTCTAAATGTAGCGTCATCTTTTGTAATTGGTATATACTTTATACTACCAGGTAACTGTTTTGGTATAATATTTCCATTTGGTAAAGTATCATATTCTACAGCTATATCATTACCAACAATTACCACCTTACCTTCTTCATTAATCATTTTTTTAGTAAATAAGTTTCCTCTAAAATAATTAAAATCATTCGCTTCATTATCTATAATAGGTCTATAAACATCAGCAACCCATTCAGCAACATTACCAGACATGTCAAATAAACCAAAAGCATTTGGTGGATATGATTTTATTCTATTAGGAATATCAGAACCATCAGAACTCCATCCAGGTAAACCACTATATTGTCCTTCGCCTTGTTTAAAGTTTGCTAATTGATCTCCTTTAAACCTTTTCTTTTTTGCTCTGGTATATTTACCATCCCAAGCATATTTCTTTCTACCTCTAATATTATTGTATTCTCTATTTTCTATAATTGCTTTTGCTGCAAATTCCCATTCTGCTTCAGTAGGTAGTCTAAATTTTTGTTGAAGAACACCATCTGCTTGTGTAATTTTTCTACCTTGAAAAGCATCTTTACTCGGTTTTGGGTCACCTTTTTTTCTTAAATTTCTAGTTTTAACCCCTCTTTTGTAAATTGTTGTATCACCATCAAAAAGTCTATCAGAATCACTTAAAAACCTTTCCGTATCGAAAAAATTTCTAGTAGAGTCAGACTCGAAAATGTTTTTAATATGACCTTTGTCAATTAATTTTTTTAAGTTAACTGCGTTCGTTCTCCATTTACAATATTCATTCGCTTGCAGCCAAGTTACACCAACAATAGGGTAATCTGCATAGGCTGGATGACGAAAATAGTTTTCAGTTAAAATATCTGTATTTCCTAAACTTTTTCTCCAAACTAAAGTATCTGGTAAAACTGAATTGTAAATGTGCTTGTATTTATCTTCCGAAGGAGAAAAAACATCTTTCATATATTGTACATATAAAAAATATTCTGAATTTGTAACTTCTGCTTCATCCATAAAAAATGAACGTACATGCATTTTTTTAGGAGTTGTATTCCAATCGAACATTACGTCATCTTGTACTTGTCCCATCGTAAAAGATCCGCCTTCAATAGCAACCATTCCTAAAGGAGGTTCTTGCCCTTCAAAAGAACTGTTTCTTATATAATTTCCGTTTTTAGGGTCATTAAAAGACAAACCTGTTAATCTAGATTTACCAGAGGTAGATCTATTACAATTTGTTAAAAGTAATGTTGTTAATACAACTAGAGATATTTTAATTATGTTTTTCATTTCCTAGAAGAAAATTATTTAGGGTTTTTATTATCGATGCAATTTACAATAATTATAATTTAGTGCAAGAAAAATATAAAATTTAACGCATCATATTATAATCACTTTTTATTAAACGAATGCTTTTTATATTTAGTATAACTTATCTTTACAGTCGTTAAAATATCTCTCATTATTTTGCGTTATTTGAATACTATTTATGAAAAGATTTTTTTTAGTCATATTAACTTTATTTTTGCTTCAATGTACAGTAGCTCAGTCTAGTAGTTCTGTGTTGGCTACTGGAGATTGGTATAAGTTCTCTGTAGATACTACTGGTATTTTTAAAATTGATAAAAATTTATTACAGAGAATTGGTGTTTCTACAAACGGATTAAATCCTAAGAATATTCAAATTTTTGGGAATGGAGGGAGTTTATTACCTGTTTTAAATAGTGATTTTAGAAACAAAGACTTGCAGGAAAACGCTATTTATGTAGAAGGAGAAGCCGATGGAAGCTTTGATAACAACGATTTTATTCTCTTTTATGCAAAAGGACCTCATGATTGGGAAGTAGACCCGACTATAAAGAAAGCAAAACATCGTCAAAATATTTATTCAGATAAAGCATATTATTTTATAACAGTTGGTGATAAACAAGGGAAAAGAATTCAAACAAAAACAAAAAACACAAATACAGCAACTGCACAACTAACTACTTTTAATGATTTTATTTTCTATGAGAAAGATGAGATAAACTTAATAGGAGCTGGAACACAATGGTTTTTTGATGATAATTTTAACATAGAAAACACACAAACTTTTGCAATACCTTTTAAAAATGCTGTTAAAAATACAGACTTAAGAGTTAAAGTTAGAGGCGTTACTATGTCTATAACTACATCGTCTATGTCTGTAAAAGTAAATGGACAAGATTTATATACTATTGGTTATTCGGCAGCAGATACAAGTACTAAGGCTCGTTCATCAGAGAGAACAGCTTCTTATAATAATTCTTCGGATGCCATAATTTTAGAAATCGTTTATAATAATAATGGAAACCCTTCTGCAAATGCCTATTTAGACTATATAGAAATTGCTGGGGAAAAAGAATTAATTGCAGATACGAAGCAATTTTCTTTTCGAAGTTTTAATCAATTTAATACTTCAGGAACTGTTGAGTATCAAATTAAAAATGCAGCGAATATTTTTCAAGTTTGGGATGTGTCCGATTTCTTAGCACCAAAAATTATTAGTAATGATGTAACAGGGGCTAATTTTGTATTTAAAGATGAAGCTAGAGCTAATAATAAGGATGGGAAAGAAGTTTTAAGGGAATACGTTGTTTTAAATGAGTCTGATTTCTACATTCCAGAAACAATTGCAAATGCCAAAGTTATCAACCAAAACTTGCATGCTTTAAAAGACATTAATTATTTGGTTGTTACAAGTTCTGAGTTGGTTTCACAAGCAGAAGTATTGGCAAAATACCATAGAGATAATTCGGGTTTAACCACAAAAGTGGTGGTTTTAAATGAAATTTATAATGAATTCGCTTCGGGCTCTAAAGATATTACTGGGATTAGAGATTTTATTAAACATTTATATGTAGCTGATGCATCTGTAGAAAAAAAACTAAAATACGTTTGCTTTTTTGGTGATGCTTCTTATGATTATAAAGACAGACTTGTAGGTAATAACAACATTGTTCCTGTAAAATTAGCCAAAGAGAGTTTTAATTTGGCAAACTCTTGGGTTACAGATGATTTTTTTGTGATGTTAGAAAATCACGAAGGAACTATGGATGGAGTTTCTAGAGATCCTTCGAGCGATTCAAGCGGCCCTTTTAAATCTTATCACACCTTAGATGTTATTTCGAGTAGAATACCAGTTACAGGAATATCGCAAGCTAAAGATGTTGTTGATAAAATTTTAAGTTATTATGACAAAAAATCGATAGGAGATTGGCGAAACACCATTACCTTATTAGCAGATGATATAGATGAAGTTGGTGAAGAAGTTTTGCAAAAAGGAGTAGAATCGATTGCAGATGAAATTAAAAAAGAAAAACCAATTTTTAATGTAAATAAAATCTATGTAGATGCTTACGTGCAACAAAACTCTTCTGGAGGCGAACGTTACCCAGAAGTAAACAAAGCAATTACAAATGCAATTGAAAAAGGGACCTTAATTTTCGATTATTTTGGGCATGGAGGAGAAGATGGTTTTGCTTCGGAAAGGATTTTAGAAAAACCACAAATTACAGCCTTTAACAATTCGAATACGTTGCCGCTATTTATAACTGTTACCTGCGATTTTTCGAGATTCGATAATCCGAATAGAATTACGGCTGGTGAATTAACACTATGGAATAAGAATGGTGGGGCAGCAAGCATGATAACTACCGGAAGAGAAGTTTATATTTATACAGGACAGCAGTTTAACGAGAAGTTGATAAAGGTTCTATTAGAAGTTAAAGATGAACATTTAATTATTGAAGAAGAGTTAACGATTGCAGAGGCCTTAACAAATACTAAAAATCAATTTTCTAGCAACCAAAAATTCTTTATTTATTCTTTTGGAGATCCAGCAATGAAGTTAGCGATGCCAAAGCCAAATGTTAAAATTACCAAAATTAATGGTAAAGATATTTTACAGCCTATAGATACTTTAAAAGCGCTTTCTAAAGTTAGTATCGAAGGTGTTGTATTAGATAATTCTAATGTAATTTTAACTGATTTTAATGGTTTTTTGTCAACCACGGTTTTTGATAAGCCTTTAAATAAGACAACATTAGATAATGATGGTTTTGGAATAAAAAACACTTTTGATACACAGGATAGTAAGCTTTTTAGAGGGAAATCGACGGTTAAAAATGGGGTTTTTAAATTCGACTTTATAGTACCAAAAGATATTAAGATTGGTATTGAAAAGGAAAAAGACGGAAATGGAAATATTATTTTCGATGGAAACGGAAAACCAGTTTTGAAAAAAGGCAAAGTAAGTTTTTATGCAGTTGATAACAGTACATTTCAAGAAAAAGCGGGTTATAATATTGATATTATTATTGGTGGAATTGATGAAAACGCACCAGAAGATACTGTTGGGCCAGAAGTAACGTTATTTATGAATGATGAATCTTTTATAGATGGCGCCAATACAAATGCGTCTCCTAATTTAATTGCCGTATTTTCAGATGTAAGTGGTATTAATACCACTATAACAGCTGTAGACCATGATATTATAGGGGTTTTAGACGGAGATACATCAAACCCAATTGTGTTGAATGATTTTTATGAAACAGAATTAAACGATTTTACCAAAGGAAAAGTTACCTATAGACTTCGAGATTTAGAGGTCGGTCCGCATACGTTAAAAATAAAAGCTTGGGATACATACAATAATTCATCTGAGGCAACGTTGAACTTTGTGGTTGTGAGTGATGCTATTCTAAATCTAGAAAATGTTTTAAATTATCCGAATCCCTTTGTAAATTATACAGAGTTTTGGTTTAATCACAACAAACCAAATGAACCTTTAGAGGTGCAAGTTCAAATATTTACGGTTGCTGGTAAATTGGTGAAAACAATCAATAGAAATGTACAAACAACAGGTAATTTATCACGGAACATTACTTGGAATGGTTTGGATGATTTTGGTCATAAAATAGGAAAAGGAGTTTATATTTACAAGCTAAGAGTAAAATCGACAAGTAGCGACCTCCTGTCAGAGAAGTATGAGAAATTAGTAATACTTCAATAAAAATTAGATATTTGCAATAAGAACAAGATTCAACATAGATGAAAAAAATGAATAAATTAGGAGTATTATTATTAATTAGTGTTTTAAGCTTCAATAATATGAGCGCACAAACCCAAATAGATACTAGAGATATTGGTGGTATTACAACAGCAGTTCCCTTTTTGTTAATTATACCTGATGCAAGAGCTGGTGGTATGGGAGATATTGGTGTTGCCACAAGCGCAGATGCTTTTTCTTTATTTCATAATCCTGCAAAAATTGCATTTAGTAACAGACAAATTTTAACAGCAATAACCTATTCACCTTGGTTGCGTAACCTAACTGATGATATTTTTACTGGAAGTTTATCTTATATAAATCGTTTTAGTGAAAATGCCGCTTGGGGTGCAGATTTAAAATACTTTTCTCTAGGTCAAATAGATTTAACAGATAGTAGTGGGAACTCTAACGGAATAATAAACCCTAATGAATTGGCATTTACGGGTTCTTATTCTTTAAAGTTAAGTGAAACTTTTTCTATGGGAGTTTCTCTAAAATATTTACGATCTAACCTTACACTTACTGGTGTTTCTGGTAGTTTACAACCTATAAATTCATTTGCAGTAGATGTTTCTGGTTATTATCAATCTTTAGAGGAAAACTACGGTAATTTTAACGGTCGTTATAGAATAGGTTTTAATATTGCAAATATTGGTCCTAAAGTAAACTATACAACAGACGCTAATAATGAAGATTTTATACCGACTAATTTAAAATTAGGAGGTGGTTTTGATTTTATCTTAGATGATTACAATACCATTTCTACCACTTTAGAATTTACAAAATTATTAGTGCCTTCTGTAAATGATGCTGATAATGAACAAGGTTGGATCAACGGAATTTTTAGTTCTTTTGGAGATGCTCCAGGAGGTTTTAGCGAAGAAATGAAGGAAGTTACGTATGCTTTTGGTGCAGAATATTTATACAACAATGCTTTTGCATTAAGAACAGGATACTTTCATGAAAGTGAAGAGAAAGGAAATAGACAGTATTTTACTTTAGGTGGTGGTTTTAAAACCAACGCTTTAAATATCGATTTATCTTATTTAGTAAATGCTTCAGATGTAAATAATCCGCTAGAAAATTCTTTACGATTTTCTTTATCTTTCGATTTAGGTGAAATTTACGAAGAGTATTAATAAACCATATTTTTTTAGTAATTTTATAACACTATTTAAAGCAGTCAATTTAGGCTGCTTTTTTTGACCGCTTAAATTATGAAAGAAATAAAAATTTCTACAACAGCAACTGTTTATAATGATGTTTCAGAATTATCTAGAGAAGACAGAAATTTAATGGAGAAAGCTGTTGAGGCTAGAAAAAAAGCATATGCACCTTATTCTAAGTTTAATGTTGGTGCAGCTTTGTTGTTAGAAAATGGAGAGGTAGTTTTAGGTAATAACCAAGAGAATGCAGCATACCCATCTGGGTTGTGTGCAGAAAGAGTTGCCATTTATTATGCAGGCGCAACTTACCCTGGAGTTAAGATAATGAAGCTTGCAATTTCAGCAAGCTCAACAATAACAAAAGTAGATAAACCTGTTGGCCCTTGTGGTGCTTGCAGACAATCTTTGTCGGAATATGAAATTAAGCAAAAGCAACCATTCCCAGTTATTTTTATGGGAGAAGTTGGTGAGATTGTAAAAACAGCATCTTTACTTTCTTTATTGCCTTTTTCTTTTGATAGTTCATACTTATAGATGAAAAAAGATATCTCATCAAGAAAAGACATTAAATGTATCATCTCAAAATTTTATGAGTTGTTATTGGTGGATCAAAAAATGATTCCGTTTTTCGAGGATATTGTTGCCCAAAATCATCTAGAAGAACACCTAGAAATTATTTCTGATTTTTGGAATGATATTTTGTTTGATACAACCACTTATAAAAATAATACCATGCAAAAGCATATAGACAAAAATGCTTTTGTGAAATTTAAAAAGGAACATTTTACAATTTGGACATCGTATTTATTTCAAACAATTGACGCTTATTTTGAGGGTGAAATTTCTGAAAGAATGAAAAACAGAGCAACCTCAATAGCTACTGTTATGCAGCTTAAAATGAATCTTTATGCTAAGTAGGTGTTTTTAAGTTTATTTGAAAAAGTGTTTTTTGAATATCATTATTCAACATTAGAATTAATGCGATTGAATCTTTGAATTTTGTAAATTTCACGGATTTTAGCAATTAAAAAAGTACCATCAATTTATGATTTCATCAAAAATTACAGGAACAGGAAGTTTTATTCCTTCAATTAAAAAAGAGAATAAAGATTTTTTAGAAACACATTTTTTAAATGAAGATGGTAGTGGTTTTTCTTCAGGAAATGATGTGATTATAGAAAAGTTTAAAAGCATTACCGGTATAGAAGAAAGAAGGTACGCGAAACCAGAACATAAAACTTCTGATATGGCTTTTTTTGCGGCAGAAAAAGCAATTAATGATGCAGATTTAAATGCAGAGGAATTAGATTATATTATTCTAGCACATAATTTTGGAGACTTACAACAAGGAACTATTCAGGGAGACATGCTGCCAAGTTTAGCTACTAGAGTTAAACATAAATTAGGAATTGTAAACCCTAACTGCGTCGCTTATGACATTCTTTTCGGCTGCCCAGGTTGGATACAAGGTGTAATTCAGGCGCAAGCTTTTATAAAAGCAGGAATTGCAAAAAAATGTTTAGTGATTGGTGCAGAAACGCTGTCTCGAATTGTTGATAAATATGATAGGGATTCTATGATTTATAGCGATGGTGCTGGTGCCTGTATTGTTGAAGAAACAGAAGAACAAGATTCTGGAATTATTAGTCACGCAACACAAACTTTCGCAAAAGAAGAAGCTTATTTTTTACATTTCGGAAAATCGTTTAACAAAGAGGAAGATGAAAATGTACGTTATATAAAAATGTATGGTAGAAAAATTTATGAATTTGCCATTACAAATGTTCCTGCTGCAATGAAAATTGCTTTAGACAAAAGCGGAATAGCGATAGACGATGTTAAGAAAATTTTTATTCATCAAGCAAATGAAAAAATGGATGAAGCAATTGTAAAACGTTTTTATAGGTTGTTTCAAAAGCAGGTTCCAGAAGGTGTAATGCCAATGAGTATTCATAAATTAGGAAATAGTTCTGTAGCTACAGTACCAACTTTATTAGATTTAGTTCTAAAAGGAAATATTAAAAATCAAGAAGTAAAAAAAGGTGATGTTGTAATTTTGGCTTCTGTGGGAGCAGGAATGAATATTAATGCAATTGTGTATCGTTTTTAAGTTTCAAACGCTGTAAATTAAAGTAGGCGTTGTCTATATTTCGAACTGTTTTCTTAATACCTAAAGATTTTAGAAATAAGAAAAGGTAGTTGAGTTTTTGAATTAAATTTTAATGTACAGCTACTAACTATGTATTCAGAAATTAATAAAGTTTAGTTAAATAAAATGCGAATTCTCGATAATTTCAACGAATTCTAATTTATCGTAAAAAATATTCATTTCAGCATTTAAAATTTAATCTGAAATGGTATTTTTGCGCATGCAACAACACAACGTACTTATTTTAGATTTCGGGTCGCAATACACACAGCTTATTGCAAGAAGAGTTAGAGAATTAAACATTTACTGTGAAATTCATCCATACAACCATCCACCAGAAAATCAATCAGAATTTAAAGCAATTATTTTATCGGGTAGCCCAAACTCGGTAAGAGGAGAAAATGTTTTACATCCAGATTTGTCAGATATTAGAGGAAAAAAGCCAATGTTAGCCGTTTGTTACGGAGCACAATATTTAGCACATTTTTCTGGAGGAAAAGTAGCGCCTTCTAATACAAGAGAATATGGTAGAGCAAATTTATCATTCATAAAAAATAATGAAACTTTCTTTGAAAATATTTCTGAAGGAAGTCAAGTTTGGATGAGTCATTCAGACACTATAAAAGATTTGCCAACTAATGGAGAATTATTAGCGAGCACAAAAGACGTAGCAAATGCGGCTTATAAAATTAAAGGAGAAGAAACATATGCAATTCAGTTTCATCCAGAAGTTTACCATTCTAAAGATGGGAAACAATTATTAGAAAATTTCTTAGTAAAAATTGCAGGGGTAGCACAAACCTGGACTCCAGATTCTTTTGTAGAAAGTACTGTTGCAGCAATTCAAGAAAAAGTAGGAAAGGATAAAGTTGTCTTAGGACTTTCTGGAGGTGTAGATTCTACAGTTGCAGCAGTTTTATTAAACAAAGCAATTGGTAAAAACCTATATTGTATTTTTGTTAATAACGGTTTGTTACGTAAAAATGAGTTCGATAGTGTTTTAAAACAGTATGAAGGAATGGGCTTAAACGTTAAAGGTGTAGATGCATCGGCACGTTTTTTGAAAGCTCTAGAAGGTGTTTCAGATCCAGAAAAGAAAAGAAAAGCAATTGGAAATTCTTTTATAGAAGTTTTTGATGATGAAGCGCAACAAATTACAGATGTAACTTGGTTGGCACAAGGAACAATATACCCAGATGTTATTGAGTCTGTTTCTGTAAATGGTGGGCCATCTGCAACAATAAAAAGTCATCATAATGTGGGGGGGTTACCAGATTATATGAAATTGAAAATTGTAGAGCCTTTGCGTATGATTTTTAAAGACGAAGTAAGAAGAGTAGGAGCTTCTATGGGAATTGACGCAGAGTTATTAGGTCGTCATCCATTTCCAGGACCTGGTTTAGGAATTCGTATTTTGGGAGACATTACAGCAGAAAAAGTTCGTATTTTACAAGAAGTGGATGCTGTTTTTATAAACGGATTAAAAGAAGATGGTTTGTACGACAAAGTTTGGCAAGCTGGCGCAATGTTATTACCTGTTAATTCTGTTGGAGTTATGGGAGATGAAAGAACTTATGAAAAGGTTGTTGCTTTAAGAGCAGTAGAAAGTACCGATGGTATGACTGCAGATTGGGTGAATTTACCGTATGAGTTTTTACAAAAAATATCAAATAAAATAATAAATCAAGTAAAAGGCGTTAATAGAGTAGTGTATGACATTAGCTCTAAACCACCTGCAACTATAGAATGGGAATAAAATATATGAAACATCTTAAATTTTTTGTTTTTCTGTGTATTCTAACGTTTACCGTATCTTGCGGTCAACAGAAAAAGTACGTTCAATATAAAGTTAAAGAAGGAGAATCAATGGGTGTCATTGCTAAGAAATTGGACATGAAAACCAAAGATTTATTACGTCTAAACCCAGATGTGAGTAGAAATCCTAAAGTAAATACTGTAATTATTATTCCTAACAAAGAACTTAAAAAAATTGGTACAGGAAAAGATAATAGTAACAAAGACATTACATTAGATTCTAACAGTATAAAAGAAGGGGCTGAAACTGTTTTAATTTCTGAAAAAGAAAAACAAAGAAATCTTTTAATTGAAAAATTAGAGAAAGAGTTTAAAATTCACGAAGTTAAAAAAGGAGATACTTTTTTTAGTTTAACAAGGTTCTATAATGTAACTAGAGCAGAGTTAATCACTTTAAATCCTGAATTATCTGAAGGATTAAAATTAGGTCAATTAATTAAAATAATGCCAGTTTCGGCTGTTTTTGAAGAAGAAGATTTTATTTATAAAGATGAAATTGAAGAAGGTGTTTCTATTAAGGCAGCAATAATGCTTCCTTTTAGAGCTGCTGAATTAGATTCTCTTTCAAGTAATGAGATTTTTAGAAATAGCAAATTAGCAAATATTGTAACCGATTTTTATTTAGGTGCAGAAATAGCAATCGATTCTCTTAGAAAACAAGGAGTAGAATTAAATATTGATGTTTTTGATACAGGTGGAAAAAGCACAAAAATAAATACAATAGTCGCAAATAATAATTTAAAGGAAAACGATGTTATTATTGGTCCTTTATATTCTGAGGAGGTTGAGTTCTTAGCAGAAAAAGTAAATACATCTATTGTTTTTCCTGTATATTCTAAAAATCAATCAAAATTTACGTCTAAAAGGATAATTAAGACGTCGCCAAATAAAGATTTATTTAGAGATAAGTTACTAGAATATATTGAAGAGAATTTTAATGATGGTAATATTATTATTGTTGGTGATGGTAAGGCGAATTCTAATTATAGTTCTAATAAAATTAGAGAAATTCTTAAATCTCATGACTCAATAAATAGTGTTCATGTTATTATGCCAAAAGATGGTTATATTAAAAAATCAAAATTTACAGATGTTTTAAAACCAAACATGAAAAATGTTGTTGTGATGACAACGAGTGATAATATTGTTGTTGCTAGTGCAATAAATAGCTTAATTAGTTTGCCTAAAAATACTACAGTAAATGTTTTTACTTTTGATAAAATTAGTGCTTTTACTAAAGTAGATAATGGGAAACTTGCCCAGTTAAGTTTTACTTATGTAAGTGATGAGTATATTAGAGAAGATTCTTTTAAAGCAATGGATTTTAATAATAAATACTTAGCTAAAAATGGAGTATTACCTTCTTACTATGCGACAAAAGGATTTGATATAACGTATGATATTTTAATACGTTTAGCATCGGGTAAAAGTTTGAAATCTACTTTTGAACAAGGGTATTCTTACCGAGTAGAAAGTAAGTTTGATTATACAGGTAAACTTTTTAAAACAACAGAAAACAAAGGGTTGTTTATTGTTAAGTACAATCCAGATTTAACATTAACAAGAATAAAGTAAAGTACGCAATGTTTATTAAAACATAAAAAAATCCGATGAAATTTAATTTCATCGGATTTTTTTATGTTTTAATAAACGGTATAAAGTTTAGATTTTTTTCATCTGTTGCTTCATTTGTTGCATTTGCTCTTTTAACATACCGTGCTTGTCTAGTTTCTTAGCTTCTGCCATTAAGATGGTAGCCTCACGTTTACGTCTTTTAGTCATGGAAATTCCCGCTAATTGTAATTTTGCCATTGCCAAATCATGATCCATTGCCAAACCTAATTTTACAGCTTTACGTAAGTATTTCTCCGCCTGTGTCATATTTGTCTGACTTAACATAATACCATGTAAGTAGTTAAAATAACCTTGTTGTTTAACAATTAAAGCTGCTTCAGGGTTTTTAATATAATCTAGCCACTTCTTAGTTCCTGCAAAATTTTGTTTACGCAGTTGTAAAAAAGCTAGTAAAATAAATTCATTTTTAAAGTAGAATAAAATAAAAAGTCCAGCTAGTAATAAGATAGAAACTCCATTCATAATATTTCCTAGGGTAAATTGATATACTGCCCAAACGGAAATTAAACCCGCTAAAATTAATTTAATATTTTTATGAAACATATATTGTTTTTTCTTTTGTAATATCGAGTAAGCTCGAGAGGTTATAATTGATTTTTTGAAGAGCAAAAATACATTTTCTTCTGAAAATATTTACTGACTTCTCTTTAAAATTATTTTTTATAATATTTTTTATATTTTATAAAAGCAAATGTTCCTAAAATAGCAACAAAACCAACAGAGTAATAAATCGAAGTTGGTGTAATAACTCTATCTCCACTAGCATAAGAATGTAAACCAGCTAAGTAAAAGTTTACCCCAAAATAAGTCATCATAATAGAAGCATATGCAATTATAGACCATAAATTAAAAGTATACCTACCACGTAAACCAGGTATTAAACGCATGTGTAATACAAAAGCATAGATCATAATAGAAATTAAGGCCCAAGTCTCTTTAGGATCCCAGCCCCAATAACGACCCCAACTTTCATTTGCCCACATTCCTCCTAAAAAGTTACCAATAGTTAACATAATTAAACCAACAGTAACTGCCATTTCATTAATAATAGTTATCTCTCTAATATTTAAATCCATTTTCTTTTTGTTCTTGTCATTGGTAAAAACCATTAATAAAAGAGCAAATATTCCTAAAATCATACCTAAAGAAAGTGGGCCGTAACTAGCAACAATAATAGAAGTGTGTACTAAAAGCCACCAAGAATTTAAAACCGGTTGTAGATTAGCAATCTCTGGATCTAACCAGTTTTGATGTGCAAAACCTAAGGTAATAGCAACCAAAAATGTAGTTGCAGTAATTGTAAGTGCAGATCTTCTTCCGATGATAAGACCAAACAACATAGTTGCCCAAGCAACAAAAATAATAGATTCATAAGCATTACTCCAAGGAGCATAACCACTAATATACCAACGAGAAATTAAACTTAGTGTATGAAAAATAAATAAACCAATAACACCAATTGTTAAAACTTTTACTATTGTGTTAATCCATTTTTTAGAATTAAATATTTGCCAAATAACAAATAGTATTAAAAACATACTTACAAAACCGTAATACTTAGAAAGTAACTGAAACGGTTGAACCTTGTTATACGAAATCTCTAAATCTATTTTCTTTTCTGATGGACGAACTTCTGAACCAAATTTTTTCTGAAAGGTTTTAATTCCGTCTAAAATTTTATTTGCTTCAGAGTAGTCATTTGTTTGTTTTGCTTTTTGTAAAAATTGAATATAAACAGGCAAAGACTGACGAACAAAAACAGAATCTGTTCCTTTAAAATTAGCAGCAGAGGTTTCTGGTTGTGAAACCCATTTGTTATTTTCATCACCCGGAATTGGATAAATTTTTAGAATTCCACCACCAATTGCTGAATATAATAAACCAATTCTTCTATCAATATTAATTAAATCTTTTTGAAATTTATTTTTTATTTTCGTCTTTTGTGCTTCCGCAACTTTCTTTTCTATTTTATAAATTCCTATTGGTGTTATAAAATCTGATAAAGCTGCATATTCAGCAGTTTCTGTAACTCCTATAAATTCTCTAATTTCGGTATTTCCTTTTTCTAAATAAATTACAGGAACTTCAAACCAAAGTCTTGGGTTTTCAATAATAGATAATAAAACCTGGCTAGGTTCCATATCTTTAAATTTTTCTGTTTTACTTACTTTTCTTACTAATTCTGAAGCAAAAGTATGTGCAGGTTTCATTCTACCATTATCCTGAATGACCAATTTATTAAAGCTTTCTGCATGTTTTGCATCTACCATATTGGCTTTTAAAATAGAATCTATTTGATGTGTGGTAATTTTATTTGGTTGATGATTATTTGTGTGCTGCCCAAAAGTGAAACTAGATAAAAACAAAGTAGCCACGATAGACATGGTTAATTTCTTTTTTCTAATTTTTGCTAATCCTTTTTTCAGGTCATCAAAACGAGTGTTTTTTGCAAAAAGAATACAAATTAAACCTGTGTATAATAAAGAGTATCCTAAATAGGTTACAAAAGTTCCTAAAAAATCGTGATTTACAGAAAGATGAGTTTCTTCTTTTTCGCCAGTCAAATCATAACTTGCTTGAAAAAACTTATAACCTTTGTGGTCTAAAATATGGTTCATAAAAATTCTATAATCAAAAGTTTCTTTAGGGTCTATAACAGTAACTTCACTTGCGTATGCAGCGGCACTTTCTGAACCCGGATATTTGTCTAACTGAAAATCATTTAATTTAATACTAAAAGGAGTTTCTAATATTTTAGCACCATATAAAACTCTAAAGTTTAAACCACCAACGGTAACCTCCTTAGAACCATCAGAATTAAATTTACCTCCTTTTAATTCTACTCTTTCAGTTTCATTATTTGCAGTGATATCTACCAAAATAACATCTTGTACTTTATCATCTTTTGGCCCACTAATCGTTTTCATAATTCCTTTTTCTGCGGGTTTCGGAATTACAAATTGCATATCGCCAATATTGTGAAGCGTTAAATATTTAAAGTCTTGTAAGGTGTCTTTGTCAATTTTTCCTTTTTTCTGGTCTGCCATTCGAAACCAATCTCCTTCATCTTTAGAAATCATTTTTAAGGTGCCATTTTTATTTGTAAAATTGATAGAAGCATTTTCATTCTCTGCATCAAAACCAATTAAAATTCCATGGATATTTTGTATAGTCCCTTTTTTAATCCAATGTTCATGACGAGTTCCTTCAGAAGATTCTACAAAAAATAAGTGTTCTACACCATTTTCATCTTCAATTAACTTCTTTTCTGCCCAAGGGATATAAGAAACCAAGTCTAATTTAAAATCGATATCGCTGTCTTTGGTTTTAAAATTATCTGAGTAAGACCAAGAATTTGTACCCCATGCAGAAAGCATTATAGGAGCATTTATTTCTGGCTTTTGGCTATTTCCATCATCTACAATAGCGTTTAAGTAGGTGGTCTCTGATAAGAATTTATTTGTAGTTTCTCCTTCTTTAATTAACATTATGCCTTCATAACCGGCGTAACGTGTAATTCCTGCGCCAACAAGAATTAATAAAAAAGCGCCATGAAACATTAAAACGGGCCATTTCTCTTTTTTATATAATCTGTATCTAAAGATATTTCCGAAGAAATTAATTACAAAGAAAACCATAATTGCTTCAAACCACCAAGCATTATATACAAGTGCCTTAGAGGTTTGTGTGCCGAAATCATTTTCTATAAAAGTGGCAATTGCCATGGCTGTGGCAAATATGATAAATAAAACGGCCATTAAACGAGTAGAATAGAGGAAATTGAATATTTTTTTCATCCTTTTGAAGTGCTTTTTAAAAGAGTTACAAATTTAAGCATAAAAGCACAAATGAACTTCTAGATAGCGGTATATTTATGTATTAAAGTCTTAAAAAAAATACAATATTTATGTCTAAATATCATATTATACCAAAATATATAAAAGAAGAAGTAGAAACAGCTTTAAATTACTATCCACAGTTAAAAAATATCCATATAGAATTTAAATTTAAAAAAAATATTAAAAAGTCTACAATGCAAGCGAGACCAACTTTTGATAGTTTTTTTAAATCAAAAAAAAATAGAAAATTTTTGATACTTATTAGTGAGAAGTTTAAAATATCTGACAAAGAGTTTTCTACAAGAGATATTCCAACAGATATTTTTATTGGTTGGATTGGTCATGAATTGGGGCATGTTATGGATTATCAAAATAGAAGCAAACTAAATTTAATTTGGTTCGGAATTAAATATTTATTTTCAGACAATCATATTGTTGAAGCAGAAAGAGCTGCAGATGGTTTTGCTGTGAAACATAGAATGGAGTCTTACATTTTAAAAACAAAGAACTTTATATTGAACCATGCAGATATTTCTCAAGAATATAAAAATAGAATTAAAAGATATTATTTATCTCCAGAAGAAATTATGGTTTTGGTTGAAGATCGAAATAAGGTGGCACAGAATTTAGAGAAAATTAAATAAACTTCTTTAAAAAATAAAAATCTTCATTAACTAGTGAAGGGTTTTACTTTTGTTCTAAGCTATTATAGATGAATATAAATAAATATCTAATTTCATAAATTGAAAGCGTCCCTAATTAGAACCATCTCTTTTAATTCATAGAAAAATCTATCTCAGTTAAAAAGCACCTAATTAATTTACAAAACTATTTTAACTTACAATTGAAGTGTGATATTTACTTTTTCAATTTTCACTGAAATTTTGTTATATTTTACGATCTTTTCTTCTGTGATAGGATTTTTATTAACTATTGTTTTCATTTTTTTTATTTCTATGAATTCTGATTAACAAATTTTTCCCAATCTGCAAATTTATCTTCTTTCATAACACGTTCCATTTTTACTTGGCCACCTTTTTTCTTATTGCTATCATTCCAATCATGAAATTTTTCAACAGGAATTACAGTTACTTTTACACCTTTTAGAGCTTTACTTCTAGCAACTTTATAATTTTTATTAGCATTTTTTAGAAAATCATCTAAAGCTGTTACAATTTTGTTATTATCCTCCTTCATTTCTGTTCCTAAATACCAAGAATGATAAAACTCACCATCTTCAAATCTTTTTGCACAAATGGTGTATTCTGTAATTTGGGTAGAAAATCTTTCTTCTAAATTTTTAATGGCATCATCCATTTTATTAACAGATAATTGAGAGCCAACAGTGTTTAAAAAGAATTTTGTACGCCCTGTAATTTTAATTTCAGCTCTTTCTACATCTGTAAATTCAATAGTATCACCAATTAAATATCTCCAAGCACCACTAACTGTACTTATAATTAAGATATAATCTGTGTTGGTTTCTACTTGCTCTAATGTAAGCGAAGGGGCATTTTGTTTAATAGAGCCATCTTCATTTATGTAAGCAGGATTCATCGGAACAAATTCAAAATAAATGCCATTATCGGTATTCAACTGCATCGCATCTGTCTCTGGTCTTATTTGAGTTGCTATATAGCCTTCAGAGGCTAAATAGGTGTCAATCACAGTAACAGGTTTTCCTAATAATGCTTTAAAACTTTTTTCATAAGGCCCAAAAGCAACACCACCAGAAGTGTAAACTTGTAAATTTGGCCAAATTTCATGAATATTTTCTAAATTATGGAATTCAATAACTTTTTGCATCATCAGTTCTATCCAAGCAGGAATTCCGCTTAGAGCACCAATGTCCCAAGTTTTAGCATTTTCTGCAATGTGCTGTACACGTTCATCCCAATCTTCAATTTTTGAAATTTCCTCGCCAGGTTTGTAATACCCTTTAAACCAAAAAGGAATGTTACTTGCGCTAATTCCGCTAATTTCTCCTTCTAAATGATCGTCTTTCTCGGCAAGATCTGTAGAACTACCTAACATCATAATATCTTTTTCAAAGAAATCTGCTGGTAAATCAAAATTATTTAGAGCAGTAACCTGCTTAATACCAGAACTTTTTATAGCAGCAATCATTTCATCTGTAACAGGAATTTTTTTACTTGTTCTCCCTGTTGTTCCAGAGCTTAAAGCAAAATAAGAAGGATTACCAGGCCACGTTACATTTTCTTCACCATCATGAATTTTATGCCACCATTTTTCATCTAAAGAATTGTAATCGAAATAAGGAACCTTATTTGCAAATGAGGTCTGTAAATCATCATCTAAAAGAATTGTTTTAAAATTATAAGCTTCCCCAAACTTCGTGTCTCTTGCAGTCTCTAATAAATTTTTTAAAACCTCTTTTTGAGACTCTAGATGATTTGCTTCTGAAGAAAAGGTACCTGTTAAAGTAATAATTCCCTTAATAATATTTCCTAAAATTGCCATAATCTTGTTATTTTACACAAAACTAAGTAATTAATTATTTTAAATTTATCGCTAATAAAACTAAAGTTAACTCAAATAAGATATTTATAAGAAGCTCTTTCTATTTGAGCTCATTTTAATAGGGATAGGAGTAAAACAAGATAAATAAAGACCTTAGATTGTAATAAATTTAAAACTCATATTATGAATAACAATGAAAGTACTAACGAATTAGATTTTATAAGAAAATATGAAAAATTAGGCTATGTAAATAGTTATAGAGTTAAAAATGATGTTTTAATTGAAACTAAAACTGATACGGGGTACACGCCATTCGGTATTAAAGTAGTTGCAAAACATAGGTATGAAGGGAATAGTGATCCTTCAGACATGTCTATATTATATGTCATAGAAACCAAAGATGGAACAAAAGGAACAATTTTGGTACCTTTTGGAAATACAAACGAAACGGAAGCATTAGAGTTTTTTAACAAAGTTCCTGAAGAAAATTTTTCAGAATCTGAAAACATTATGTTTCATAATAAATAAGAGGTTATTTAATTAAAAAAGAGAAATTTCGATGGAAGTTTCTCTTTTTTAAGTTAAATATATTTTTTGAATAGGTGAAAAATAATTTAATTATTCGACAACGCTATCAATTAAAATAGTTAACATATCTATAGCTGCTTGTGCAATTTTGGTTCCAGGACCAAAGATACCAACAGCACCGGCGTCATATAAAAATTGATAATCTTGAGCGGGTATTACACCACCAACAATCACCATAATATCTTCGCGTTCATACTTTTTTAGTTCTGCAATAACTTGCGGAACCAATGTTTTATGGCCAGCTGCTAAAGAAGAGATTCCTAAAATATGTACGTCATTTTCTACAGCTTGCTTAGTAGCTTCTTTTGGTGTTTGAAAAAGAGGACCAATATCTACGTCAAAACCTAAATCGGCATAACCTGTAGCTACTACTTTTGCACCTCTGTCATGTCCATCTTGCCCTAGTTTGGCAATCATAATTCGCGGACGTCTTCCTTCCAATTCAGCAAAGTTGTCTGCTAAATCTTTAGCTTTTTTAAATAATGGGTCTTCTTTTATTTCTTTACTATACACGCCAGATATGGTTTTATGAACTGCTTTGTGTCTGCCAAATTCAATTTCTAGAGCATCAGAAATTTCACCTAAAGTAGCTCTGTTTCTTGCTGCTTTTACAGCTAGATCTAGCAAATTTTCTTTACCAGATTTCGCCGATTTTGTAAGTGCTAACAAAGATTTTTTAACGTCCTTATTATCTCTATTCGCTTTTAACTCGTTTAACCTTTCAATTTGAGAATTACGAACGGCTTCATTATCGACTTCTAAAATATGTAAAGGGTCTTCTTTTTCTAATTGATATTTATTTACACCAACAATAACATCTTGTCCGCTATCAATTTTGGCTTGTTTTTTTGCAGCAGCTTCCTCAATTCTCATTTTCGGAATTCCTTTTTCAATAGCTTTCGTCATTCCGCCCAGTTTCTCAACTTCCTGAATTAATTCCCAAGCTTTATTGGCAATGTTTTCTGTTAATTTTTCTAGCTGGTAACTTCCCGCCCAAGGATCTACTGTTTTTGTAATATGTGTTTCTTCTTGCAAGTAAATTTGTGTATTTCTTGCAATTCTTGCAGAGAAATCTGTAGGTAAAGCAATTGCTTCATCTAATGCATTTGTATGTAAACTTTGTGTACCTCCAAAAGCAGCAGCCATAGCCTCAATGGTAGTTCTTGCAACATTATTAAAAGGATCTTGCGCTGTTAAAGACCAACCGCTTGTTTGGCAATGTGTTCTTAAAGCTAAAGATTTTTGATTTTTAGGATTGAATTTTTTCACAATTTTTGCCCACAACATTCTTGCTGCCCTTAGTTTCGCAATTTCTGTAAAGTGGTCCATTCCTATGGCCCAAAAAAAGGACAATCTTGGTGCGAAAGAATCAATGTCCATTCCTGTATCAATACCTTTTTTAATATATTCTAAACCATCTGCAAGTGTGTATGCCAATTCAATTTCTGCAGTTGCACCAGCTTCTTGCATGTGGTAACCAGAAATAGAAATAGAATTAAATTTCGGCATTTTATTACTAGTATATTCAAAAATATCAGCGATAATTTTCATGGAAGGAGCAGGTGGGTAGATGTAGGTGTTTCGTACCATAAATTCCTTTAAAATATCATTCTGAATAGTTCCTGAAAGAGCATTTAGAGAAACCCCTTGTTCTTCTGCAGCAACAATATAAAAGGCTAAAATGGGCAAAACGGCACCATTCATAGTCATCGAAACAGACATTTTATCTAATGGAATTTCATCAAACAAAACCTTCATGTCTTCCACAGAATCTATTGCAACACCAGCTTTACCAACATCACCTTGTACGCGTTCATGATCCGAATCATAGCCTCTATGCGTAGCCAAGTCAAAAGCTACAGAAAGTCCTTTTTGACCCGCTTCTAAGTTTCTTCTGTAAAAAGCATTACTTTCTTGTGCAGTAGAAAACCCCGCATATTGTCTAATTGTCCAAGGTCTTCTAACATACATTGTTGAATATGGTCCCCTTAAATTAGGCGAAATACCGGCAACAAAATCTTCATGAAGAAGAGATTCTTTTGAAGTTTTATTTTTATTAGAAAGCGATATGTTTTTAATAGATTTTCTACTCATTTTCTAGTTTCATTAAACGATATAATTTTAATCCAATAGTTTTAGATAATTTCTCTTTTCTTTTAATTTTTCTTTGACTGAGATAAAAATAAGTTACACAAATAAATAATGTGAATAGAGAACTAGTTGTAATAAAATTTAAAGTTCCTCCAAAATAGCTATAAACTTTACTTTCTAATAGAAAAACAACAACAAACATTAAAAAAATAAACCCAGTTAAATAAACAGGAATAGAATCGTTAATTTTTTTAATTTCTTGTTTTAGCATTTTTTGTTTTTGCTGATGTGCTAAAATTTCTTTGTTTTTACTCACTTTATATTTTTAACATAAACTATTGCTCATTTTTCAATCTTTTCTTTTCAATATTTTCAGAAAGTCGTTTTCTAATAATTGGAGGAAATAATGTTTTAATATTTCTTTGTTTTACAAAAGGATCTAATTCTAGACTTCCTTTCATAAAATTTTCTTTATTGGGTTGTAAATTGGTGCCTAATAAAATTAATTCATTATCATTAAATTGTGCTTCTTCTTTAGTTGCATTTTCTTTTATTTTTCTTTGAATATTGCCTTCTTTTAATTGTTTTAGAAAACCACCACCTTTTTCTATTTGTTTAAATATAATTAAAGCTTTTTCTGCCATTTGTTCTGTAAGAGATTCTATGTAGTAGCTTCCTTCAGCAATGTTTTGTGAATCTTTAAATCCGCTTTCTTGTTGAAGTATCAACAACTGATTTCTGGAAATTCGTTCACCAAAACCATTACTTTCTGCATAAATTTTATCATAAGAAATGTTAGCAATTGTGTTTGATCCTCCTAAAATAGCACTCATACATTCAGAAGTTGTTCTTAACATATTTACATTATAGTCGTAAATAGTTTTATTTCTTGTAGAAGGTTGTGCAAAAATATGAGCTTCAATATTTTCAACCCTATATTCAATTAAAAGAGACTCCCATAAGATACGAAAAGCCCTTAACTTCGCTATTTCATGAAAATAATTACTACCAACAGAAAATTGAAAATGAATTTTACTGGCACTTTCGGCTCCAAAATAATTTAAATATTCATTTGCATGTGCTAAAGAATATGCCAATTGCTGCACTATGTTTGCACCTGCATTTTGATATAAATCTCCAGATACTGAAATGGAGTTTTCTACGTATTCGACTACATTTTGTAATTTACTATAATCTTCCTTTAAATTTACAAACCAATTACCATCTTCTGCAAGATTTCCTATAATATCTATTTGAAAAAAGCACTTATTAGAATTTATATATTTAGAGATTTCATTTATAAAGAGATCGTCTAAAAAATCGAGTTTAAGGTAAATTGTTAAAGATTTGAAATCTATTTCATTTAATAAAACAGTATAATCAAATTTCTTTTTTGCTATAAATTGAATGGCAGTTGCACCTCTTTCTATAGCATCTAATGTTAAAGTATTTGCTTTTTTTTCATCAGAAACAATAATTGTTTGACAAATTTTAAAATCTTCTCTAGGAGTATTTATTTTGTAATGAGTTCTATCTTCTTTGGTGTAAAAAGGTTTTATAGTAATTCCTTCATTCGTTTTCGAGAGTAGCGTTTCATTATAATCAGCACCTTTTAAATCTACTTGAATTTTTTGTTTCCAAGCAGTTGGAGATGTTCTTTCAAATTCACTAAACAGAAATTTACTCATTATTTTATGGTATCAAATTCTATAATATAAATATCTTCGTTTTCTTTTTTCATTAAATATTGTTCTCTTGCAAAACGCTCTAACTGCAAAGAATCGTCTAACTTTTTAATGGTTGCCTTGTCTTCTGCTATTTTTGTTTGGTAAAAAGAAATGGTGTTTTCCAAATCTTTAACTTCTTGGTTAAATTTTCTATGAACCAAATAAGAGTTTTCATCAAAAAATAGCATCCATATTAAAAATGGAATAAAAATTAAGACAAAAGTGTTTGTCAAAACTTTAAAGAATCTATTCTTTTTTAAGGTATTAAAAGACATGGCTATAAACGTTCATTTATAACAGTTCTAACAATATCTATAGCGACATTATTAAACCTATCATTTGGTATAATTAAATCTGCAAAATTCTTCGTTGGTTCTATAAATTGTTGATGCATAGGTTTTAAGGTGGTTTGGTATCTACTTAGAACCTCATCCATATCTCTACCTCTTTCTGTAATGTCTCTTTTTAACCTTCTAATTAGACGTTCATCTGTTTCTGCATGCACAAATATTTTAATATCAAATAAATCTCTTAATTCTTTATTATTAAATATTAGAATTCCTTCCACAATTACCACTTTTCTTGGGTGTGTTTTTATGGTGTCTTTTGTTCTGTTGTGAGTTACAAAAGAATATACTGGCTGATTAATATTGTTACCAGCCTTTAATGCTTTTAAATGTCTAATAATCAAATCGAAATCGATCGCTCTTGGATGATCAAAATTAATCTTAGCTCTTTCTTCATAAGGCAAGTTCTCTGTTGCGTTATAGTAAGAATCTTGAGAAATCACACAAACTTCATCCGTTGGTAATTGTTTAATAATTTGATTTACAACGGTCGTTTTCCCACTTCCTGTTCCACCCGCAATTCCAATAATTAGCATAAAAAATTATATTTTTGATAAAAAATTCGCATAAATGAGTAAAGATATTATAAAAATGTAAATTTAAAGACTATCCGGGTTCTTTTTCAGAACCAACTTCGTGCGTAATTAAATTCTTATAGGCGTCGAAGACCGTATTTCCTTCATACAACACTTTATAAACTTCTTTAGTTATGGGCATGTCTACATTGTAATCTTTCGCTAACTCCATTACTACTTTAGTTGTTTTTACGCCTTCTGCAACTTCATTCATACTGTTAATAATAG
Organism: Polaribacter sp. ALD11; assembly: GCF_002831685.1. NCBI lineage: Bacteria > Pseudomonadati > Bacteroidota > Flavobacteriia > Flavobacteriales > Flavobacteriaceae > Polaribacter > Polaribacter sp. ALD11. Next base: position 1,739,806 of record NZ_CP025119.1, on the reverse strand, counting down.
CTTCTAATTTTTTTCCTTTTCCTAATTCGAAACCCACATGATGATTTCTACTTTTAGAGCTAGAACAAGTAGCAACAAGGTCTCCTAAACCAGTTAAACCGGCAAAAGTTCTTCCTTTTCCGCCCATTGCAGTCCCTAAACGGGTAAGCTCAGAAAGGCCTCTTGTAATTAAAGCAGAACGTGTATTATCTCCAGCATTAGCGCCATCTCCCATTCCACATGCAATTGCCACTACATTTTTTAAGGCTCCTCCTAATTCACTTCCAATTACATCTGTATTTGTGTATACTCGAAATAGGCCAGAACTAAAAACAGTTTGTAGCTTTTTAGCAATTGTTTTATCTACCATAGAAATTACTGCAGCAGCTGCTTTACCAGAAATAATTTCTTTGGCAAGATTAGGACCTGTTAGAACTCCAGCTGGGTGACCAGGCATAATTTCTTCAATTATTTCTGTCATTCTCATTTTAGTTGAAGTTTCTAATCCTTTTGCTAAACTAACAATAGGAACCCACGGTCTTATAAAGGGTTTTGCTTCTAATAAAACGGCCCTAAAATGTTGAGACGGAATTCCCATAACAATTACATCTGCATTTTCTACAGTTTCTTTTATGGAAGTAGAAGCTTTTAATCCTTTGTGAAGTTTAGCATTGGGTAAATATTTTTCATTAGAATGTTTTTCATTAACTTCTTTTACAATTTCAATATTTCTTGCCCATAGAGTTGTTTCACTATTCTTTGCTGTTAATGAAGCAATAGTCGTTCCCCAAGAACCACCACCTAATAAACCAACTTTAAGTTTCATGTTTTTTTTGTTTTAATAAAAGGATTGATGTAATGCAATATAATGAATTTTGGCTACTTTTTGTAGTGATTTTAGTTGATAAAACTAAGAGGCACTGATGAGCTATTCTCTTACTTTATATGAATAAAAAAAGTCTCAAAAAATAAATTTTGAGACTTTTAATAAATAGAGCCGATGGAGGGACTCGAACCCACGACCTGCTGATTACAAATCAGCTGCTCTAGCCAGCTGAGCTACATCGGCTTTTGTTTTTCGGTGCGCAAATTAAACACAAAATAAGAACACAACCAAACTTAAAACGTTTTTTTTTGCATAAAAAAAACTTCAACCTAAATTGAAGCTTTTTCGTCAAGAAATAATAATTTTACATCGAATAGAAAAATTACAAATTTGTAGTATCTCTATCTTGTGTTTTTAAAACGAAAACTTTTGTTATTTGTTATCTTCAGTTGGTTTTTAATTAAAATATTAAGACTAGCTAGGGCTTAATTACATCTTTAATTTAAAGCATCCTTATAGGCGAGTAAACATCTTTCTCTTGCTTCTTTATGGTCTACCATTTCTTTAGGGTAAGTGAGTTCTTGGAAATCTGGAACCCATTTTTTTATATATTCTAAATTTTTATCAAATTTTTTAATTTGAGTTGTAGGGTTAAAAATTCTGAAATAAGGAGCAGCATCTACACCAGAACCCGCAATCCATTGCCAATTACCAACATTGCTTGCCATTTCATAGTCGTGCAGTTTTTCCGCAAAATAAGCTTCTCCCCATCTCCAATCTATCAATAAATGTTTGCACAAAAAGCTACCTGCCAGCATTCTAACTCTATTGTGCATAAAACCAGTCTGGTTTAATTGACGCATTCCTGCATCAACAAAAGGATACCCTGTTTCTCCGTTACACCATTTTTTAAATTCCTCTTCATTATTCCTCCATTCAATTCTATCATATTTCGCTTTAAAAGAGTTTTTTGATGTATGAGGGAAGTGCCAAAGAATTTGCATAAAAAATTCTCTCCAAATTAATTCTTGCCAAAAGATTTCGTTTTCTTCAGTAATTGCTTTTTCTACCATTTTTCTGATACTAACGGTTCCAAAACGTAAATGTGGACCTAGTTTAGACGTTGCGTCTTGTGCAGGAAAGTTACGGGTGTCTTCGTAATTTTGAACAAGTGATGGCGTAACTGTGTATGCTTCTATTTTTTGATTGGATTTTGTGAAGCCAATATCAGTCAAACTTAGATTTGGTAATTCTTTGTTTTTTACCAAATTCTTTAAAAATGAACTTGTGTAATGAAAGTTTAAATGAACGCTTTTAAATTTCTCTTTCCAAACTTTCATATAAGGTGTGTAAACCACATAGGGTAATCCATCTTTTTTTACAACTTCATTCTTTTCGAAAATTACTTGGTCTTTAAAGGTTTTAAATTCAATATTATTTTCATTTAATAATTGTTGAATGTCTTCGTCTCTTTTCTTTGCATACGGTTCATAATCTCTATTTGTAAAAACAGTGTTTATGTTGTATTTTTCTATTAATTGTTGATATACTTCTAACGGATTCCCTTGAAAAATTGCAATACTACTTTCATTTACTTCCTGTAAGGAAGCGCGCATTTTCTGCAACGTTTCATGTATAAAAGTAATTCTAGCGTCGTCTTTCGATAGTTTTCTTAGAATTTCTTTGTCAAAAATAAAAATAGGTAAAACAGGAGTTTCACTTTTTAAAGCATTGTAAAACCCTACATTGTCATCTAATCTTAAATCTCTTCGAAACCAGAAAATATTTATGGTTTTTTTCATTTTTTATACTCGCCAAAAAGTTCAATTAATTTTTTCTGTCTATAACCAAAAATTTCTTCCAGTTTAGGTTTCACTAAAAACGGATGTACCATTTGACCTAATATTCCCAAAGGAACTTTATAGTCGATAATGTCTTCCAATTCTACACCACCCTCAATTTCTTTTATAAAATGCTTGTGATGCCAAAGCGCATAAGGTCCGTACATTTGCTCGTCTACAAAATATTTCTTTTCTTCTATATGCGTAATTTCAGAAACCCACTTTGTCTTAATACCTAAAAGAGGCGTTACAATATATTGAATGATTTGTCCGGTGTACAAAGGTCTATCTATGTTAGACACGATGTCGAAACTCATGTAATCTGGTGTAATTTTTTTTAAATTTCTTGGGTTGGATAAAAACTCCCAAGCTTCATCTAAAGAAATTGGTAATTGCTGTTTTTTGTGAAGCGTGTATATTTTCATTTTAATTATGGACTAATATATAAAGATTTAAAGAAGTTGCAATACACAACCAAATCATGTAAGGCAGCAATAAATACTTGTAATTATTTACTTTATCACTCCGTTTAAAATAGTAAATAAAGAGGAGAGACGTTAACAATACAATGGTAATTAACCCAAACAAGACCATATGTTGATTGAAGAAAATAAAATTCCAGCTTACATTTAGCACAAATTGAAAAAGAAAAATGAGTTTATTTTTTCGCGTATTTTCTTGGCTAAAAAGTTTTCCTAAATAAATAGAAAAGCAAATCATAATCAATGTCCATGCAATACCAAATACAATACCTGGTGGTGTCCAAGGAGCTTGGTTTAGGTTTGTGTACCAATCAGAAAGCGGTCCATTGTTCATTAACCAACTACCAATTGCTAAACCTCCAAAATTAATAACTAGAAAGAGTATTGTTAGTTTTAGCTGCTTCATGTTTTTATTCTTTTTTCTTTAGAACTTCAATTTGGTTTAAGATATCATCTGCTTCTTTGTACTTTGTATCACTATCGGTTCTATTAATAGATTGAAGTTTATAAGCCTCTTCCATTACTTTTTTATATTTTTCTTGAAGTTTGTCAACCTCAGATTTTTTCTTGAATAAACCAAACATAGCTTTTATATTAAATATTTTGTAATTTTTGAACTTGATGGTTTTGTGATTGAAAAGTAATAATCTACTAACTTTCCTTCAGGCGAAACCAAGTATTTTTGAAAGTTCCATTTTACGGTAGAACTTTTTGTGCCATTTAAACTTTTATCTGTCAACCAAGTGTATAAAGGATGTTGATTATTTCCTTTTACATCAATTTTTTCTGTCATTAAAAAAGAAACACCGAAATTAACTTTGCAAAAAGCTTCTATATCTTCTGCCGTTCCTGGTTCTTGACTTCCAAATTGATTGCAAGGAGAACCAATAATAATTAAGTTTTCTTTGTGTGTTTGATACAATTCCTCTAATTCTTTGTACTGTGATGTAAAGCCGCATTTAGAGGCTACATTTACAAAAAGAATATATTTATTACGATACTCGGATAAGTCAATAGCTTTATTTTGTAAGCTATTGATATTGATTTTATAGATATCTGTCATTTTTTTTAGATTTTGAAACTTACAATTCCACAATCGAGTTCAAAAATTTGACCTGAGATGGAATTTGCTTTTTCGGATATAAGAAAAGTAGCTAAATCTGCAACTTCCTTTGGTTTTAGAAACTTTTTAAGCGGGTGACGTTCGGTGATATTTTCTATCATCTTTTCATTTCTTAAAAGCTTAGATGCTAAATCTGTTTCTGTAACAGTTGGTGCAATCGCATTTACGCGAATTGTTGGTGCTAATTCTGCGCCTAGAGATTTAGTTAAACCTTCTACGGCCGATTTTGCAGCGGCAACACTTGCATGATATGGCATGCCTAATTTTGCTGCTACTGTACTAAATAATAAAATAGATGGGTTTTTTCCGTTTTTTAATTTTGGAAGATATTGTTGAATTGCTTTTACAGCACCCACAACATTTATTTCAAAATCGTCTCTAAAATCGTTTAATTTTAGTCTCGAAATTGGTTTTAAATTAATGCTTCCAGGGCAGTAAATTAAAGTATCTACTGCCTCGATTTCTGGTAAGTCATCTGTAAGAATGTCACAATTATAATGAGTTAGATTAGCGTGAGAAAGCAACGGAGCAGTTCTACTAATGTTTACAACTATATTTTTAGTTATTAAAGATTTTACAATTGCTTGTCCAATTCCTTTGCTTCCTCCAACTATTACTATTTTTTTCATATGCTTTTAAGGTCTTCCTTTCAAGCGTTTTTCTATTTTTTGCTTTACAGCAGTTAAACGCTTCATTTGATCCATTATTTCTAGATCTTTTTCTACTTTATATACTTCGTTTAGCTCTAAAATAAGTGCTTTTACCTCTCTAGATGCCACAATTCTATCACTCGTTGTCTTAAATGAGAACTTTCTATGTTCAAATTCTTCAGCTCTTTCTAATAAATTCATTCTATTTATCTTGTCTTTATTTTATAATTTTTCCAATATAATTATAAAACTTAGATAAGCAATAGAAATCTGAGTTTATTATTAAGCTGTTAAGGGCTTTCCTTTCAAACGTCTTTCAATTCTCTGCTTAATTACAGTCAATCTTTTCATGATATCCATAATTTTAGCATCTTTATTTTCTTTATATACTTCGTTTAAGCTTAGAATTAAGTCTTTCGCTTCTCTAGCTGCCATAATACGGTCGCTAGTTGTTGGGAATCTCTTTTTTCTGGTTTCAAACTCTAAAGCTTTTTCAATTAATTTCATACTTAATAGTTTAAGGTGTTTTGTAATTCAGTTATTTTTTCTTGGTTGTTAAATTTCCCACCAAAGTAGGAAGTTACTGTAGAAGAAGTGTCATCTTTAATTCCTCTAGAAGATACACATAAGTGTTTTGCGTCTATAATAACTGCAACATCTTCGGTGTTTAAAATAGCTTTTAATTCTTCTGCAATTTGGTTTGTTAAGCGTTCTTGCACTTGTGGTCTCTTTGCGTAATACTGTACAATTCTATTTAATTTAGATAAACCAATAACTTTTCCTGAAGATATATAAGCAACATGTGCTTTGCCTATAATTGGTACAAAATGGTGTTCGCAATTAGAATAGAAAGTAATATTTTTCTCTACCAACATTTGGTTGTACTGGTATTTGTTATCAAACAACGCAACTCTTGGCTTATTCGCTGGGTTTAATCCAGAGAAAATTTCATCAATATACATTTTTGCAACTCTTTTAGGAGTTCCTTTTAAGGAGTCATCTGTTAAATCTAACCCCATAACCTCCATTATTTCTGAAAATAAAGATGCAATTTTATCTTTTTTAGTTTCATCAGAGAGTTTAAAAGCATCAACTTTCATTGGTGTTTTTAGACCTGTAAATAAGTGATCGTCACCAACTTCTTGGTGAGAAAAACTATTTAACGCTGCTGATTTTTCTTTTGATGTTGTTTCTGTAATCATGTTGTCTTTTTTATGTGCTGTCTTTAAAGTACTCTAGTCTGAAAGCAAAGCACGATTTTTATTTTCTATGTTATAGAGTTGTTTGATATGGATTTTTGTCTTGAACACTTGAACCGGCCTTTTGCAAACGTTCTTAATTTTTCATGTTTTGTTTTTCTTCCTTGCACTCTTTTTCGCCACATTTTAAAGCTTTTTAGCTTCATTTCTGTTCGCATTAGGTTAATTACTTCTTGTTCTTTTAAGCCAAACTGAAATTCAATTGCCTCGAAAGTAGTTCTATCTTCCCAAGCCATCTCTATTACTCTGTCAACTTCTATACCGTTTAAGTGTTTCATAAATAGATTTAATTTATTGCTTAATAGAAGTCGTAATTTTTATCATTTTCAATTTTTAAATCTAATATTCTTTTAATAAATTTTTTGTTTTCTTTTAAAAGATTATTGTTTTTAAACCTTACAAAATTTCCTTGAGCATGAATACTAAAACCTTCTGTTTTAAATGTATATAATTGATAAAATGGAATTGCCCAACTGTAATTTTTTAATCCTTTATTTATATGAACTATAATGCCCTTTTCTCTAAGTTCTATGTTACCATAATTAATATCAGAGACAGTATTCATAAATGTTAAAAAACCATGACTAACTTCTTCAATTACCATCCTTTTAGAACCTGTGCCACCTTTTTTTATAGATTGAAAAAAAGAGTAAGAATCCCCTAACAGATCATTTATTGTAACTGCTGCATCTCTATTTTTATTTGTAGTGTTAAATATCATTACTCAAAGATACATAAAATATATTTATGTTTAAGTGTTTTTAGTATAAGTTAAACAAAATTAATAGAAAAATTATTTTTTAATGTTTAAATGTAAGTTTCTGTCAATCAGTATTTAGCTTTCTAGTTTTATTAGAAAGTGTGTGTTTTTTTAGAATTCTTTCACTTTCTTGTCTTACCTCTTTATTTTTTCTCATATTCCACAACGTATCACTTGCCTTTTTTCTAGCAACTTTAATATCTACAATAGGATTCGGATAATCTACACCCAACTCAAAATGATTAAACTGTTGGTCTAAAGGTGTCATTAGGTAAGGTTCGTGTATAAACGGGGTTGCTAAATGTGCCAATTCTGGTATCCATTTTTTTATAAAAGAGCCATCTTCATCGTGCTCTAAGCTATTTTTTACTGGGTTGTAAATTCTAAGGATATTTATGCCTGTTTCACCTGCATTCATTTGTAATTGAGGAAAATGAATTCCTGGTTCAAAATCTAAAAACAACGTTGAAAGATGTTGGGATGCTGCTTGCCAAGGTTGCCATAAAATCTGTGTAAAGAAAGAAACCAACATGGCGCGCATTCTAAAATTTAAGTAACCAGTCTCTTGCAGACAACGCATACAAGCATCAATTAAAGGAAAGCCAGTTGCACCTTCTTTCCAGGCTTTCTGATATTCTAAAGAAATACTTTTTTTCAATTTTTGATACCCTTTATTTATGCTCGCGTTTTCCATGGTGTGTTCCATTTCAAATTTTTGAATAAAATGTGCTTGCCATCTTAATCTAGAAGCAAAAGCGCCTAAGTGTTTTTTATTAGTTGCTGTTTTGTGTTTATGTGCTTCTTGAAATATCTGGCGAATTGAAACATTTCCCCATGCAATATATGGTGATAATCTGCTGCAGCTTTCTCTAGCTAGGGCAGGTTTAGAAATATTAAACATATATTTTTCGTGGCGTTTTTCAAAAAAAGTATCGGCATATCTTCGAGCCATTTTTGTACCCCCCTTTTGATAAGGGGTTCTATTTTTAGTTTCTAAATTTACCGTTTGAAAATATTTTTCTAAATGCTGAATTTCTTCAATAGAAAGAAATTTATCAGCATTCAAATCATTTTTAATCTGAGCAGCAAGCATATAATTTTCCCATGTATCAAACCAATCCTCTCTATTTAAGAGTCCTCTTAAAATACCATTATTGCTGTTTTCTACCCAACTTATAGAGTTGTTTCTGCAATATCTTGTAAATTCTTTGTCTCTGTTATAGGTGATTAATAAGCCTGTTTCTTGATGAGAAAATACAGCGTCAATTTTGTAAGTATCAAAAAGCTGATTGAAAGCACTCACAACTTCTGCTTGCACACATAGAACTTTGGTGTTGTGCTTTTTTAAATCAGTATTTAAATCTTCTAAAGATTGTTTTATGAAGTTCCAATGGCGTTCATCATAATGTGCATCGTTAATTAAAGAGTTTTCAAAAACATATATAAAAAGGACGCGTTTGTTAGACTTTATGGCATTGTGAATTGCCTCATTGTCTTGCAGGCGTAAATCGCGTTTAAACCAAACGATATGTATTTCTTCTCTATTAGTATTCATCTAAATGCTCTATAATATGATTTGCTTTTTCTTTAATTTTTATTCGATCTTCAGATGACATTTTGTTTAACAAACTATACATCATTTTCATTCTAAAATTAGAAGCTAATTTTTCTTGTTTTTCGTCCAGAAAATTCCAATAAAGCGTATTAAAAGGGCACGCGTCATCCTCAAATTTTTTCGTTTTTTTATAAGCACAGGCATCACAATAATTGCTCATTTTGCCAATATAACTTCCGCTAGAAACATAGGGTTTTGTGGCTATTTTTCCTCCATCTGCAAACTGGCTCATTCCACGTGTATTTGGTAACTGAACCCATTCTATAGCATCGACATAAATTCCTAAATACCAAGCATCAATTTCATCAGGATGAATTTGTGTTAACAGTGCAAAGTTCCCTGTAATCATTAAACGTTGAATGTGATGTGCGTATCCGTTATCTAAAGAATTATTGATAGCGTTTTTTAAACAATTCATTTTAGTTTCTCCTGTCCAAAAGAAGTTTGGCAATGTATTTTTGTTCTCTAAAAAGTTTTCTTTCTTGTAATTTGGCATCAACATCCAATACATGCCTCTCATGTATTCTCGCCAGCCTAAAATTTGTCTTATAAAACCTTCAACTTGCGATATGTCGATGTTGTCTTTTTGCTTTCTATACGTTTCTAAGACTTTAGTTATAATCTCTTTTGGAGAAATCATTTTTGTATTCATTGCAAAAGAAATTCTACTATGAAATAAGTAGATTTTATCTGTGTGCATAGCATCTTGGTAGTCGCCAAAATGAATCAATAAATGTGAACAGAAATAATCTAATTGTGCTAAAGATTGTTTTCTAGAAATTGGGTATTCAAAATACTTCGGATTGATTTTACCAATCGTTTGTATTCCCGCCTTTGCAATCTCAGCAATAATTTCTTCAACATTAGTGTCAAAATTAATTTCTTGCGGAATTAAGGCGTCACCTTTCCATTTTTTTCTGTTGCTTGCATCATAATTCCATTTACCACCTTCAGGTTGCTTGTCTACCATTAAAATTTGATGTTTTTTACGCATATTCCTGTAAAAATTTTCCATCAAAAATTGTTTTTTACCTTTAAAGAAAACTTTTAAATCTTCTCTCTCAGTATAAAAATGCTCGGTAGAAAATATTTCAGACTCAATTTCTAAGGATGAAGAAAAATCTTTTAATTGTGTATCTAAACGATACTCATCAGGAGCTAGATATTCAAATTTTTCAATGTTATTTTCTGTTATTAAGGTTGATAAATTCTCAACTAAACTTTGTGTGTTTTTTGTATCATTTATATGGAAGTAAATAACGTTGTGTTTTTTATCTTTTAGTTCTTCGGCAAAGTTTCTCATTGCTGCAAAAAAGCCAACTACTTTCTGTATATGATGGGTTATATAATCTGTTTCTTGTCGCATTTCAAACAAACAATAAGTTACATGATCATCTATATTTGAAAACCAAGAATGTTCGCTGTTTAGTTGATCACCTAAAATTAAGCGTAATTTTTTCATGCTAAAAGAGTGTTTTTTCTAACCACATTTTTCTGAATTTATAATTTGAATCATAGCGTTCTGCCTGCAGTTGCGTGTTAAATTTTCGATTTCTTGGGTCGTTTCCAACGCCAGCAACATACATCCAGTTTCCGTAATTGCTGTGAACATCATAATCTAGTAACAGAGATTCGAAATAGGCAGCACCAATTCTCCAATCTAAGAGTAGTTCTTTTGCAAAATAAGAAGCGACATTTTGTCTTCCTCTGTTGCTCATCCAACCTGTTTCTTTCAATTCGATCATGTTGGCGTTTACAAAATCGTCTTTTGTTTCTCCGTCAATCCATTGTTTAATTAATTGTCTGTCTGAATTCCAAGTGTAGTTCTTATCTAAAATTCCGCCGATTTCAAAAATTTTAGAATCGTATTTTAAAGAAATATATTTAAAATAATCTCGCCAAATCAATTCAAAAATCACCCAATAAGTAGATTGATTTGCGCCAAACTCAGCTTCATATTCTTTAATTTTCCAGTAGATGGTTTTTGCAGACAAACTACCATTTGCAAGCCAAGGCGAAAATTTTGTACTATAATCGGTACCAACTAATCCGTTTCTTGTTTTTTTATAAAAATCAACTTTCCTCGTTTTAAAAAAATAGGTATTTAACCTTTCTAAGGCTGCTGTTTCTCCGCCAGAAAAAGGAAAAGCGGTTTTTAAAGGTGTTTCAAAATCTATAAAACCTAATTCTTTTAAAGTTGGGATTTTTGTATTATTTATAATTAAATTCTTTACGCTAAGTTTAGAAATAGAGACTTCTTTTCCAATTTTTACTGTTTTTTCTAATTTTTTCCTAAAAACCGTAAAAACATTCGGAATTTTAGAAAAATCTTTAGAAACTTTTTCTGGATTGTATAGAAACTGGTCATAACTTTCAACAAAAGAAACCTTGTCTAAAAGTTTGTCTTTTAAATATTTATTGGTGGTAACTTCTTCTTTAGTCCATTCTTTTTGAGTGTAGATCGTACTGACAGAAAATTCATCACAAATTTCATGAATTTTATCTGCTGGATTTTCATAATAGGTGAGGAGTGTAATATTTAATTCAGATAAATTATCTTTTAAATCTGTAATAGTTTCGATAAGAAACTGGGTTCTAAATTTTTCTGTTTTTTTAAATCCAAATGCATCAATTTTAAATAATTTGGGGTCAAAAAAATAGATTGCAATTACTTTAGGGTGATTTTTTACTGCTTTATTTATAGAGATATTATCATGCACTCGTAAATTATTACGAAACCATATTAAGCCTGTGTTGTTTTGTATCTCCTGCATCTTTCGCTACAATATTTAACATTCTCCCAGTTCTTTTCCCATTTTTTTCGCCATGTAAACGGTTTTTGGCAAACAAGACATGTTTTTTCTGGTAGGTTTTCTTTTTTCAAAATTATTTATTGATGTTGTTAATCATTCCGTTAAAAACAAACCAATGAAAAGGAATTACTGCGTACCAATACAATCTACCAGCTAGACCATGAGGTCTAAAAGTTGCGGTTTGGTATAAAATACCTTCTTCAACTTTAAACTCTAGCCAAGCTTCTCCTGGTAAAATCATTTCTGCATAGAGTAGTAGTTTTCCGTTTTCTTTATTCGCATAAATTACCCGCCAAAAATCTAAAGCATCACCAGCGTTTAATTCAGTTGGGTGCCTTCTTCCTCTTCTTAAACCAGCACCTCCAAAAATTTGATCAACAAAGCCTCGTATTTTCCATAGAAAAGTACCGTAATACCAACCTGTTTCGCCTCCAATTGCCCAAATTCGGTTGAGGGTTTTTTCTTTGTTTTTAACTTCCCTTTTTTTAAAATCTTTAAAACACCCATATTCTGGAACATTTATAAACTCATGAACGTAATTTTTTAGCTTACCGCTGCTTACATAAGAATCTTTCCAACTAGAAATAATACTATTTTGTTCAATTTTCTTGAAAGCCAACTTAACGGCTTTTTTGTAAGACATTGGTTTTACATCTAACAGTGTGTTAATATTACTTTTTACTCCTATAACTTCTACACCCATAGAGTTTACTAAAGTGCTTGCTAATTTGTAGGAAGTTGAGGTAACAAAATATAGCCAGTAAGAAGATAGTTTTGGTGTCATTACAGGAACGGTAAGTATGTATCTTTTTAATTTTCTTACTTCTGCAAATTGCAATAGCATCTCTTTATAGGTTAGTACTTCTGGCCCAAAAATATCATGTGAAGTGTTGTACAATTCTTTAACACCTAAAGATCTGTGTAAAAAAGTTAATACATCTCTAATTGCTAAAGGTTGTGTTTTTGTATTTAACCATTTAGGAGCAATCATTGCAGGAAGTTTTTCTACAATATCTCTAATTATTTCAAATGATGAGCTGCCAGAACCAACAATAATACCTGCTTTAAAAGTGGTAAGTGCATATTTTTCTGAGGCTAATGCCTTTTCGACATTTTTTCTTGATAATAAATGTTTCGAAAGTTTCGTGTCGTTGGTTATTCCGCTTAAATATATAACCTGTTTTGCAGATGAATGTTCTGCAAAATTTTTAAAATTGAAAGCACACCTTTCTTCTAAAGCATGAAATTCTTTAGCAGAATTAGACATCGAATGAATTAAATAATAAGCGGCATCTATATCTTTTGGAATGGTATTTAAGGTAAGCTCATTTAAGAAATCTGCCTCTATTAATTCGATATTTTCCTGGTTTTTATAATAGTTTTGTGCTCTTCCTTTGTCTCTAACAGGGCAAACAATTGTATGTCCGTCATTTAATAATAGCGGAATTAACCTTTTACCAATATAACCTGTTGCTCCTGTTACAAGAATTTTCATACACCTTTCTATGTTTTTGGCCTTTGGTAAGACAATTGTTTTTTAAATTTTGGAATAGCATATGTATCTAGACCATTAATTGTTGCGATATTTCCTTTAGACAAATTAATCAATCCATCTTCTTGTAGTAATTCATCATGAATATATAATTCTTGAATTTCTGCAACAATTAGCATTACATCATTAGAAGAAACGTACACTTCTTCTACAAACCTCATACTCATTTGTACAGGCGAATCTTTTACAAATGGAGCTTTAAAATCACCTTTGTATTCTGCTTCTAAATTAGTTACATCAAATTCAGAAATATTTTTTGGATATTTTGCAGAAGTATGATGTGCGTCTTCAATAATATCTTCGTAAATATGATTGATGGTAAAAACACCAGTATCTTTAATATTTTTATAAGTGTCTCTAGGAACTGTTGTTGGGCGTAATATAAAGCCTAAGGTTGGGGGATTAGAGCCTAAATGGGTAACTGAGCTAAAAACGGCAACGTTTGCAATTCCTTCTTCAGATATGGAACCTAGTAAATTAGCCGATTTAAAACCAGAACAACTATTTATTAAATTTATTTTATAAATTTTTTCTAAATCTTGTATTTGCTTAAAAGTAAAAAATGCCATTACAAAGATTTAAAATTATTGATTTTTACATTTTTAGCTTTTAAATCGTGCATTAAATTATACAAGCCGAAAAAGGTTCTGTTTATATAAATAAAGTGCTTAGAACCTCTGTTTCCATTCATGTTTTTTAACTCCGTACTTTTTGCATATTTGCTACCTAGATCAGATATTTTACCGAAAAACTCTTCATCTGAAAAATCGAAAACTTCTTTATTTAATGGTTGTGTAAAAAGACTCAACATTTCATGAAACATGGCTCTAAAAAAGTCTAATTCTTCTTTAGAATCATCTTCTCTTAATATTTCTAATTCATATAGTTTTTGTTCAAAAAGAACAGGGTCAGAAATGTTTTCGGGCTTAGCTAATTCAAAATAAGGCGTATAAAATTCCATTGGAATGGTTTTCATACAGCCAAAATCGATTACAATTAATTCGTCTTCTGGTGAAACTAAAAAGTTCCCAGGATGCGGGTCTGCATGTACTTTTTTCAATTTATGCATTTGAAACATGTAAAAATCCCACAAAGCTTGTCCTAGTTTATTAGAGGTTTCTTGCTTGTCTGTAGAAAATTCAGATAAGTGAACACCATTCATCCAGTCCATTGTAATAATTCTATCTGAAGATAAATCTGAATAATATTCAGGGAAATTTAAGTTCGGAATGTGTTTACAAGCAGCTACAATTTCTTTACTTTGTTCAACTTCTAAAATGTAATTGGTTTCTTCAACTAACTTGTTTTCTACTTCTTCAAAATATTTATCAGAATCTTTTCCTCTAATATTAAACATTTTAACAGCAATTGGTTTTACTAAAGACAAGTCTGAAGCAATACTATCTGCAACACCAGGATATTGAATTTTTACAGCTAATTTTTTGCCATCTTTTTCTGCTTTATGAACTTGCCCAATACTTGCTGCGTTTACAGAAACAGCATCGAATTTGTCGTAAATTTCACTTGGGTTTTTTCCAAAATATCTCTTAAACGTTTTTATAACTAATGCAGGTGAAAGTGGAGGTACAGAGAATTGAGAAAGCGAGAATTTTTCTACGTATGCTTTTGGTAGAATACTTTTTTCCATGCTAAGCATCTGTGCCACTTTTAAGGCACTTCCCTTTAATGTTTTTAAGCCGTCGTAGATGTCTTCTGCATTATTTTCATTTAGTCTAGCTTTTGCTTCTAATTCTGTTTTGGTAAGTTTATCACCATAATATTTTAAATAATTTACACCAATTTTAGCCCCAGTTGTTACTAGTTTAGAAGCTCGTTGTATTTTTGATGTTGGTATGGAGTCTATTGTTTTCATAGCTTCTTTACTTGAAGTTAATTTTTTCTTTTAAAATAAATTTGCCAAAATCGATGATACTTTTTAATGGTTTTATATCCATTAAATCGAAACGAGCATTGATAGATTTTTCTATAAAGATATCAGTTTTTTCAAAAGATGGAGATGTATCATCTAGCCAAAATTTCATCGTAATAATTAAGTGCATCCAAGAAGATTCTTGTATTGTTTTATCTTGAATTTTTCCTAACTGTTCTTGATTTAAATCAATTTTTTCGATTCCAATATTATTTACAAAAGTTTTATAGTCTTGCTTTAGATGTTTAAAAGGTTTTAAGTTTTTTAAATCTCCATTTTCTTTAATAGCATAAACCACATAACTTCTATTTGCTGTTAATACTTCAAAGAAAGTAAAGTAAAAACTTAACAATTTGTTTCTTGCATCATAGTCTGGGTATTCTTCACTTTTAGCTAAAACTTTAATTGTATTATTAAAAAATTCACTAAAAATAGATTCTTCAATTGCTTCAAAAGAACCATAGAATTTATAGAAATCTGATTCCTCAAAATTGTTTTCCTTAGCAAAACTGAAAACAGATTTTGGGTCATGATTATTTTCTAGTACAAACTCCATGTACCAAGAAATTAAGTTGTCTTTGGTGATGTTTTTCTTACGAGCCATAATTATTAAATTTTATGTAAAGATACAATTGTTTAACTATAATTCAAATATGTTAAACAATAATATTTTGTTAATAACGTAAATGAATTAAAATGAAGCATCTCTAAAATTAGTAGATAGTAAATTACCACTAAAATTAGAATTTTTATTTCAATTCATAACGTATTTTTGTAAATAGTTTTCTAGATTAACATTAAGCATAAAAAGTAATTTTGTAATTTTAAGATATGATTTTTAAGTTGAGGTTTCCTTGTACAATTTTTCTCGTTTTTTTAACTCTCTTAATTTCTTGTAAAAAGAATAAAGCCACTAAATTCAATGGAGGTGAAGTAAGTGAGACAGAAGAAAATACTGGTGTAAAACCTCCAGAAGGAATGGTTTGGGTTGCCTCTAAAACATTTTTAATGGGAGCGAAAGAAGGTGATAAATTTGCCATGATGAGAGAGAAACCTGCTCATAAAGTATATGTAGCTGGTTTTTTTATAGATGCACATGAAGTTACCAACCAACAATTTAGAAATTTTGTAATAGCAACTAATTATATAACAACCGCAGAAAAACAAATTAATTGGAATGAAATTAAAAAAGATTTACCTCAAAATACACTAAAACCAGCAGATTCTATTTTACAACCAGGAAGTTTAATTTTTAATAAAGATGCAGGTAAAATAGTTACTATGAATAATTACCAACAATGGTGGACATGGAAAATTGGTGCAAATTGGAAACAACCAGAAGGACCTGGGAGTTCTATCGAAGGAAAAGATAATTTTCCTGTTGTTCACATTAGTTATGATGATGCTTTAGCCTATTGCAAATGGTCTAGCAGAAGGTTGCCAACCGAAGCAGAATGGGAATCTGCTGCGCAAGGAAACAACACAAATAATATTTTTACTTGGGGAAACAACCAAGCAGGTTTAAATGCAAATGCCAATACTTGGCAAGGTGAATTTCCTGTAAAAAATATTTCTGAAGACGGTTTTGAATATATTTCCCCCATAAAATCATATCCAGCAAATAATATTGGCTTGTATGATATGGCGGGTAATGTTTGGGAAATCACGTCAGATTTATTCAATGTAAATTATTATAAAGGCTTAAATCCCAATGAAGTTTTAAGGAATCCGAGAGGAGCAAGAACATCATATTCACCTTCAAGTCCGTCTCAATTAGAACATGTTATGAAAAGTGGTTCTTTCTTATGTCACGAATCTTATTGTGCAAGTTTTAGAATTTCTGCCAAAATGGGAATGGAACCAAGTTCAAGTTCAGACCATATTGGCTTTAGAACGGTTGCAACAAAAGAAATGTTAATGAAATAATATAGGTTGAATGATATTGGGTTTCAACAAAAAGACTTGATAAATTATTATTATAGTATTGAGTTGGAGTATGAAGAAAAATGAACAGAAATTTTAGAATAATTTACGAATCAATTTGTTCCATCTATTTCATCATAATATGATCAACTTAAAGATTTAAAATTAGAAGGAATATTCAGATAGTATACGAATGGTTTCCATTTGCATAATACTCAAGATACCCATTATTGTAAAATTTGATTATTTCTTGTCAACAACCAAACTTATTACCTAGTTTTAGATGTATTTTTTATAAGAGTAATTTTCAAATTCTGAATTACTATTTACTGTATGCTCTTTTTTCTTTTAATCAGCTGAAATTTGTGCAGGTTTAGGGTATCCTTTTTCGTTAGTTTTGTGGGTAAGTACATGATTTGTATTCAGTGTGAATCGATCATAATGAGCACTAACCATCTCCCTTATATGTAGTTGTTGAGTATAAATTTGGTGATTTTACAGCTGTTTATTCATAACCAAAATCTCCAGAATTAACCTATAGATATATTTTAGGTAAGACATAAACTATTCATATAGTTAAATTAATAGTTTCTTAATGAAGAATTTTGTTTTTCATTAAATTCTTTTCCTAATTTTCACGAAAATTCCATTAAAGTGAGGTTAACTGATATATATGATGTAAGCGATGCTCAACTATTACTATTAATGAAAAATGGAAATGAGTTTGCTTTTAATAAGCTGTATGATAGCTATTGGAAAAGACTTTTTTTATACGCTTTAAATATTTTAAATGACAAAGGGTTAGCGGAAGATGTAGTACACGAGATATTTACTAATATCTGGATTAAAAGAGAATCTTTAGACATTACTTCTTTTGAAAACTATTTATTCGTTTCTGCAAAAAACAGATCAATTTCTCTTTTTAGAAAAGTGAAATTTACAGAGCTAGACGAAAATATTATAACTAATTTATCTCTTACACCCGAAATAGATGATACTATAAATGTGAGGGATTTAAAGTACACTATAGAAAATGCTGTTAAAGATTTACCAAGCAGATGTAGAGATATCTTTTATTTGAGTCGTTATGATGATTATTCGAACTTAGAAATTGCTAATTACTTTAAAATTTCACAAAGAACTGTAGAAAACCAACTTTACTTAGCTTTAAAGCATTTAAGAGCAGTAATTAGTAAGACAATCAGTATTTTACTTCTTTTTTCCTTTTTTTGATAGATTACCGCTTTGTTTCTTTAACGTTATCAGTTGGTTAAATAAGACTTTTTCTATGTGAGAACTTTAAGGGTCTTGCGTCTTTCTATTGTAAAAAGATATTATGACAAAAAAAGAGTTTTTAGAATTAGCTAAAAAACACCAAGAAGGTGAGTGTTCTGAAAGAGAAAAAGAGATACTATTCTCTTTTTGTGATAAAGTACAATTTAAAAATTTATTAAATACATGGAATGTTTCTGAAGAGGAGCAAACCAGAATAGCTGTTTTAAGAAAAATAAGGTTTACAGTAAGATCTCACAAAAAACAACAAAAGAGAAAATCTAACCTTTTAAAAATAAAAGCCTTTGCACTTATTATTGGATTACTGATAACAGGTTATTATTTACAATACACTACAAAAACAATAATACCTACAAACGCAATAACTTTAAAGTTAGAAGACGGGTCAATAGCGGTTATTGATGAGAAATCAGAAACCAACTCTTTTTTAAATAAGAAAGGAAATTTATTAGGAGTTCAAAAAGGAAAGCGTTTGGTGTATGAAAAAGGAAAAGCGACTAAAAAGGTTGTTTACAATACACTATCAGTGCCTTATGGTAAAAGATTTGAATTAGAATTATCTGATGGTACAACGGCATATTTAAATGCAGGAACTTCTATAAAATACCCTGTTAAATTTTTAAATGGAATGGAAAGGAAAGTTTTTATTACGGGAGAAGCTTACTTTAAAGTTACCAGAGATAGTGCTCATCCATTTATTGTAAATGCAGATAAATTAAATGTAAAAGTATTGGGTACTGCATTTAATGTTCAGGCGTATCCCGAAGATACTGTTTCAGAAATTGTTTTAGTAGAGGGGTCTGTTGCATTGTATAAAGACTCTAAAAAAACAGGAAATAAGACACTTTTAACTCCAGGTTTTAAGGCGAGTTTTAATAGACAAAATAGTGCTATTACTACTAAAAAAGTGTTAACAGGTGTATATACTTCTTGGATAAATGGAGAGCTTGTTTTTAGAAATATGACTTTTGAAAATATTCTAAAAAAACTAGAAAGACATTATAATATAGAAATTTTAAATAACAATAGTAAGCTTTCTAAAACCCTATTAAATGCCAGTTTTGGAAATGAATCTATTGCCGTGATTTTAGAAAGTTTAAAAGAAAACTACGGAATTGAATATGTCATTTCAGGAAAAAAAATAACGATAAACAATTAAAACAAAATTTTAAGGCCAATGAATTGAAAAAATTGAATGCTAAAAAACAAAAGAATCGGAAAATGTTACGAGCATTTCCCGACTATAAAACAGTGCTTAAATTAAATACAAACACATATTAACACCATAAAAGTATGAAAAAACTTCTTACTAAAACAAAAAAAAATCCCTATTGTATAGGTAAATTCGATTTAAAGATGAAATTAACCTCTTTATTTCTTTTAATTACATTATTCACATTACAAGCAAATGAATCTTATTCGCAACATACAGAAGTATCTTTAAACTTTAAAAATGTTTCTATAAGTGAAATTATAGATGAAATAGAAAGTACGACCGAGTTTCGTTTTGTTTATAAAATAAATGATGTAGATTTTAAAAGATTAATCACCTTAAAAGCAAAGAAAGAAAAAGTAACAGCTGTTCTAACGCGTATTTTTAAAAACACAGATGTAACTTTTAATTTTAAAGACCGTTTGGTGTATCTGGTAAAACGAAAAAACAGCAAATTACCATCGCGTGAGATTAGTGTTCGTGTTGAGGAACAGACTTTAACGGGTAAAATAACAGACGAAGCTGGTCAGCCTTTGCCTGGTGCTAGTATTTTAGAAAAAGGAACAGCAAATGGTGTAACAACAGATTTTAATGGTAAGTTTTCAATTACTGTAAATAGCACTAATTCAGTTATTGTTATATCTTATATTGGGTATAAAACACAAGAAATTACTATAGGTAATCAAAAAGAAATACAGGTACAATTAGAGCCAGATACAGCTATTTTAGGAGAGATTGTTGTTGTTGGTTACAGCACAGAAAGTAGAAAAAATGTAACAGCATCTGTAGCTTCTATTTCACCTGCGGAAGTTAACACTAAGCCAGTAGCAAACGTAGCAGAAATGTTAGAGGGGAGACTTCCAGGGGTTCAGATTATGAGTGATAATAGCCCAGGAGGAGGAACTTCTATTAGAGTAAGAGGGTTTAGTACAATTAATAATAACGACCCATTAGTGGTGGTTGATGGAGTACCAGTTTCTAATGGATTAGATGGTCTTAACCCAGCAGATATAGAAACGATACAAGTTTTAAAAGACGCAGCATCCTCTTCTATTTATGGTTCTCGTGCAGCAAATGGAGTAGTGGTTATAACTACTAAAAAAGGAAGCACCAAAGGTAGTTTTAAAACCACATTAGATATTTACAGTGGTTTGCAAACCTCTTTTAACCTACCAAATACTTTAAACGCACAACAATATGGCGATTTACTTTGGCAAGCGACAAAAAATGATGGAAAAATACCTAGTAGTGATATTTATGGGAATAATCCAAACAAACCAATTTTACCAGAATTTTTAAATGCAGACAAAACAATTCGAAGTGGAGATGTAGATTGGATTAAAGAAATTATGCAGGTTGCTCCTGTACATTCTTATAATTTAACAATATCTAAAGGAGATGCAAAATCACAACAATCTTTTGGTTTAGGGTATTATAACCAAGAAGGAATTATAAAACATACAGGTTATGAGCGTTATTCTGTTCGTTTAAATTCAAGCTATAAAGTCTTAGATTTTTTAACCATTGGGCAAAACTTTACAACATCGTATAAAGAACGTGTTTCGGTAGGTACAAACTCGTCATTAGGTAGTGTTGTTTATAATGCGCTACAATTTCCTTCCATAGTTCCTGTAAAAGATATTCATGAAAATTTTGGAGGGAATCCAATTAATGATATCGCTAATCCATTAGGTAGTTTATATAGAAGTAAAGACAATGTGATAAAAAGTATTCAAGCAATTGGTAACCTATTTGCAGATATTAAGTTGGGGGATTTTAGTGCAAAAACTTCTTTAGGTATTGATTACCAAAGCAACAATTCTCGTAGTTTTTCTCCAGCTTATGATGAGATATTAGCACAAAACAATACCAATTCTTTAAGTACAAGAAATAGTTTCAACTATCAGCTAATTTGGACAAACACTTTAAATTATTCTAAAAAAATAGGATTACACAATCTTAATGTTCTTTTAGGTCAAGAAGCAATCAAGTATTATTATGAGGGTTTTGGCGCATCTAGACAGAATTTTTTATATGAAGATTTAAATTTCAGGTATTTAAGTAATGGTACAGAAAACCAGTTAAATAACGGAGGAGCAAATGAATGGGCTTTAAGTTCATACTTTGGTCAAGTTAAATATAATTATAATAGAAAATATCTATTTACAGCAACAGTAAGAAGAGATGGTACTTCTAGGTTAGCAAATAATAATTATGGAACTTTTCCAGCTTTTTCAGTAGGTTGGCGTGTAGATAGAGAAAACTTTTTTAATTTAGGAGATGCATTTTCTTCATTTTTAATACGTGGTAGTTGGGGGCAAACAGGTAACCAGCAATTACCTTCTTATTCGACTGTAGATAGTTATAGCAATAATAATGCAAATTCAGATTATGCAATTGGAGGAAACCAAAACACTGTTTCTACAGGTCTTACTCAGACACGTGTGCCTAACCCTAATTTAAAATGGGAAACTACTACAGGTACAACCATAGGTGTAGATTTAGGTTTTTTGAATGATAAATTAGAGGTGTCTGCAGAGTATTATACAAAAAAAACAGATGATATTTTAATTTACAATATTATTCCACTTACCTACGGTGGTACTAATGACGGACAATGGATTAATGATGGGCGAATGGAAAATACAGGTTTTGAATTGAACCTTAATTACAAGGATAAAATGAATGACCTTGGTTATGCTATAGGACTTAATTTTACAACCTATAAAAATGAACTTACTGAATTAAATAATGTTCCTTTTTTAGGAATACCGAGTTCCTCTCTTCATTCTGTTAATTTTGATCAAGAAGTTTCTAGAAGTGCTGTTGGGCAACCAATTGGTTCTTTCTATGGATACAAAACAGATGGTTTATTTCAAAGTGCACAAGAAGTTACAAATTATGCGCTACAACCAAATGCAAAGCCAGGTGATATAAGGTTTGTAGATGTTGATGATAACGGTGTTATAGATGATAAAGACAGAACATTTATTGGTTCTCCGCACCCAGACGTGTTGTTAGGTATGAATCTAAATTTCGATTATAAAAATATTGATTTAGGCATGTTTTTTAATGCTAGTTTGGGGAATGACTTATACAATTTAACAAAGTATAAAACTCATTTTTTCAATCAGTCTGCTTATAATAAGAATGAAGATTTGTTAAACGCATGGTCTCCAGATAATTCAAATTCTTCCATTCCTAGATTGTCTTTAGATGATCCTAATAATAATATTAGACCTTCTTCTTTTTATGTGGAAGATGGCTCTTATATTAAATTAAATATGTTACAACTAGGTTATACTTTTACTCAACCATTTATGAAAGGTAAAAAACTTAGAGTATATGCACAGTCTACTAATGTCTTTACAATAACTAATTATAGTGGAATGAATCCTCAAATCGGTTTACAAAATTATTCCTCAGACAATAGAAATTTAGACATCGGAGTAGATCGTGGAATTTATCCTCCATCACGCACATTTACAATAGGTCTTAATCTAAAATTTTAAAAAATATATTATGAAACGTATCTATAAAATTAAATACATACTTTTAATTGGTATTGTTATTCAATTATTCTCTTGTTCTGATGAATTTTTAGAAGAAACAACCTATGGCGAAGTAGCGCCTTCAGAAATTGTAAAACCAGAGAACATAGAAAGAGCTATTATTTCAGCTTACAGTGTTTTAAATGGGCAATTTGATGGCGCAAGTAATGCTTATAATTCTCCGGATTCTAACTGGAGCTTTGGAGATGTAGTCTCAGATGATTGCTATAAAGGAGGTGGTGGTACTGGTGATCAAAATAATATTCACCAAATGGAAATTTACGCTACAAACCCTACAATTATAGATGTAGAGCGTAAATGGTCTGCTCTTTATGAAGGTGTTAAAAGAGCTAATGAAGCAATACGATTGTTAAATGCATCTGAAGGTTTTGGTGCCACTTTAAAAATTCAAAGATTAGCGGAATTATCTTTTCTAAGAGGGCATTATTACTTCGAGTTAAAAAAAATCTATAATAGAATTCCATATATAGATGAAACAGCAAAAACAGTTTCAGATTACGCAAGATCTAATACAGAGTTTACTTCGGAAGAGTTATGGGAAAAAATTGAAGGAAATTTTCAAAAAGCATACAACGGACTACCTGAGACCCAAAAAGAATTGGGAAGACCAACTAAAACTGCAGCCAAAGCTTATTTAGCAAAATGTTACTTATTTCAGAATAAATGGCAAAAAGTAATCGATGCTACGAATGAAGTGATGACAAAGAACCATGGTTTAATGGATGATTTTAGTCAATTATTCCTTCCTGAAAATGACAATAATAAGGAAGTGATATTTGCAGTTCAGCATTCTATAGATGATGGGCAACCGAATAATTATAATGGAAGCATTGGAGATCGATTAACAGCTCCAGGAGGCCCATTTTATTCTCAATATGGTTTTCATAGACCTTCACAGAACCTAATTAATGCATTTAAAACATCAAATTTAGGATTACCAGTAGAAGGTAATATAGATGTAGCTACTAATGATTTTGTTGACCCAAGGTTAGA
The DNA here is from genome assembly GCF_002831685.1 of Polaribacter sp. ALD11. NCBI lineage: Bacteria > Pseudomonadati > Bacteroidota > Flavobacteriia > Flavobacteriales > Flavobacteriaceae > Polaribacter > Polaribacter sp. ALD11. Next base: position 1,715,982 of record NZ_CP025119.1, on the reverse strand, counting down.
TATTACTGTAGGTAGACCTAATATTCCGTATAAAGATTTAGGTATTTTGTATGAAGAAAGTTGGGCTAGGGATTTAGCTACTTATGGTGCTTTCGGGCCTAAAAAGCGTATTGTTTCGGCAAAATCTCCTTTTTATGTAAAAACGTGGCCTTATGTTAATGCGCTTAACTACTATATTATTAGGTATGCTGAGGTTGTATTATGGAAAGCGGAAGCTGAAATGGAGTTAGGTAATTTAGAAAATGCTAGAGCTTTAATAAATCAAATTCGTCAGCGTGTTATTAATTCTGAAAATGTGAAAAATTTAGAAGGTACTGCAGATGCTGCTAAATACAGTATTGCAACTTATGATAAAACATGGACAAATCTTGAAGCTGCAAGAGCTGCAGTCTATTTAGAAACGAGATTAGAATTAGCAATGGAGGGCCATCGCTTCTTTAATTTAGTTCGTTGGGGAAAAGCAAAAACGATTATAGATGATTACTTACAAATTGAAAAAACAAAAAGAAGTCACCTTGTAAATGCAAAATTTGTTGCAGGCAAAAATGAATATTGGCCTATTCCACAAAGATATATAGATGGAGTTCCAGCAGGAACTGTTACTCAGAATAATGGTTATTAACAAAATAAAGGAAACTCGAGAGAGTTTCCTTTTTAATTTTTTTAAAATGAAAAGAATTTATGTACTTCTATTTTTTGCAAGTTTACTAAACATTACTACAGCTCAAGAGAACTTAGGTTTTAATTCAAACTTTAAGCAATCAATATCTAACTCTAAGGTTCAAGATCAGAATTTTTATCTTTTTTCTGCGATTCAGAACAATCTAAAATTGGTGTCTTTTTTAGAAAACAACAACAAGTTAAATGCAATCTTTAAGAACAAAAAAGAGAGCATAACAGCAAGTTTAAAGAGTGATGAAGTTGAAATTGAATCACTAATTAATGCGTACAAATTCTCTGATGATGAAATTAAAAATATTTCTTCAATACTACGTAAAGAGACAACACTTAATAAAGAATTAGAGCTATTAATAACTAAAAACTTACGTCCTTCAGGAAAATATGAAAACTTTAAATCTTTAGAGAATTCAGATTATATTGTTGCTGCTTGGAAACTTTGTGCAAAAGGAATCAATCAATCCTTATCTGTTTATGGTTTAGGAGAAAAAGGGCGTTACCCTAAAATAGATTCTGTTTCTTATGATGTAAAAGACAAGCACTATAAAGGGGCTTTATTAATGTGGAGTGATATGTTAATGCACAAAAAAGAAGCGTCTACAGCTCTGTTTTTTCAACCTTCTTTAGATTTTACATTAGCTCTTTTATACCTGAATCATAGAGATGAATCTGCACGATATGAGCCACTAGATTCAGGAGCGAATAAAAAAACGATTGCTACTGTATCTCAAATAAATTTTGATGAGTTTCCGTATTCTTCAATTTTAATTTTAGGAAATGGGCCTGAGAATAATAAAGATACCTTAACGGCTTTGGGTAAATTAAACTTACAGTTAGGTGTTCTTGAATATCAACAGGAAAAAGCACCATTAATTATCGTTTCAGGAGGCCATGCGCACCCCTTTAGAGCTCCTTTTGCCGAGGCAATAGAAATGAAAAAAGAATTGATAAATCGCTATCACATTCCTGAAAACAGAATACTTATAGATCCTTATGCTAGGCACACAACTACAAATCTTCGTAATGCATCTAGATTAATTATCAATAGCAATATCCCTTTTAATAAATTAGCACTTGTTGTAACAAATAATGGACATAGCAAGTATGTTGGAAACGATAATTTTATTGAACGTTGTATAGAAGAACTGGGTTATATTCCTTCATTTATTTTAAAAAGAATTAATTCTACAACATTAGAATATCAACCAAAAATAGAATCATTACATCAAAATCCATTAGATCCTTTAGATCCATAAATTAACTATGAAAAAGCATAAAATTATTGTATTTGTTAGCTTATTTCTTATTATTCAGGTAGTTGAAGCTCAAGCTGAACAACATGTAACTTCAGGTAAAAGATTAGTGGAACTTGTTAACGTCTTTTTAGGTACTTCTGGAGATCACGGACAAATGTCTCCGTCTGCTTCATCTCCATTTAATATGATGAGCATGGGACCGCAAACAAACCCGCACATTCATACTGGTTATGAATATTATGCAAAAGAGTTTTTAGGTTTTACAACTACTAGAATTGAAGGTGTTGGCTGTAGAGGAAGTGGCGGAAATATTTTAATAGCACCTTTTATAAAGGATTCAAAAAAAACAATTCTTTTAAAAGATAAAGAAAAAGCGAAGCCAGGTTTTTATTCGGTTTCCTTTGAGAATGGAATTAGTGCAAAAATGAGTGTAAAACATAATTTTGGTATTCAAAGTTATCGTTTTCCAAAGACCAAGAGTGGCCTTAAAATAGATTTGTCTTTTGCAATGCCAGATAGATTTGTAGCTGAAGAAAACAAGGTAGATAATAATGTTATTACAGGTTGGATTGATACAAAAACTACTTGTGGCAAAGGTATTTATCGAATTTATTATGCCTTAGAAATAGAGAATATGAAGTCTCTAAAAAAGATTGATGACCATATATTTATAGCAGAGAGAGAAGATTTAAATGAAACAATGCAAGTCCGTTTAGGTTTTTCATCTGTAAATACTAAATATGCGTTAGAGAAAATTGAATCAATTTCTATTTCAGTATTAGAAAAAGAAACAGAAAAAGCGTGGGAAGAACTTTTAAATACCATAAAAGTTAAGGGTGAAAAAGATAGAGAAGCTCTTTTTTATTCCCTTTTATATAGAGGTTTACAAGCACCTTATTTAATTTCTGAAAAAGATGGCACGTATGCTGCAATAGACGGATCTATTCAAAAATCAAATCATAAGATGTACAATGGTTGGGCAATTTGGGATAATTATCGAGAGCAATTACCAATGTTGTCTTTGTTTTATTCAAATGAATATAAAGACATCTCCAAATCTATTGCAAACTTGTATTTATACGGTAAAAATGATTGGGCAACCCAACACGAACCTTCACCTACCGTTAGAACCGAGCATGCTTCAGTTGTATTATTAGATGCGTATAAAAAAGGATATCAACTCGATTTAAAAAGCATAAAAGATTCTTTGGTTGCAGAAGCTGATAAACTAGATTATAATTCACCAGATAAGGCGTTAGAATCTTCTTATGATAATTGGGCAATGAGTGAATTAATGAAAGCTATTGGAAATCTTCCTTTAAGTAAAAAGTATAAAGAGAAAGCTTTAGAATATAAAACGTATTGGAAAAAAGACTTTTCAGATCTTTCAAAAAAGGATGTAGATAACATGCAAGCAAGAGGTTTATACCAAGGTACAATTTTACAATATCGTTGGTTTGTTCCTTTTGATGTAAAGGAGTTAAAGGAATTAGTAGGAGGAGAAGCTGCGTTTACAGATCAGTTAGATTCTTTTTTTGATAGCTATAGTTACAACCATGCTAATCAACCAGATTTACAAGTACCAGGCATGTACAATGCATCGAAGCAGCCATGGAAATCTCAAAAATTATTCAGAAATATTATGTTAGACACGGTAGTTCAAAATTATTTTAATGATAACAGCAAAGGTATTGATCCGTATATCGGTAGAATTTACAAAAATAAACCAAAAGCATATATACGTACCATGGATGATGATTCTGGTACCATGTCTTCTTGGTTTGTTATGCGAAGTTTAGGTTTTTCAGCAGCCAATGTAGGTTCACCTGTTTATTATCTTACAGCACCTATTTTTAAGTCTGTCTCAATTAATTTTCCAAATAAGAAAGTTTTAAAGATCAATGTAAAAAATTATCATAAAGATCATTTTTATGTAAAATCTGTAGTCTTTAATGGAGAAAAATTAGATAGGAACTGGCTTACTCATCAAGAAATTATAAATGGTGGAGCATTAGAAATAGAAACATCTTCGAAGCCAAATTTGGAATGGGGAACTAAAAATCAATGGATTTCTACAGTAGATTAATCTACTTAATAATTCTGAGTTTAAAGTGAAATAAAACGGTTTGGTTATCTTTTAATTGAAAATTGAAGTTTAAGGAGGATGTCATGTTTTTTTCTATTATAGAATATAAGAGTCTGGTAAGTTTTGGTCTTGATTTTGAAGGAACTATTATTTAGCAATTATTTCGATGCTCTAAAAACTAAAAAAAACCTTGTAAATCATAAGATTTACAAGGTTTTTGTCGGGGTGGCAGGATTCGAACCTGCGACCTCCTCGTCCCAAACGAGGCGCGATGACCGGGCTACGCTACACCCCGAAAATGATTACTCATTTAAGGACTGCAAATATACACTCTTTTTGTAAAAAACAATCATTTTTTTAATAATTATTATTCATTACAAAAAGTTGATTAACTCTAATTATGTTTCCATTATTAAAATTTATAAACATTCGTATTTATAAGCACCAAAAAATGATACTTTTACATTTCTAAATTCGATACAGAATATTATGTCAGATACAATAGAAAAAATAAAATGTTTAATTATAGGTTCTGGTCCTGCGGGTTATACTGCAGCAATTTATGCAGCCAGAGCAGATATGAAGCCTGTAATGTATACAGGAATGCAAATGGGAGGTCAATTAACTACAACAACAGAGGTAGATAATTTTCCGGGTTATGCTGATGGTACAGATGGTACTGCAATGATGGAAGATCTAAAAAAACAAGCAGAACGTTTTGGTACAGAAGTTCGTTTTGGATTGGTAACTAGTGTAGAATTAAGTGATAAAGTTGGTGGAATTCATAAAGTTATTGTTGATGAGTCTAAACATATAGAAGCAGAAACAATAATTATCTCTACAGGAGCAACTGCTAAATACTTAGGAATAGAAAGTGAACAACGTTTAATTGGAGGAGGAGTTTCTGCATGTGCAACTTGTGATGGTTTTTTCTATAAAGGACAAGATGTAGTTGTTGTTGGAGCAGGAGATACTGCTGCAGAAGAAGCTACTTATTTATCAAATATTTGTAGAAAAGTAACAATTTTGGTTCGTAAAGATTTTATGAGAGCATCTAAAGCAATGCAGCATAGGGTTGAAAAAACGGCTAATATAGAAGTTTTATACAATACGGAAATCGATGAGGTTTTAGGTTCTAATGTTGTTGAAGGGGTTAGAGCAATCAATAATAAAACAAAAGAAACACATGATATTTCTGTAACAGGTGTTTTTATTGCGATTGGACATACACCAAATTCAGACTTATTTAAAGGTATTTTAGATATGGATGAAACAGGATATTTAATCACAAAAGGAAAATCAACAAAAACAAACTTACCAGGAGTTTTTGCTGCAGGAGATATTCAAGATAAAGAATACAGACAAGCAGTTACAGCAGCAGGTACAGGTTGTATGGCTGCTTTAGATGCAGAGCGTTATTTAGGAGCTTTAGAATAAGTAACCTTAAATTAGAACATAAAAAAAGAGATTACATTCAAATGTAATCTCTTTTTTTATGTTCTTTTAAAGAAAGTTATTAAACTGTAGCAGAAGCTTTCATAGATTTTCTGTAAGTAAAAGAATTAAAAATATTTCTCTTACCAAAATTATTCATAGATTTTGCATTTACAAATTTTCCGAAAAGAATTTTACTAACACCAAAGTATTCGTATTTATTTCCGTCTGTAAAAGTAACTTCTAATAACATACTTTTATGATGCCAATCTGCAACTTGAGATTCTGTTATTGTTGTTTTATAAGCGTCTAAGTTAGCTTCTTTTGTTTCTGGGGCGATGCTAACTAAGAAATGATACCCATCTATAATTTGAGTACTCATAACATCTGCTTCATCCTTTTTTTCTTGTTCTTGAAATTTATCTGGATGCCATTCTTTTACTAAACCTCTGTAAGCCGTTTTTAATTCTTTTAAATTAATTGGACCTTCTACTTTAAAAAGTTTTTTATATTCTTTAATACGTTTCATTCTTGTGTTTTCAAATTGCGTGCAAAAGTACTGATAAAAAAGAGATTAGCTATTTAAAAAAGCTTTATTTTTTTAATAATTTGATGAATACGTATGAAAAGAACAAAAAGAAGAGAAAGTCGTTAATGCCATAGATGGCGTAGAAAATTCCTGCCATCTTATCTTCATCAAAAATTGTTGAAACATTATTTTCTAATTGCCATTGTATCCAAATAATTCCGTAGATAAGTTTTTCAATAGCAAAAACGGCAACGATCCATTTTACTTTAGTATAATCTTTTGCAACAGCAATATATGCAAAACCCCAAACAAGAATCATTAACAATCCGAAATTAGACATCACTACATTGTCATATTTTGGAATAAATTCATTCGTAAAAAATCTTGACAGTATTAATACAGCAACAATATTAGAAAGCCCTGATAGTATAAAACCTCTTGTAATTGTGTTTTTCATGTATAAAATAGGGATTAATTTAAATAAGAATCATAATTTTCGATCGCTTGAACAATTAGTTTTACAGCATCAACATAAAATTCTTGATTCATGTTCTCAAAAGTATCTGTTGGTTTGTGATAATCTTTGTGATCTTCCACTCCAAAATAAATAAAAGGTATTTTCTCTTTATGAAAGATTCTGTGGTCGGAAGAAAACGTCCAATCATCTAAGTTTTTATCATCAGGATTGTCATGACCAAACAATAATGTAATTGGAGATGTTATATTTTCTAAAGGTTGTTTTAATTGTGGGTAATGAAACAAACCAGAAGCATATAATTGTTGCTTATTGTTATTTGCAATCATGTCCATATTAATGTTTAAAACAATATTTTCTTTGTTAGGATAATTTTTTAAAAAATAATCTGCTCCCAAAGAACCAATTTCTTCTGCATCAACAGCAGCGAAAACTAGCGTATGCTTAGGTGAATGCTGCTTAAAGTATTTAGCAATCGCAAATAAAGCAGCTGTACCAGAAGCATCATCATCTGCACCATTGTATATTTTACCATTTTTAATTCCTAGATGATCTAAATGACCAGTAATTACAATTGTTTTTTTGATTTTTCCTGAAATTTTTCCAATTACATTTCCACCAATAACTAAGGTATCCCCAGTATTTGAAAGGTTAGCAATAGAGTCCTTTAAAGGGAACATTCGTTGTCTTTTTTTACCAGAGAATTGGTATTTAAATTGTTGTGTAAAAGAACCACCTAAGAAAGGTTCTAAACCTAGTTCATTAAACTTATTGTCAATAAACTTAGCCGCTTCGTAGTTTCCAGGCTTAGAAAACCCTCTTCCTTCTAAAGAGTCACTTGCTAAAAATTTTACAGCTTTTAACATCATTTTCTCATCAATTTTATTTTTTTCTGATGATTTGCAGCTTGACATTAATATTAAAAAAGATAAAATAAATAAAAAATTAGTTTTCATATAAATGGATTTTAAACGAAGATAGTTATTTTGTTACAAAAAAAAAGACCATCTCTAAAGATGGTCTCTCAAACAAACAACTAATTCTTAAAACCTTGATAGTTTAAGAAATTTTTAAATATTTTTAAAAACAGTATTTATTTTCTGCTTTTACTTTTTCTGCGATTTCGTTACGTAAATCTACAATATCTGGGTAGTTTGTGTATTTAGTAAAACGTTTTAAGCCCATTAACATCATACGTTGCTCATCACCTTCGGCGAAAGAAATAATACTTTCTTTCCCTTTTTCTTCAATAATATCTACTGCATGATACAAGTATAATTTAGACATTGCAATTTGTACAGATTGCGCTTCTTTACTAGTACGTTTTACATTCTTCTCAGTTCTTAAAATAGCAGATTCTGCCATGTAAATTTCAATTAAAATATCTGAAGCTGCAATTAATAACTGTTGATGTTCGTCTATTTCTTGACCATATTTTTGAAGTGCTGCACCTGCAACCATTAAAAATGTTTTCTTCAATTTTGCAATCATGTGCTTTTCTTCAGAAAATAATTCAGAATAATCTGGCGTATCAAAAGAAGGAATCCCCATTAAACTATTTGCTACTTCTGTTGCAGGCCCTAATAAGTCTACATGACCTTTCATTGCTTTTTTAATTAGCATACCTACAGAAAGCATTCTGTTAATTTCGTTCGTTCCTTCGTAAATACGAGCAATTCTCGCATCTCTCCAAGCAGATTCCATAGGCGTTTCCTCAGAGAATCCCATTCCACCAAAAATCTGAATTCCTTCATCTGCACAACTTTGTACATCTTCAGAAACAGCAACTTTTAAAATAGAACATTCAATAGCATATTCTTCAACCCCTTTTAGTTCTGCTTCTTGGTGTGTGTTACCAGCTTCAACTCTCATTGCAATTCTATCTTCGATATTTTTTGCAGCTCTATAGGTAGCAGATTCACCAACGTAAGCATTGGCAGCCATTTCCGCTAATTTTACTTTAATTGCACCAAAATCTGCAATAGGAGTTTTAAATTGTTTACGCTCATTAGCATATTGTACAGCGTAATTTATAATTCTACGCTGAGAGTCTAAACAGGCTCCCGCTAACTTAATACGTCCTACATTTAAAGCGTTCATTGCAATTTTAAAACCTTCTCCACGACCAGCTAACATGTTTTCTGTAGATACAACTGTATCGTTAAAAAACACTTGTCTTGTCGAAGAAGCTCTAATCCCTAATTTATGTTCTTCTTCACCTAAAGTAATTCCATTCGGATTTTCTTTATCGAATTCAACGATAAAACCAGTAATGTTTTTATCATTTTCTATTCTAGCAAAAACAATCATTAAGCGACAAAAACCTGCGTTAGAAATCCACATTTTTTGACCGTTAATCTTATAAGATTTTCCATCCGCAGAAAGTTCTGCAGTTGTCTTTCCTGAATTTGCATCAGAACCAGCTCCTGGTTCGGTTAAACAATATGCACCAAACCACTCACCTGTAGCTAGTTTAGGAACGTATTTTTGTTTTTGTTCTTCGGTTCCATATAAAGTAATTGGCATGGTACCAATTCCTGTATGCGCACCAAAAGCAGTACTAAACGAACCTGTACCACTTGAAATATAATCACAAGTTAATAAGGTAGAAACAAATCCCATTCCTAGTCCTCCATATTCTTCAGGAACAGCAACGCCTAAGAAACCTAATTCACCAGCTTTACGCATCACTTCTTCAGTTAAAGCATAATCTTTAGCTTCGAAACGTGCTTTGTGAGGAATGATTTCTCTGTCATTAAATTCCATCACTGCTTCTTTCATCATTTGTTGCTCCTCTGTAAAGTCTTCTGGAGTAAACACATCTTCGCAATTTGTTTCTTTTACAAGAAACTGACCACCTCTTAATAATTCTGACATTTTTATTTTGTTTTAAGATTATAGAAGAAAAAAATAGAGAATAGACATTTTTGCTATTTTAAAACTCCAATGTTACTCTCTGGAATTCTTCTATTTTATCTTCTAATATTGTTGATTTATATTTTTTAATAATTAAGAATCTTACGTCTTAACTTATACTTGTTTTAAATTATGAAAGAAATTCAAATACACCAGCAGCACCCTGTCCTGTTCCAACACACATAGTTACCATTCCGTATTTATTTTTCAGATCTCTTTTGCGCATTTCATCAAATAACTGCACAGATAATTTTGCACCTGTACAACCTAACGGATGCCCTAATGCAATGGCACCACCATTTACATTCACAATTTCTTGATTCAAATTCAACTCACGCATAACTGCCAAAGATTGAGAAGCAAAAGCTTCATTCAATTCAATTAACTCAATATCGCTTTGTTGTAAACCTGCTTGCTTTAAAACCTTCGGAATCGCAGCAACAGGTCCAATTCCCATAATTCTTGGTTCTACACCAGCTGCAGCATAATTTACGACTCTTGCAATTGGTTCTAGATTTAATTCTTTCACCATTTCTTCACTCATTACCATTACAAAAGCTGCACCATCACTCATTTGTGATGAGTTTCCAGCAGTTACACTTCCTCCAGCTGCAAAAACTGCACGAAGTTTGGCTAACGCTTCTTTTGAAGTTCCTGCTCTTGGCCCTTCATCTTTATTTACGGTGTAGTTTCTTGTAGCTTTTTTTCCATCAGCACCTAAGTACGTTTCTTCAACATTAATAGGAACTATTTGATCTTGAAAACGATTTTCTGCTTGCGCTCTTAAAGCTTTCATGTGAGAATTAAAAGCAAATTCATCTTGGTCTTCTCTAGAAACTTTAAACTGTTTGGCAACAGCTTCCGCAGTATTTCCCATTCCCCAGTAATAATCTGCATGACCATCTTTTACTGTATCATAATTCAATTCTGGTTTAAAACCAGTCATTGGAACAGAACTCATACTTTCTGCACCACCTGCAATAATACAACTTGCCATTCCTGCTTGAATTTTAGCGGCTGCCATTGCAATTGTTTCTAGTCCAGATGAACAAAATCTATTTACAGTAACTCCAGGAACATCCACAGAATTTAAACCTATTAAAGAGATAAAACGCGCCATGTTTAACCCTTGTGCGCCTTCTGGCATTGCGTTTCCTACAATTACGTCATCAATACGTTTTACGTCTAAATTCGGTAATTCTTTCATCATGTGCTGAATGGTTTCTGCACCTAACTCGTCTGCACGTTTAAAGCGAAAAACACCTTTTGGAGCTTTTGCAACTGCAGTTCTATATGCTTTTACTATATATGCTGTTTTCATGTTTTTTAGTTTCTTAATGGTTTCCCAGTTTTTAACATCGATTGAATACGTTCTAACGTTTTACGCTCTGTACAAAGTGATAAAAACGCTTCTCTTTCTAAATCTAATAAGTATTGTTCAGTAACCAATGTTGGTTCAGATAAATCTCCACCAGCCATTACATATGCTAGTTTATTGGCGATTTTCATATCATGTTCAGAAATGTAGTTACTATCTTGCATTGCATCTGTTCCAACTAAAAACATTCCTAAAGCTTGTTTCCCTAATACTTTTACGTCTTTTCGAGTTACAGGTTGTGTATAACCACTTTCTGCCATTAATTTTGCATGTGCTTTTGCTGTAGCAATTTGTCTTTCTTTATTCACTACAACAACATCTTTTCCTTTTTGAAGTAAGCCTAAATCGAATGCTTCATAAGCAGAAGTAGATACTTTTGCCATACCAATGGTTAAGAAGTTTTCTTGTAAAATGTTTAATTCAACATCTCCTTTATGAAAAAGGTCTGATGCTCTTAAAGCCATTTCTTTAGAACCACCACCACCAGGAATTACACCAACTCCAAATTCGACTAATCCCATATAAGTTTCTGCTGCTGCAACTACTTTATCTGCGTGTAAAGAAATTTCACAACCACCGCCTAAAGCCATTCCATGCGGAGCAGAAATAGTTGGTATTGATGAATAACGCATGCGCATCATGGTGTCTTGAAAATATTTAATAGCATAATTTAATTCTTCATATTCTTGCTCTACAGCCATCATAAAAATCATACCAATATTTGCCCCAACAGAAAAGTTTGGTGCTTGGTTACCAACAACCAATCCTTGAAAATCTTTTTCGGCTAAATCAATGGCTTTATTTAAACCAGCCAAAACATCACCACCAATGGTATTCATTTTAGATTGGAACTCTACATTTAAAATTCCGTCTCCAATATCTTGAACAGAAACTCCTGAGTTTTTGAAAACTTCAGTTGTTTTTCTAATATTATCTAAAATGATGAATGATTCTTGTCCAGGTTTCTTTGTTTGAGATTTAGAAGGAACGTCATAAAAATAAGTTGCGCCTTCTTTTACAGTGTAAAAAGATTTAGAACCAGCAGCTAACATTTCTGTTACCCAAGTAGCAGGTGCAGCGCCTTCAGCTTTCATTAATTCGATACCTTCTTCTACACCAACAGCATCCCAAATTTCGAAAGGTCCGTTTTCCCAACCAAAACCAGCTTTCATAGCATCATCAATCTTATACAATTCATCAGAAATTTCTGGAATTCTATTTTGAACATACGCAAACATGGCTGCGAAGTTCTTTCTATAGAATTCACCAGCTTTATCTTTTCCGCCAACTAATACTTTAAAACGATCTATTGGTTTGTCTATTGTTTTTGTTAATTCTAAAGTTGCGAATTTTGCTTTTTTAGAAGGACGATATTCTAAAGTATCTAAGTCTAATGTTAAAATTTCTTTTTTACCGTTTGCGTCCACAGATTTTTTATAAAAACCTTGCCCTGTTTTACTTCCCAACCATTTGTTTTCCATCATGGTATTGATGAAACCTGGTAACTTGAAAAGTTCATGTGCTTCGTCGTTAGGGCAGTTTTCGTAGATTCCGTTTGCAACGTGCACCAACGTATCTAAACCAACAACATCTACCGTTCTAAAAGTAGCCGATTTTGGTCTACCTATTACAGGTCCTGTTAATTTGTCTACCTCTTCAACTGTTAAACCTAATTCTTTTACTTGATGAAATAAAGATTGGATTCCGAAGATACCAACTCTATTCCCTATAAATGCAGGTGTATCTTTTGCTAAAACAGAAGTTTTGCCTAAGAATTTTTCACCATACATCATTAAGAAATCTGTAACTTCTTGTTTACAATCTGGCCCAGGAACCACTTCAAAAAGTTTTAAATATCTTGGAGGATTAAAAAAGTGAGTTACCGCAAAATGCTTTTGAAAATCTTCACTTCTTCCTTCATTCATAAACTGAATAGGAATACCAGAAGTGTTTGAAGATATTATTGTTCCTGGAGTTCTATATTTCTCTAGTTTTTCAAAAACAATTTTTTTAATATCTAGTCTTTCAACGACAACTTCCATAATCCAATCTACATCCGCAACTTTTGCAATATCATCCTCTAAATTACCTGTGGTAATTCTGTTTGCAAATTTTTGATGATAAATAGGTGAAGGTTTCGATTTTAAAGAAGCTGTTAATGCATCATTTACTAAACGATTTCTAACAACTTTGTCTTCTAACGTTAGTCCTTTTGCTTTTTCTTTGTCAGTTAATTCTCTTGGAACTATGTCCAATAAAAGAACTTCTACACCAATATTAGCAAAATGACAAGCAATACCACTTCCCATAATTCCGGAACCAATAATTGCTACTTTTTTAATTCTTCTAGTCATTTGTTTGATTTTTATACTGCTTTTTTGCTGATTTCTTTATAAATTTCTTTGTCTGCAATTAATTTATTAATTCTTGATGTTACATTAAAAAAGCCTTCTAAATCTTTTTCTGTAACATTGTTTACCACGGTTTCATTAAATTGAATTACATGACCTTTAGAGACTTTACGCATCTCTTTGCCATATGCTGTTAACTTTATAATAACACTTCTACCGTCATCAGGGTTTTTTTCTCTAGAAATAGCTCCTTTGTCTTCCATGTTTTTTAAAATTCTAGAAAGACTTGTTGGTTCCATTCCCATTAAAGGACCTAAAGCTGTAGAAGGTGTGCCTTTTTCTTTATCAATATTTAAAAGAACAAATGCTGTAGCCATTGTACTATCATGCTTTACAGCTTGTTCATTGTACACTTTTGCGACAGCTTGCCAAGTTGCCCTTAATTGATGATCTATCGATTTATGCTTATTCATTGGTTCAAATATAACTAAATTTATTATGCATGCATAGTAAATTACAATAAAGTTATGCATGCATAGTAAATTTTAACATAATATTAAACTGTAACGTTTTTACATGTTGGTATACTAATAAATAGAAAATATGTAGATTTGTGCGCAATTCTACTATAAGAATAAATGAACTTTTATCGATGAAAAATTTATTAGAAATAAATAATGTAGTAAAAAAATATGGCGATTTCACTGCCTTAAATGATGTTTCTATTCACATTCCTAAAGGAAGTGTTTATGGCTTATTAGGGCCAAATGGTGCAGGTAAAACATCTTTAATTAGAATTATTAATCAAATTACAATGCCAGATAGCGGTTCTATTTTTTTAGATGGAGAAGTTTTGGCACCAAAACATACGGCACAAATTGGATACTTGCCAGAAGAACGTGGTTTGTATAAATCGATGAAAGTTGGTGAGCAAGCTTTGTATTTAGCGCAATTAAAAGGATTGAGTAAAGCTGAAGCTAAAAAACGTTTGAAATACTGGTTCGAAAAATTTGATATTTCTGCTTGGTGGGGAAAAAAAATTGAAGAGCTGTCTAAAGGAATGGCGCAAAAAGTACAGTTTATTGTTACGGTAATGCACAATCCTAAATTATTAATTTTTGATGAACCTTTTTCTGGCTTCGATCCTATAAATGCACAATTAATCGCGAAAGAAATCTTACAATTGCGAGATGAAGGCGCAACGATTATTTTTTCTACCCATAGAATGGAATCTGTAGAAGAAATGTGCGATGAAATTGCATTGATTGATAAATCGAACAAAATTTTAGACGGAAAATTAGACGATATCAAACGTGAATTTAGAACGCATACGTTTCAAGTTGGTTTGCAGACAGCGAATCCTAAAGAAGTAGAAGCGAAGTTGAAAGAGAATTTTGAGGTTTCTCCTTCAAATTTTAAATTATTAAATGATAGTTTAACTTTAAATGTAAAATTAACTGAAGGTAATTCTTCAAATGATTTGTTATCTTTTTTAACAAGTAGAGGAGAGGTACAGCATTTTGTAGAATTAATACCAAGTGCAAACGATATTTTTATTCAGGCAATAAACAAAAATAGTTAAGAGAATGAGCAAGTTAAAACTAATTATACAGAGAGAGTTTATTGCGAAGGTTCGTAACAAATCATTTATAATGATGACTTTTTTAAGTCCGTTATTAATGGTTGGTATGGGCGCTTTGGTTTATTTTTTGATGCAAAAAAATGATGAAAAAATTAAGGAAATCGCTTATGTAGATAACTCCGGAATGTTCTCGAAAGAAGATTTTAAAGACACCAAATCAATTCATTATTCAGATTATACTGCTTTGGGTATTGAAGAAACTAAGAAAAAAGTAGAGAAAGGTGATTATTACGGAGCCTTAATTATTCCGAAGCAAGATAGTTTAGAATTATTGGCAAAATCAATCGAATTCTATTCAACAGATTCTCCTGGAATGTCTGTAATGAGTTCTTTGGAAAATAAGATTGAACATAAAATTAGAAATGAAAAATTAAATAGTTTTGGTTTTGATTTAGAAAAAATTAAAGCATCTAAAATTAACACAGATATTAAGATGTTTAACTTTTCTGGTGAAGAATCGTCAAAATTAATAAACGGATTAAAAATTGGTGTTGGTGCTATTGCAGGTTATTTATTAATGATGTTTGTAATGATTTACGGTACCTCTGTAATGAGAAGTGTTATTGAAGAAAAAACAAGTAGAATTATAGAAATTATTGTTTCCTCGGTAAAACCTTTCCAATTAATGATGGGTAAAATATTAGGAAATGCATCTGCAGGTTTATTACAGTTCTTTATTTGGGGAATTATCCTTTTTGTTATTGTTACTGTGGCTTCATCTATTTTTGGAGTCGATATGGTAGAAATGCAATCTGCAAGAGTTCCTGCAGAACAAATGGATGCTGTAAAACAAGCAACAGATGGAGATAAAGGACAACTAATTATTCAAGAAATTTTGAAATTGCCTATTTTAAAAATGTTTGTATTGTTCATTTTTTACTTCTTAGGTGGCTTTATGTTGTATAGTTCTTTATTTGCCGCAGTAGGTGCGGCTGTAGATAATGAAACAGACACACAACAATTTATGTTGCCAATAATGGCACCTTTAATTTTAGGTGTTTATGTTGGTTTTGCAACGGTAATGAATGATCCTCATGGCTCTATTGCGGTGCTCTTTTCTCACATTCCATTTACGAGTCCTATTGTTATGTTAATGAGGGTTCCTTTTGGCGTTTCTTGGACGGAATTAGCAATTTCTATGATGTTACTGTTAGTCACTTTTGTATTTATGGTTTGGTTGGCTGCTAAGATTTATAGAGTTGGTATTTTAATGTATGGTAAAAAACCAACTTATAAAGACTTATATAAATGGTTAAAATATAAAGGATAGATGCAAGATAAAGTAGAGCAAATTAAAGAATCTATTGAAAAAGAAGCAAATTCTATTTTAGAGTATACTTTTAAGTTTAGTAATGAGATAAGTATTACTGTTAAAGGTTTAATATTTGTTGCAGTTGCTCTTATTTTAACTGCTTTTGTATTGCGTTTAGTAAGAAGGTTTATTACTAGAAAAATGCCAGAAAATGATAAAGTTAAATTTGTTAGTGTTTTTGGTTATTTAAGGTGGCTAGTATTTTTGGTTATTTTTTTAATTGCTATGGATACTTCAGGAGTAAATGTTACTGCTATTTTTGCTGCATCAGCAGCACTTTTAATTGGTGTTGGTTTGGCTTTACAGACCTTGTTTCAAGATATAATTTCAGGAATCTTTATATTAGTAGACAAATCTGTTCATGTTGGTGATATTATTGAATTAGAAGGGCAAGTTGGTAGAGTTTTAGACATAAGACTTAGAACTACAAGAGCTGTAACTGTAGATAATAAGGTTTTGGTAATTCCGAATCACTTATATTTAACCAATATTTTGTTTAATTGGACAGAAAACGGAACAGAAACAAGAGAGTCTGTAACCGTTGGTGTTGCTTATGGAAGTGATGTAGAACTTGTAAAACAAATTTTGTTAGATGCTGCAAAAAAGCAAGATAAGATTTTAAAAATATCAGAATCTAAAGTGCTATTTACCGATTTTGCAGATAGTTCTTTAAATTTTAAACTTGTTTTTTCATTAAACGATAGTTTTGAAACAAGATTTGTACAAAGCGATTTGCGTTTTGAAATAGATAAGAAGTTTAGAGAAAACGGTATTTCAATTCCTTTTCCTCAAAGAGATGTACATGTTTTTGGAACAAATAATAAGGAAGATAAAAATTAATAAACAGTTGCTAAGTTAAAATTTTAGTGTTGAATCTTTTTTTCAACAAATTTTAAGACTTTGAGGCTTTAAAACTAAAAAATACATGAGTAAGATATTAATAATTGAAGATGAAGCAGCTATTAGAAGGGTTTTAACAAAAATTATTTCTGAAGAAAATGAAGCTTATAATGTAGAGGAAGCAGAAGATGGATTGTTAGGAATCGAGATGATTAAAAATAACGATTATGATCTAGTTTTATGTGATATAAAAATGCCGAAAATGGATGGTGTTGAAGTTTTGGAGAAAGCGAAAAAAATAAAACCAGAAATACCCATTGTTATGATTTCTGGTCACGGAGATTTAGATACTGCAGTAAATACAATGCGTTTAGGTGCGTTT
Organism: Polaribacter sp. ALD11; assembly: GCF_002831685.1. Lineage (NCBI taxonomy): Bacteria > Pseudomonadati > Bacteroidota > Flavobacteriia > Flavobacteriales > Flavobacteriaceae > Polaribacter > Polaribacter sp. ALD11. Next base: position 1,698,703 of record NZ_CP025119.1, on the reverse strand, counting down.
GATTATATATCTAAACCGCCAGATTTAAACCGACTTTTAAATACGGTAAGAAATGCTTTAGATAAGAAAGTATTAGTTGTAGAAAATAAAAGGTTGAAGAAAAAAGTAAGCAAAAGTTACCAAATGATTGGTGAAAGTGCTGCTATTTCTCATATTAAAGATATTATTGAAAAAGTAGCAGCTACAGATGCAAGAGTTTTAATTACTGGACCAAATGGAACGGGAAAAGAATTAGTTGCACACTGGTTGCACGAGAAATCTGATAGAGTTAAGGCTCCAATGATTGAAGTAAACTGTGCTGCAATTCCTTCAGAATTAATAGAAAGTGAATTGTTCGGACATGTAAAAGGTTCTTTTACAGGAGCAAATAAAGATAGAGCGGGTAAGTTTGAAGCAGCCAATGGAGGTACTATTTTTCTTGATGAAATTGGAGATATGAGTTTGTCTGCACAAGCAAAAGTATTACGTGCTTTACAAGAAAATAAAATTCAACGAGTTGGTTCGGATAGAGATATAAAAGTAAATGTTAGAATTGTTGCGGCAACGAATAAAAACCTAAAAGTAGAAATTGCTGAAGGTAGATTTAGAGAAGATTTATATCATCGATTGGCCGTTATTTTAATTCAGGTTCCTTCTTTAAATGATAGAAGAGAAGATATTCCTTTACTAGTAGATTTTTTTACAACTAAAATTTCTGAAGAGCAAGGAACACCAAAAAAGGCCTTTTCTTCAATAGCAATTAAATTATTGCAAGAATATGATTGGACGGGTAACATTCGTGAATTAAGAAATGTTGTAGAGCGTTTAATAATTTTAGGAGAGAAAGAAGTTTCTGCGAATGATATCAAATTATTTGCAAGTAAATAGTTAGCGGAAGTCAAAAAGTAAAAAGGGGAATCAACGAATATTGATTCCCTTTTTTAATGCATTTATTTACTTTTATTTTTTAAGATCAAATCGGTCTAGATTCATAACTTTCGTCCATGCTGCAACAAAGTCTTTAACAAACCTGTCTTGCCCGTCATTAGCACCATATACTTCAGTAATTGCTCTTAATTCTGTATTAGAACCAAAAATTAAATCAGCACGTGTTCCTATGAATTTCACTTCGTTCGTTTTACGATTTCTACCTTCAAAAAAGCGGTCATCTTCAGAAGTAGCTTTCCATGTGTAGGTGAAATCTAATATATTTTTGAAGAAATCGTTTGTTAAACTCCCAGGGTTATCTGTAAATACTCCATTAGTCGATCCATCGTAATTCGCGCCTAAGACCCTTAAACCGCCAACTAGAACAGTCATTTCTGGAACAGATAAAGTTAACAAATTCGCCTTGTCAATTAATAAATCTTCTGCAGCTATTTTTAAGTCCGATTTAATATAATTCCTAAAACCGTCTGCTATAGGTTCTAAATAACTAAACGCTTCAATATCTGTTTGTTCTTGCGAAGCATCACCTCTTCCAGAAGTAAACTCAACTTCTAGAGTACTTCCTACCTTTTTAAGACCTTGTTCTATCCCTACATTACCTGCTAAAACAATTAAATCTGCTATAGAAATTTCACCTTTAAAATCGCTTTTAACACCTTCTAAAATAGTTAATACTTTATTTAGTTCTGTCGGGTTATTAACCTCCCAACTTCTCTGTGGTTCTAGACGTACACGAGCACCATTGGCACCACCTCTTTTGTCTGAACCTCTATAAGTAGAAGCAGAAGCCCAAGCAGTAGTAACTAGTTGAGAAATTGTTAAATCAGAATTTAAAATTAATCCTTTTAAAATAGAAATATCTCCTTCACTTAAAGTATAATTAACCGTTGGTACTGGATCTTGCCATAATAATTCTTCCTTAGGTACTTCTGGTCCTAAATAACGAGAAACTGGTCCCATATCACGGTGCGTTAACTTATACCAAGCACGCGCAAATGCATCTTCAAAAGCTTTGTGGTCTTTATGGAAACGTTTAGAAATTTCTAAATAAGCAGGATCTACTTTTAAAGCGATATCTGCAGTCGTCATCATTAAATCTTGTCTACCATTTGCGTCTCCAGCTTTCGGAGCTCTTTTAGCATTTGAAGCTGCTGTTGGTTTCCATTGGTGTGCACCTGCCGGACTTTTAGTTAATTCCCAATCGTAGTTTAATAAAACATCAAAATATTCATTGTCCCAACGTGTTGGGTTTGGTGTCCAAGCCCCTTCAATACCACTTGTAATTGTATCGTCTAAAACGCCAGTTCCGAATGAATTTTTCCACCCTGTACTCATTTCTTCAATAGCTGCACCATGTGGTTCTTTACCAACATATTCACCAGGATCTGCTGCACCATGTGCTTTTCCGAAAGTATGCCCTCCAGCAACAAGTGCTACCGTTTCTTCATCATTCATTGCCATTCTACCGAATGTTTCTCTCACATCATGCGCAGAACCCATTGGGTTAGGATTGCCATTTGGTCCTTCTGGGTTTACATAAATCCACCCCATCATCACTGCTGCTAAAGGATCTTCTAGGTCGCCATTTTCATAACGGTCTTTATTTTCTCCCCATTCAGTTTCACTTCCCCAGTAGGTATCTTGCTCTGGTTCCCAAACATCTTCTCGACCTCCAGCATAACCAAAAGTTGGGAATCCCATAGATTCTAAAGCACAGTTTCCTGCAAGAATCATTAAATCTGCCCAAGATATTTTATTGCCATATTTTTGTTTGATAGGCCATAAAAGTAAACGTGCTTTGTCTAAATTTCCATTATCTGGCCAACTATTAATAGGAGCGAATCTTTGGTTTCCTGCTCCTGCGCCTCCACGGCCATCACCAACTCTATAAGTACCAGCACTATGCCAAGCCATACGAATCATAAATCCTCCATAATGCCCATAATCTGCAGGCCACCAATCTTGCGAATCTGTCATAAAATTAAGAACATCTTGCTTAAGTGCTTTAAAGTCTAAACTATTAAATGCTTTTGCATACTCAAAATCTTCCCCCATTGGGTTAGATTTTGTTGCATTTTGGCGTAAAATATTTAGTTTTAATTCATTTGGCCACCAATCTCTATTTTTAACTCCACCACCCGAGGTATGTTTCTTTGTGCCGCTAAAAAAAGGACATTTGCTAATATCTCCGCTATTATGATCCATATAATAAGTTTTAAATTTAATTTTTGGTAAAACTACTTCTTAGATAAGTTTAATTTATATAAATAAAATTGATAGTTTTTATTTTAAGATAACTAAATCTTATTTTAAGTATTGAAGTTACGCTTTTTTTCAAACATGAATCAGTAATAGTGTAAAACTATTCCGTTAATCTAAAGATATAAATAAAATTTATGACAACATAAAAAGTTATCATTAAAATAGTTGCTTTCTTTTTGCTTTCCTTTCTATCTTTGTACCAGTTAAAAATAGCATATTAATAATTATAAAATTTATATAGAATGGCAACAATAGTTGGTAAAAAATTTCCAGATTTAAACGTAGATGCAATGAATGAAATGGGTGATACGTTTAAGTTAAACGTGTTAGAAGAAGCTATAAATAACAAAAAGAAAGTGTTGTTATTCTGGTATCCAAAAGATTTTACATTTGTATGTCCTACAGAATTACACGCTTTTCAAGCGGCTCTAGCTGAGTTTGAAAAAAGAAATACAATTGTAATTGGTGCTTCTTGTGATACACCAGAAGTTCATTTTGCATGGTTAAGTACTTCTAAAGATAATGGAGGAATTGAAGGAGTTACATACCCAATTTTAGCAGATAGTAACAGAAACTTATCTTCAATTTTAGGTATTTTAGATATTACTAATGAAACTTTTGATGAAGCTTCTCAAACGATTCAAGTAGAAGGAGATAATGTAACTTACAGAGCTACTTATTTAATTGATGAAGAAGGAACCGTTTTTCATGAAGGAATTAACCACATGCCAGTAGGTAGAAATGTAAATGAATTTTTACGTTTAATTGATGCATATGCTCACGTACAATCTCATGGAGAAGTTTGTCCTGCAAACTGGGAAGAAGGTAAAGAAGCAATGGCTCCGAATGCAAAAGGAACTGCTGCGTATTTGGCATCTAACTAATTAATATTAAATAAGGATTTCGTGTTATAGTTGGGGGATTATAGCATGAGGTCCTTTTTTCAAAAAAAAACAAAACTATGGTACAAGAATTAACAGAAGATAATTTACAAACAATTGTAAATGGAAACGATAAGGTAATTGTACAATATTCTGCTACTTGGTGTGGAAATTGTAGAATTATGAAGCCTAAATTTAAAAAGTTAGCTTCAGAAATGGACAATATAAAATTTGTAATTGTTGATGCAGAAAAATTTCCAGAAAGTAGAAAATTAGCAGATGTAAGTAATTTACCAACTTTTGCGATTTTTGTAGATGGAGAAAAGAAAAATCAAACGCAAACAAATAAATTTGATGTGTTGAAGGAATTGGTAAACGAAATTGCTTAATCATGAAATTACCTGTAATTAAACACCTTACTAACTTTATCGAAGTAAACGATCAAGATTACTTATTAGAAACTATTGAAACTTTAGAGGCTTTAACAGAAGTTCCATCTTTAAAAGATGAAGAACTAGATGTTATTGGCGAGTTAATTTCTAATATGTATGGTGCTCTTGAAGTAGATAAAATGGTAAAAGAAGGTACACCAAAAAAAGAAGCGTTAAATACTTTTATGAAACGCGTTTTAGGTTCTATAGATAAATAGTAACCATTATAATATATAAAATCTCAAGTGAAAGCTTGAGGTTTTTTTGTTTTATGATGTCTGGTCGAGCGCAGTCGAGACCTTTTTTACCCATTGATTGAGTTTGGTGAGAAAGGTGTTATTGGTTTGTAGAAAAAGCTATTAAAATTTATTTTTTAAGTATTCTACAATCTGATTTCCTCTATAAATAGCACCTTCCATATAACCACCATAGCTTGGTGATGTTTCTGAACCTGCAATTATAAATTTACCATTTAAAAATTCTTGTTGATAAATAGAATGTCCGTTATTAAAATGCGGAGTGATAAATCTATCATTTTCAAAATTGATGAGTTCTTCTTTGTTCCATACTTTTTCTTCGTAACAAAGATAGTTTGTGCCATCTTCGCCAAAGAACTTAAAGAGTTGTTCTCGTATTTTTTCTTCTCTTATTTTTTTGGACTCATTTACTAAGCCTCCATGTAAAAACCCCATTAAACCAAAACGGTTATTCTCGAAGTTCGTATGATCATATATTTCTGTAAACGGACCAACATTACTAAAGCAAACGCCAGACAACCCTTTTTCTTTCCAAAAAGGAGTTTCATAAACGAGTACAAATTTTATAGAATCTTTCATCCAAGTATGAGTATTGTTTGCAATCTGGAGAAGGTTTGTGTCTAATTCCGAAGAAAACGAAACAGAATTCACCAATAACTGAGGCGGAATTGTAGAAATAACAATAGCTGCACTAAATTCTGATTTTTCGGTGATTACTTTTATTGAAGTTTCATTGTCATTAATTTGAAGTACTTTTTGATGTAGTTGCAATTCTTCCTCTAAAAAACCTTCCGTCAATTTGTCTAAAATAGTTGCAGTTCCACCAACAACTCTATAGCTAATTTCTTGGTTTTTTGGAACCTGAAAACGTTGAGGTAAATCGGTCTTTGTCGCTTCAAACAAAGCAGCACCATTCATGTTTTGCTCAAATAAAGAGACGTTTAATTCTTTACAAACTTTTAATAATTCTTCATTATATTTCCAAAGCCAAGTTGCACCTAACTCAACTTTTGTTTCATTTACTTTTTTAGTATAAATTCTACCACCAATTCTATTATTAGCTTCTAATATTCGGATTGAAAACCCTGCTTTCTTCAATTTATAGCCTAAATAAATACCAGAAATTCCCCCACCAAGAATAATTATTTTTTTCTTCATTTTAATAAAGATAAATCTTACTTATTTAATTCCGATTTAATAAAAAGAGCCATTTCTTTTCCCCAAACATTATAAGTCAATTCAGATGGATGAACACCATCACTAAAATAGATTTTAGAATTGTTATTAGGTAAAGCATGTTTTTTACTCCACTTATCTAGCGTAATAACTTCATTATAATAATAAACGTTCTTCTTATCTTTAATTATAGTTTGTAATCTTTCGCCTAAAATTTCAACTAAATTACCAATTACAAATTTTATAGGTTTTGTAAATGCGGGAAATTCCTTTATCGGAGGCATACTTGTAAAAAATATTGGTGTTCCAGGAAATTTGTTCTCTAGTAAAAATATAAGCTTTTCAATAGCTAAACCCCATTTTTTAGGAGAGTTTAAAGTAAAAGCATCATTACCTCCCATTCCTACTACAATAATATCTGTAGAAGTTTCTTCAATTTTAGGAATAATTTTTTCACAAACCCTATCTAGGGTATAGCCACTTCTAGCATAAACGCGCCAATTTATATTTGTCTTCATTTCAGCAGAAAGAGTGTTTACTAGCGCGCCGGTAAATCCGTTTTTATGAAAATCGACACCTACACCAGCAATTGTGCTTTCTCCAATAGAAAGTATATTTAGAGCTGTATCGAAATTACCGTTTACAAAGCCTTTTGGCTCTTTAGCTTCTGGTAGTTTGGGTACTTTTTTTCGAATATTTTTTCCTTGAAAATATAAAAAGGGCAGTAAAGGCACAGAAACAATTGCACCTAAGATATATTTTAATTTATTGGTCATTTTCCTTTTCTTCTTTCTCTTCGTTTACTTTTTTAATTATAGCCTTTAAACGCTCTTTATTAAGTTGCTTTTCTAGTTTCACTTTGTTAATTTTTCTATTCATTAACTTTGTGTGTTTGGCTTTGTTTAGCGTATTTTTTGCTTTTCCTTTCTTTGGCATTTGCTGTATTATCAATAAAAGATACAAATAGAATAAACGATTCTATTTTTTCTTCAAATTCTATTATCTTCGTTTTCTACAAAAATAAGGAATTATAATGGGAAGAAATTTAAAAGAGTATATAGTAATTGGATTGAAAGGAATGGCAATGGGGGCTGCTGATGTTGTTCCTGGTGTTTCTGGCGGAACAATTGCATTTATTTCTGGAATCTACGAAGAACTGTTAGAATCTATAAGTAACGTAAATTTTAAATTATTTAAAACATTAAAATCAGACGGAATAAAATCCGCTTGGAAACAAGTAAATGGCTCTTTTTTACTAGCACTTTTTGTAGGGATTTTTATCAGTATAATTTCTTTAGCAAAAACAATTAAGTGGTTGTTAGAAAACGAACCTGTTTTATTATGGTCTTTTTTCTTCGGATTGGTTTTGGCAAGTATTATATATATAGGAAAACAAGTAGAAAATTGGAATGTTAAAATTATCATTTTATTTATTCTAGGTATTTTGTTTGGGTATGTAATTACAGTTATTCCGTCTACAAACGTGGGTGAAATTAATTATTTATTTTTAATTTTTGCAGGAGCAATTGCATCCTGTGCAATGATTTTACCAGGAATTTCGGGTTCTTATATATTGCTATTAATTGGTGTTTACCCTATTGTTATGACAGCAATAACTACCAAAGATTATAAAATAATTGGCGGAATTGCTGTAGGAGTAGTTGTTGGATTACTTTCTTTTTCAAAATTATTAAAATGGCTTTTTACAAATTATAAAAATGAGATGCTAATTGTTTTAACAGGAATTATGTTGGGTTCTCTAAATAAAGTTTGGCCTTGGAAAGAAACCGTTTCAACTTATTTAGATAGTCATGGTGTTACAAAACCATTATTAGAACAAAGTGTTTCGCCTTTTTCTTTTGGCGGAGATCCGAAATTAATAATGGCAATACTACTTTCTGTTCTTGGTTTTTGTTTAATTTTATTGATGGAGAAATTGGCATTTAAAAAGGAATAATGGAAATAGAAAGAACTTTTTTACAGAGATTATACCTTTTCTTAAAAGGATTGGCAATGGGCGCTGCAAATAAAGTTCCAGGTGTTTCTGGCGGAACAGTTTCTTTTGTTTTTGGCTTTTATGAAGAATTGATTTATTCCTTTAGGAAAATAAACTTTACAGCATTTAAACTTTTGATAAACGGAAGGTTTGGAAGTTTTTATAAATATGTAAACGGTCAATTTTTAATATTGATTATGGGAGGAAGTATTTTTAGTTACTTCAGTATTTCTCTTGTTTTAGATTACTTTTTGCAAAATTATGAACTCTATGTTTGGAGTTGGTTTTTTGGGATGATTATTGGCTCTATTTATTACATTGGTAAAGATTTTGGCGAATGGAATCGAACGAATATTATTTCTCTAATTATTGGAGCTTCTGTGGGTTTAGGAATCAGTTTTTTAACACCTGCAGGAGAGAATGACAACCTTTGGTTTGTTTTTATTTGCGGAATTATAGGTGTTTCTGGAATGACGCTTCCAGGGCTTTCTGGGTCTTTTATACTCATTTTAATGGGTAATTACGTATTACTTTTAGTAGATGCTGTAAATGAATTATTTTACGTAGTTGCCAATGTAGTTATAGGTAATTTTGATGTTTTATCAGATCCAGAAAAAATTAGATACCTTAAAATAATTTCTGTATTTACAGCAGGTTCTGCTTTTGGATTGGTTTCTATTAGTCATATTTTAGGCTATGTTTTAAAAAGATGGAATACTATTGTAACTGCCGTAATAATAGGTTTTATTACAGGTTCTTTGGGTATTGTTTGGCCTTGGAAAAAAGCATTATATCTAATAGAAAATGATAAATTCTCTTTAGATAAAAACGGAAATAAAATTATAGAAAACTACAATCGGTTTATTCCAGATTTCTCATTAGCAGAAACATGGTTTGCCATTTTTTACATCATTTTTGGTATTGCTTTAATTTTAATAATAGATTATTATGGAAGAAAAAAGAAATAAAGTTTTCGGTCTTTTAGGAAAAAATATTTCCTATTCATTTTCTAGAGGATATTTTACTAAAAAATTTGAAACTTTAGATTTAAAAAAATATGAATATAAAAACTTTGATATTCAAGAAATATCAGACTTTCCTTCAGTCATAAAAAATGAAGCATTTTTAACAGGAATGAATGTGACCATTCCTTATAAAGAAGAAGTAATACAGTATTTAGATAAATTAGATAAAACGGCTAAAGAAATAGGAGCAGTAAATACCATTAAATTCACCAAAAGAGGAAATTTAAAAGGGTATAATACAGATGTAGTGGGGTTTGAAAAATCTATTTTCCCTTATTTGAAAAAACATCATAAATATGCTTTAATTTTAGGAACTGGTGGTGCATCTAAGGCTATTGCTTATGCGCTTAAAAAAAACAATATTAAATACAAGTTTGTTTCTAGAAAACCTTCAGGTAAAAAGGAAATTTCTTATCAAGATTTAGCGGAAGAAGTACTATGCAAGCATCACATAATTATTAATTGCACGCCTATAGGAACTTCACCAGATGTACATTTATTCCCAGACATTCCATATCAATTCCTAACAGAAAAACATTTACTGTTCGACTTAATTTATAATCCAGAAGTTTCTACTTTTTTATCCAAAGGAAAAGAAAAAGGAGCCACTATAAAAAATGGATACGAAATGTTAGAATTGCAAGCAGAAGAATCTTGGAGAATTTGGAATAAATTCAAAAAATAATTTTAGCTCCACTTTTTGTATACCTAATAAGTTGTGAGTATCTTTATAAACTATAATAATAGTGTATTATTAACCGAACTTAAACATTGTAGATATGTTAGATAATAATGAAGGAAACGTTGAAAAAACGGTAGAAAAAATTGAAGAAGTTGTTAATGAAACTACAGATTCAAAGGAAGTAAAAACGGAAGTTGTTTTAGAAACAACAGAAGTTACTTTAGAAATAGTAACTGAAAGCGCTAAGGCAATTGAAGAAGTTGAAGATTCTGTAGTTAAAAATGAAGAAGACACAGCGAAAAAAGAAGTAAAAGAGGAGAAAACTACTGTCTTAGATTATACTACTTTACCTTTAGAGGAATTAGTTAACGAGTTACAAAAGACATTATCTAACAACCCTGTAAATAAAATAAAAGACCAAGTAGAGGCTATAAAAAGTGCTTTTAATACAAAGTTTGGTGCTTTATTAGCTGAAAAGAAAAAAGTTTTTTTAGAAGAAGGAGGAAATGCAATAGATTTTCAGTTTACTAGTCCTTTAAAAGGAGCATATAATACCTTATTATCAGACTATAAAAAACAAAGAGATGCGCATTACAATGCTATAGAAAAGCAGATGAATGATAATCTAGATAAAAGAACTCAAGTTATTGAGGATTTGAAAAATCTTATAGAGGACGCAGATGCTAATACAATGTATAAAGAGTTTAGAGTTTTACAAGATGCTTGGCGCTCAATTGGGCCAGTTTCTAAAACTCGTTACAATGATACTTGGAAAACATACCATCATCACGTAGAGCGCTTTTACGATTTACTACATTTAAGTAATGATTTTAGAGATTTAGATTTTAAGAATAATTTAGAAGAGAAATTAAAAATTATAGTAAAGGCAGAAGCTTTAGCCGAGTATACAGATGTTAATGATGCTTTTAAAGAGCTGCAAGATCTACATAAAATATGGAAAGAAGATATTGGACCTGTTGCAAAAGAAGTAAGAGAAGACGTTTGGCAAAAGTTTAGTGCTGTTACTAAGAAAATACATGATAAACGTCATGAGCACTTTCGTGATATGAAGTCTAAGTATCAAGAAATTATAAATAAAAAATTTTTAGTTATAGAGCGTTTAGAAGCATATGATACTTCAAAAAATAAAACGCATAAAGATTGGCAAAACAGCATTAACGATATAGAGAAGTTAAGACAAGAGTACTTTAATGTTGGTAAATTACCGTATGCTAAGAGTGAAGAGGTTTGGCAAAAGTTTAAAACAGCAACAAAGAAATTTAATAGTTCAAAAAATCTTTTCTATAAAGATGAAAAAAATGAACAACAAGAAAATCTAAAAAAGAAGCAAGCATTAATAGAAGTAGCAGAGTCTTTAAAAGAAAGTGAAGATTGGAATGTGGCAACCGAAGCGATGAAGAAAGTACAATCTGATTGGAAGAAAATTGGTCATGTACCAAGAAAATTCTCTGATGATATTTGGAACAAATTTAAAGCGGCATGTAATTCTTATTTTGACAGGTATCATGATCAAAAAAATGCTGTTAGTAAAGAACAACAAGCTACCGTAGATGCTAAAAAATCTTTTATAGAAAGTTTAAAAGAAGAAAAGGAGCATACGAAAGAAAGTGTTTTAGAAGCTATTAAAACATGGCAAGAACTAGGGCAATTACCTAGAAATGTTAGGCATTTAGAAGGTAAGTTTAATAAACAAATAGATAGATTATTAGAAACGTTGTCTTTAGGTAAGAATGAAATTTCTATGTTGAAGTTTACAAATGTTGTAGACGGTTTAGTTGCTAATGAAGATTTTAGAAAATTAGATTCAGAGCAATTATTTGTTCGAAAAAAGATTGACGAAGTTGTAAAGGAAATGCAGCAATTAGAAAATAATTTAGGTTTCTTCTCAAATGCAACAGATGACAATCCTTTGGTGTTAAATGTAAAGAAAAGAGTGCTTGAGTTTAAAGAAGATTTAAAAATCTGGAAAGAAAAATTAAGTTATATTAAAAAGTTAGATTACTAGCTTATTACAAAATAGTAGGTATAAAAAAACTCGAAGCTAAGCTTCGAGTTTTTTTATGAAATATTGTAAAAGATTAAGAAAATAATTTATCCATTTTTTCTTTCTCTTCTTCAGCCAATGCAGCATCTACTAAGATACGTCCACTATGCTCATCTATAGTTATCTTTTTTCTGTTTGCAATTTCTAGTTGCACCTGTGGTGGAATTGTAAAGTAAGATCCTCCAGAAGCACCTCTTTCGATAGCAACAACAGCCAAACCATTTTTAACTTTGGTTCTAATTCTTGTATAAGCAGAAAATAAGTGAGTATCTAAAGTTTTAGCAAATTCTTCAGATTTTTCTCCTAAAAGTTTTTCTTCTTTTTCAGTTTCTTTTAAAATTGCGTCTAATTCAGCCTTTTTATGACCTAAATGCTTTTCTTGCTTCGCTAATTTTTCTTTAGTTCCGTCAATTACTTCATTTTTTTGAGCAATTTTAGCCCTGTACTCGTTAATTCTTTTTTCAGCTAATTGAATTTCTAAATCTTGAAATTCGATTTCTTTAGATAATGAGTCAAATTCTCTGTTATTTCTAACATTTTTTTGTTGCTCATCATATTTTGTCATCAAAACTTTAGAATCTTCGATTGCTTGTTTTTTATTGTTGATTTCTGTTTCTAAATTAGAAGCATCTTCAGCTAAATTAGCAATTCGGGTATTTAATCCGGCAACTTCATCCTCTAAATCTTCAACCTCTAAAGGCAATTCACCTCTAACGTTTCTAATTTCATCAATTCTAGAGTCTATTAATTGTAGGTCATACAATGCTCTTAATTTTTGCTCTACTGAAATTTCTTTCTTCTTTGCCATGTTTATATGTAATGAATTGGATTCGTACTTTTTTCTGATAAAATGACTGCAAAATTACTAAATTTTTTCGTAAGATAGTCAACCAAAAGGTTTTTTGTAAACTGTTCGCTCTCATAATGACCAATATCTGCTAATAAGATGCTTTTTTCTGCTTTAAAAAACTCATGATACTTAAAATCTGCACTTACATATGCATCTGCTCCAGCTCTTTTTGCATTGGAAATGGCAAAACTACCAGAACCACCTAAAACTGCTACTTTCTTTACCTTTTTATTGATGAGTTCGGAATGGCGAACACAATCGGTTTTCATGGTTTCCTTTAGAAATAGTAAGAAATCTTTCTCATTCATTTCTTCTGGAAGTTCACCAATCATTCCCAACCCAATATCTTGATGTACGTTTTCTGTGGTAATTAATTCATAGGCAACTTCCTCATAAGGGTGTTTTTCTTTTAAAACTTTTAATATGGAAGCTTCATTTTTACTTTCAAAAACAACACTAATTCTTGTCTCTTTTTCTGTATGTACTTTTCCTTTTTCTCCAATAACAGGATTCGAATATTCATTTCCTCGAAAAGTTCCTTCTCCAATTACATTAAAGGAACAATTATCATAGTTTCCAATGTTTCCTGCGCCAGCTGTAAAAAGAGCACTTCTTAACTCGGCTGCATCTTGTGTAGGTACAAATGTGGTTAATTTTTTTATAATTCCTTTTTTAGGAATTAAAATTTGAAGATTCATCAAACCTAAAACTTCGCACATTTTTGCAGACACGCCATTTTTAGAGTTGTCTAAAGCGGTATGTGTAGCATAAATAGCAATGTCGTTTTTTATAGCCTTTAAAACCACTCTTTCCACGTAAGAATTTCCGTTTAATTTTTTTAATCCGCCAAAAATTATCGGATGAAAACTGATAATTAAATTACAGTTTTTAGCAATTGCCTCATCTACGGTTTCTTCTAACGTGTCTAGTGTAACTAGAATTCCAGAAATATCTGTCGTATAATCTCCTACTAATAAACCAACATTATCAAAATCTTCAGCATAATTTAATGGTGCCAGTTCTTCTAAATAATTTGTTACTTCTCTTATCTTCATTCGATTCTCTTTTCTAAAACCAAAGTTAACATTTTTAATGTATTTTTACAGCAATGAAAGTACTTCGTTTTTTACTCTTTCCATTTTCAATTTTATACGACTTTGTAACTAGAATTCGTAATATATTTTTTGATATTGGCGTTTTTAAACAAACATTATTTAAAATACCTGTAATTATTGTAGGTAATTTAAGTGTTGGTGGAACAGGAAAAACACCACAAATTGAGTATTTAATTCGTTTATTAAAAGACAGTTATAAAACGGCAGTTTTAAGTAGGGGTTATAAAAGAGAAACAGTAGGTTTTGTTTTATTAAATAAAAACCATGCTGCTGCAGATGTTGGAGATGAACCTTTGCAATATTTTAAGAAGTTTAAAAATATTAATGTTGCTGTAGATGCAAATAGAGTAGAAGGTATTACAAATTTAATTTCAGAAGTAAAACCAGATGTTGTTTTATTAGATGATGCTTTTCAACATCGAAAAGTAAAAGGAAGTTTTTACGTCTTACTTACAAAATATGATGATTTATTTGTTGATGATTTTTTATTACCAACGGGCAATTTAAGAGAAAGTAGGCAAGGAGCAAAGAGAGCAGAAGTAATTTTAGTAACTAAATGTCCAGAAAATTTATCTAAAGATAAGCAAGATACTATAAAACTAAAACTTAGTAAATTCAATAAAAAAGTATTCTTTACGAGTATTTCATATGCTGATAAAGTTTTAGGCTCAGTAGAGATACCAACTTTAGCATTAAAGAATTTTGAGGTGTTATTAATTACAGGAATTGCAAACCCAACACCATTGCTAAATTACCTAGAAGGTTTAAGTGTAAAGTTTCAGCATTTAAAATATGCAGATCATCATCATTTTTCTGATGTTGAAGTTAAAGATATTCAAAAAAAGTTTGATGAAATTCAATCTTCAAAAATAATTTTAACTACAGAAAAAGATTATGTAAGATTGGTAAATCATCTAGAAAACTTATCTTATTTACCTATTGAGACGTCTTTTTTAAATAATGAAGATGAAGTGTTTAATACACTTATAAATAATCATATAAAAGGTAGTTTTTAAACTTGGTATTATTTTTGATATTTTTGAACAAATTATTAGAATGAAAAAAATATTTTTATTTTCTGTTATTATTTTATTATCAAAAGGCATCTCTGCTCAAGAAGATGTTGAACACTTGTCTTTTAAAGATGTTGTTCATGTTAATTGGGAATCTTCTTTTAAAGAGGCTTTAAGTAAGTCTAAGGAAGAAAAGAAACCGATTTTAATATATTTTACGGGTTCAGATTGGTGTGGGCCATGTAAAGTCTTAGATAAGAAACTGTTTCACTCAGCTAAGTTTAAAGAGTTGGCAGATAAAGATTTAATTTTATATGAGGCAGATAACCCAAGAAATAAAGATCTTGTTAGTCCAAATAAATTAGAAGAAACACATAAACTTATAAGAAAATACAAAGTAAAATCATATCCTACTTTAGTTTTTGTTAATCATAGAGGAAAAATGATTGGCTATAAAAAAGGATTAATTCTAACAGAATATTATTATCCATTTATAGAGTCTGTAATAGAGAATTATTAAGAAAAAATAGTAAAATAAAAAAAACCGAAGCAAGTTGCTTCGGTTTTTCATTCAATAAAAAATTGAATTTATTTTTGATTAATGACTCTAAAAGTGGTTCTTCTATTAGCTCTATGTTCTGCTTCTGTACAAGAAACTCCATCGGCACATCTGTTCGTTAATTTAGATTCTCCAAGACCGTTTCCAGTTAATTGACTAGGGTTAACTCCTTTAGAAATTAAGTAGTTTGTAACTGCTTGTGCTCTTCTTTCAGATAAGTTTTGGTTGTTAGCTTTTGTTCCTCTTGAATCTGTATGAGACTCAATTGCTACAGCAACACCATCTTTTAAGATTGGTAATAAACGAGCATCAATAATTCTTTTTGCTCCATTTGTTAAAGTTGCACTTCCTAAATTCCAGTTAATTGGTAAAGGTGTATTGTTAACTAATTCACATTCTACTTCTTTCCAGGTAGTTAAACCTCCTTTGTTTACTAAAACTTCTTTAGTAACCGTTTTGTATTTAGCTGCTACAGTAACTTCTTCTTGATAAGCATCTTTTACTAAAACTATTTTTTTAATAGATCCATAAACAGCTGGAATATCAATAGTTTTTGTAGTTGGTCCAGAAACCATAACTTTTTTTGTATATGTTTTATCATAACCAGGAATTTTAACTGAAGCGGTAGAAGCATCAGAATTTAAAGTAGTTAATGGAACAGTTACAAATTTCGCAGGAATTGGCTTGTAACACCAGTATCTACAGTCATTAGGGTCGCTAGATTCACAATCAGGTGCTTTTTCACTCATTTCCCAAACTGCTGACGCAGCTTTGGTTTCAATAACTTGAGAGTCTGGGCTAAAAGTGGCCTTAATTGTTCTTAACTTGTTCGAATCTTCTTTACCAATATATGTTTCAGTTTTAGTTTCCCAAACACTTGGTACAATTACTAAACGTTGATCGGCTTCTTTAACGAGTACTCTTTCTGTAACAGTTTTGTAAGTTGCAGGGTATGTTACAATTTTCTTGTAAGCAGGAGCTATCTCAATTGTTACGTCTTCGTTTTTCCATACTTCAGGAGTTTTACAACGTACGTAACATTTTCCTGGTTCTGGGTTTGCTGGTAAATCTTGAGCAAATGCAATTGCTCCGAACATTAGTAATGCTCCGCTAAATAAAATTTTTTTCATAATTAACTAGTTTTGATATTAGTATATAATATGAGACACAAACTTTTCTGTGAAGTCACCTATAAATCAAAAAAAGTTAAATATTTTTTTATAAAGTACTGTAGTATAGTGTTTTAATTATTCCGTCTGAAAGACCAATTTTTGGAACATATATTTTTCTAGCTCCACTCCATTTCATTGCAGATAAATAGATTTTTGTTGCTGGTATTATAACGTCTGCCCTATCAGGGTTTAAACTTAACTCAGAAATTCTATCATCATAACTCATATTCTTTAAAAATTGATATTGAGCATTTAGATAAATAAAAGATATAGGTTTTCCTTCTGTTCTACCAGACATTTTAAAGATTTTGTTAATGTTTCCACCAGAACCAATTAAGGATACTCCTTTTAAATCTTTTGTGTTCTTTTTAATCCACTTTTCTACGCCGGCAAAAATTTCTTTGTTTTCAGTTTTTTTATTATTTAAAAGACGAACGGTACCCATTTTAAAAGATTTCGAACTTATAATTTTACCTTTAGAGAATAAGGTAAACTCTGTGCTACCTCCACCAACATCTACATATAAGTAAGAATTATCTCCTTCAATTAATTCATTTAAATCTGTAGAAGATATAATAGCAGCTTCTTCTTTACCGCCAATAATGTCAATTTTTACGCCTGTTTTTAATAGAATTGCTTCAGTAACTTCATTTCCATTAGAAGCTTCTCTCATTGCAGAAGTTGCACAAGCTTTGTATTTTTCGACGCCATGAACCTTCATTAGTAGCTTAAAAGCTTCCATCGCATTTATCATTCTAGTAATATTAGCATCACTAATAATACCTTCATTAACAAATACATCTGCTCCTAAACGAATGGGAACACGAACTAAAGAAGATTTTTTAAATTGAGGCTCTTTATCTTCAGAAATAATTACGTTTGAAATTAGTAGCCTAATGGCATTAGAACCGATATCAATTGCCGCGAATTTTTTTATTTCTAACAAATTTTTTTATTTATGATTTTTAGGAAACTCTACCATAATGGTTTTTCCTCTTCTTATATTTTTCCAATGTTTTTCATCAAATTGCAGTGCAATTACACCACAAGTAGGTACATGTGCTAAAGGTTTGTTTCCAAATTCATTTACAAAGGTATTAATACCATGGTCGTGACTAAAAATAATAGCAGAACTAAAACCATCATCTAAAGCATTTACGGTTTTCACTAAATAACCATCACTAAAACTATATAATTGCTTTTTTATTTGAAGGTTTGCATGTGGAAAACCAAAGTTTTCACAAAAGATTACAGCTGTGTGTAAAGCCCTGTTTGCGCTACTTGTTATAAATACATCTGGTTTATCTAATTTTTTAGATAAAATTTTAGACATTAAATGAGCATCTTTAATACCACGTTTTTTTAATGGTCTGTCAATATCTTCAATTCCAGAGTATTCCCAAGAAGATTTTGCATGTCTAACAATGTAGAGTGTTTTCATTTAATTTTTTAATTGTATCGGGTAAATATAAAAATTTATGGTGCTAATCTTTCAATTTTCCAAGAAAAATCTTCAGCTAATTTATATCTAATCCTATCATGTAATCTATTGGGTCTCCCTTGCCAAAATTCTATAGAAACTGGTTTCACTAAATAACCGCCCCAATGTTTTGGTCTTGTAATTTCTTTGCCTTCAAATTCTTTTTCGAAGGATGATAAATTTTCTTCTAATTCATTTCTAGAAGCTACCACAGTACTTTGGTTTGAAGCCCAAGCGCCTAACTTACTTCCGTCTGGTCTCGATTCGAAATAACCATCAGATAAGTTTTCTACTTGTTTCTCTGCAATTCCTTTTATAATAATTTGCTGTTCTAAAGCAGGCCAAAAGAAAGACAAACAAATGTTGTTGTTGTCTGCGATTGCTTTTCCTTTTTCAGAGGTGTAATTTGTGTAGAAAATGAACCCTTCCCAAGTAAATTTCTTTAATAAAACGATTCTATTTTTAGGGAAACCATCTGTACCAATTGTAGAAATATTCATGGCATTCGTTTCGTCTACCATTTCAGAATCATCTGCATTTCTAAACCAGGTTTGAAATAATTCCATTGGGTTTTCGGGACAATTACTTTCTAGAAGTTCTTGTTTTTCGTAAGATTTACGATAATTTGATAAGTCTTTAGACATTTAATTTATTTGAATAGAGTAAAAATACAGAATATTTTAAGAGTACAAACACAGTAAATGGTAGTTTTTATTCAATTTTATTGATGTGTTTCGCAAGAAAAACTCCAGAACTTGCACAGGCTTGTAATAAATAACCTCCAGTTGGTGCGTCCCAATTTAGCATTTCTCCAATACAAAATTGATTTGGAATTTTTTGTAATTGAAAATTGCTGTCCACTGCATTTAAATCGAGACCTCCAACAGTAGAAATTGCTTTGTCTAGAACTCCTAAAGCTGTAATTTCTAAAGGAAATTTTTTAATGATTTTTGATAAGATTTCTGAATTTAAATAAGCTTCTTTAGAAAGATAATTTTTTAATAAATCTATTTGTGTATTACTTAATTTTAATTCTTTCTTTAGAATCTGTGTGGTGTTTTTAAAGCTTGATTTTCTCATTTTAGAGGAGATTTTCTCTAAAGTAAATGCGGGTTTAAAATCAATATAAACAATTGCTTTTTCTTTTAAGTTTAATTGCTTTCTAATTTGCGGACTCAAACCATAAATGGCATTTCCTTCTATGCCAAAATTAGTGATTACTGCTTCACCTTTTTGTGTTTTTTCTAAACAAGAAATGGCAATGTTTTTCAACGGGTTTCCTTCATTACTTTTAATGAATTTAGAATTCCAATCAATTTTAAAAGCACAATTAGATGCTTCAAAAGGAATTATTCTTATCCCTTTTTTTTGAAATGTTTCTAACCAACTTCCATCAGAACCTGTAATTTTCCAGCTTCCGCCACCTAAGGCAAAAACGGTATAATCTGAAGAGGTAATTTTATTGTTTATAATAAGATTATTTTCAGCATCCCAACCCGAAAATGTATGTCTGTATTTAAAAATAATTCCCTTCTCTTTGAGGTGATTTAAAATGGAGTTTAAAACAGTAATTGGCTTTATTCCTTCTTCAGGATATATTCTTTTACTACTTCCTATATAGGTTGGAATTCCTATAGTTTCTAACCAATCTCTAAAATCATTATTTGTAAAAGCTAACAGCGATTTTTTTAAAAAATTATTTGGTGTATAACGATTAATTAATTCAGAAATTGCTTCTGAATGTGTAAGATTAAAACCACCTTTACCTGCAACTAAAAATTTTCTACCAGCTGTTTTATTCTGTTCATAAATAGTAACATCGAATTTATGAGTATCTAAAAAAGCTGCTAAAAGTAAAGATGAAGATCCGCCACCAATAATAGAAATTGATTTTTTCATGTTATACTTTTCTATATAAAGACAGTTCTAAAAAAGGCATATTAATTATAATTTTTTCTTATTTAAAAGAGATTCGCTTTTTATGGTTTCTCGTTTTTATATTATTTAATGGGAAGGTTTCTTTTAAAACCAGTATCGAAACATATAAATGTATCGGTGCCAGAAACTCCATTAATTAAATGAACTTGTTCGTATAAAACCTCACGTAAATGTTCATTATCTTTTGCAAATATCAGAATAAAAATGGCATAATTTCCAGAAACATAATTACATTCTACAATTTCATTAATTTTTATTAATTCTTCCATTACAGATTTTGCAAATCGAGCTTCACGCAAACGAATTCCTGTATAAGATTTTGTTTTATAGCCTAGTTTTTTTTCATCTAGTAAAAATTCTGCATTTTTAATAATCTCAGCATCTGTTAACTTTTTTATCCTTTGATGTACTAATGAATTTGAAATTTTTAACTCTTCTGCTATCTGAGAGAATGCTTTTCTTCCATCTGTTTGTAGTTGAATAAGTATTTGCTTATCTATATAATCAATTTGATTTTCCATTACACTTCGCTTTGTTAAATTATGGTCAATATTTCTTTATGAGTAATTTATAAAATTATATTGACATATAATTACTTTTATTGATGTAAAATTAATTACATAAGACGTATTTGTGAATTAAATTGATTTATTTTTGTGACTTGTAAATATAAAAAATAGAATGACTACAACTGAAATTTTTGACACATTATGGATGGAATACACACAAAGAACTCCGTCTGCCCAAAAAATAAAAGATTTATTTATTGATAAAGGAAATAAAATTATTAATGATCATGTTGCCTTTAGAACCTTTGACGATCCTCGTGTAGATATTGACGTTTTAGCAAAACCTTTTTTAGCGGTTGGTTATATAGAAAGCGGAGAATATACTTTTGTAGCAAAGAAATTGTATGCAAAACATTTTGAACACGCAACAGATAAAAATGCGCCTAGAGTATTTATAAGTCAATTAAAAGTTGCAGAATTTTCTACGGAATTACAAGCAGAAGTAAAGAAAATGATTGATGCAATTCCTGAAAATGAATTAAATTCTGGGGAATTGGTTTTTAAAGGAAGGTTATGGGAGCAACCTAGTTTTGTTGTTTATGAAAAGCTACAGGAAGAAACAGAATATGCTGCTTGGTTGTATGTAAATGGATTTTGTTCAAATCATTTTACGGTTGATGTAAATGAACTGGATACTTTTAGTTCTTTACAGGAAGTAAATCTATTTTTAAAAGAAAACGGATTTAAAATGAATACTTCTGGCGGAGAAATTAAAGGAACACCAGAGGAATATTTAGAACAATCTAGTGTTTTGGCAGATAGAATTCCGGTTGTGTTTAAAGAAGTAACCAAAGAAATAACTTCTTGTTACTATGAGTTTGCTTTTAGACATGCAATGAAAAATGGTAAATTATTTTCTGGTTTTATTGCAGGTTCTGCAGATAAGATTTTTGAAAGTACAGACATGAAATTATAATTTTTAAAAGAATTTCACTTTAGATGAATAAAAAAAAGAATCAGAATCATAAACGGTTCTGATTTTTTTTTGCAACAAGTGGTGTTGTTTTCTTTCAGTTCGAGACTACTTTTAATCCAACGATCGAAGCTATTAAGGTTGTAATAAAAAAGAGTCGCCAAAAGGTAGCAGGTTCTTTAAATAGAAAAATTCCTATTAAGACTGTTCCAACGGCACCAATTCCAGTCCAAACAGCATACGCAGTTCCAATTGGTAATTCTTGTGCTGCCTTTACAAGTAAAAACATACTGATTGTTAGACAGACTAAAAAACCAATATACCAATATGTTGCTTCGGCTCCACTGGTTTCCTTCGCTTTACCAAGACATGTAGCAAAAGCTACTTCAAAAAGTCCTGCAATAATTAATAGCATCCAATTCATATTAATGTGAGATTTTTATAACATGTAGTTTTTATTGAGTTGTGTATTTTGACTTATAAAGCGCTAATAATTTTATGTTGTTTATTAAAGTTAAAAATAATCAAATTATTTTTTAAATAGATATAATCCTAAAAAGGTAACAAAACCGTTTAATATTAAAAGTGAAAATCCGAAATCGAAACCAACATGTTCTAAAGCTAAATAATTTACAAAATACGTAATAAACGGGGAAGCTAAACAAATAAAAGGTACCATTTTGTCTTTTATATTTATCTTGGTAAATAAGCCAAAAGCATACAAACCTAGTAGTGGGCCATAGGTGTAATTGGCAAACGTAAATATTTTTGCAATGACACTTTCATCTGCAATAAAGTATTTAAAAACAAGAATAGTTGCTATTAATATAAATGAGAAAAGGATATGTATTTTCTTTCTTATTTTCTCTTGCACTTTTTTGTCTTTCTTTTTATCAATCTCTAAAATATCGATACTAAAAGAAGTGGTTAAAGAAGTTAAAGCAGAATCTGCACTTGAATATGCTGCTGCAATTAAACCGAGTAAGAAGAAAATAGCAGTAGCCAAACCTAAGGTTCCTTTGGTTGCAATTATTGGAAAAAGTTCATCTTTATGAGCGTCAATTCCGTTTTTTTGAGCATAATCTGTTAATAAAACGCCCAAAGCTAAAAAGAAAAAATTAACAATTACCAAAACAATGGTAAACCAAAACATGTTTTTTTGCGCATCTTTTAGATTTCTACACGTCAGGTTTTTTTGCATCATATCTTGGTCTAAACCTGTCATAACAATAGCAACAAAAGCACCTGCAAGAAAACGTTTCCAGAAATAATTGCCAGCATTTATATCGTCAAAAAAGAAAGTTTTAGATAATTCACTATCTGCAACGTAAGAAAAGATATTACTAATTTCTAGTTCATCGGAAATTGTATAAATACAAACGCCAACAGCAATCAACATAAATAAGGTTTGTAAGGTGTCTGTCCAAACAATAGTTTTAATTCCGCCTTTAAAAGTGTACAGCCAAATTAATAGAATAGTGATTGAAACGGTTACCCAAAACGGAATGCCATAACTATCAAACAATAACAATTGCAATACATTAGCAACTAAAAAGAGCCTAAAAGCAGCACCAATAGTTCTAGAAAGTAAGAAGAAACTTGCACCAGTTTTATAAGAATATTTACCAAATCTATCTTCTAAATAAGTATAGATAGACGTTAAATTCAATCTATAATAGAGTGGAAGTAAAACCAAACCAATTACAGCATATCCAACAACATACCCTAAAACCATTTGAAAATAACTCATATTTTGGCCTTCTACCCAACCAGGAACAGAGATAAAAGTAACACCAGAAAGAGATGCGCCAATCATACCAAAAGCGACTAAATACCAGGGTGAAGAATTGTCTGCTTTAAAAAAAGTTTTGTTGTCTGCAGATTTTCCTGTGATGTAAGAAATTAACATCAAAACAGAAAAATAAGCAATAATTAAGATAATAATATGAATAGGTTGCATTCTTTAATTTTATAATTTTTTGATGCACGAATATAAGATTTTTGAAGAATAGAAAAGCGGGAAAAGAAAAGAGAAGTGTGAAAAAGTCTTTTTTATAATTTCTATGCTCTTTTCTCTATAATAACTTAAATTTGCAGTTATGGATTTTTCGTCGAAATTATTAGAAAATGCTGTGAATGAAGTTTCACGTTTGCCCGGAATTGGTAAGCGAACTGCGTTGCGTTTGGTGTTGCATTTGTTAAAGCAACCTTCAGATAATACAAAGTATTTGTCTGAAGCTTTGTTACATTTAAGAAACGATGTAAAAACCTGTGAAAAATGCCATAATATTTCGGATACCTTATTATGTGATATTTGTCAGAACCCGAGAAGAAATGCAGACATTGTTTGTGTTGTAGAAGATATTAGAGATGTAATGGCAATTGAGAGTACGTCTCAATACCAAGGGTTGTATCATGTTTTAGGCGGTAAAATTTCTCCTATAGAAGGAATTGGTCCTCAGAATTTACAAATAGAATCTTTGGTTCATAAAGTTGGAAATGGAGAAATTAAAGAATTAATTTTTGCTTTAAGTTCTACCATGGAAGGAGATACCACCAATTTTTATATTTTTAAACAAATAGAAAAATTTGAAATTACAACATCTACAATTGCTCGTGGAATCTCTGTGGGTGATGAATTGGAATATGCAGATGAAGTTACTTTAGGAAGATCTATTGTTAATAGAATTCCGTTTGAACAGAGTATTAGGAGTTAAAGAATAGTTAATCGTTTTCATTAGTAGTTTACAGTGAGTTACTGCTACTGAAAACGATTACTAAAGACTTTTTTTATTATCATTGTCTAAAACTTCTTTCTCGGCTTTTTCCCAAGATCTTTTCTCACGAATCTTTTTGTAAAGTTTGATTCCCAACATCATTAAAATACCAAAAAGAATAATTCCTACAACGCCCCAAATCCAATTAATAGCACTCTTTACTGTTACTAAAAATACGATTGCAAATAGAATTATTGTTGAGATTTCATTAAAAATTCGCAATTTGAAAGCAGAATATTTAATAATGTCTTTTTGAAGTTTGCTATAAATATTCTGACAAAAACCATGGTAAAAATACAAGGCCAAAACGAAGGCAAGTTTTACCAACATCCAAGGTTCTTGTAAATAATACGGATTTTGATAGAGCATCCAAAAAGCAAAAATACTTACCAAAATAGCTGATGGCCAGGTAATAATGTACCATAAGCGTTTGGTCATTAATTTGTATTGCGTTTGCAGAATAGACTTTGCTGGTTCTAATTTTGTTTCTGCTTCTGTTTGGTAAATAAACAGTCTAGGAATATAAAATAAACCAGCAAACCAAGTAACTACAAAAATGATGTGTAAAGCTTTTACGTATAGGAAATCCATATATAATTATGTATTAAATTTTATAGTCTTGTAATTTGTTAGCAAACTGGTTTAGCCCTGATTGTAATGGCATCCTTTTTTATTTTTCTTAAAAAAGATATAATGGAAAGCAGGAAATAGCTTCTTATTACTTATTTTTCCAATCATTAATCCAAGAAACCATAACATCTACCCAATCGTCATTGTCGTTCATACAAGGTATGTGTTTGTAATCTGTACCGCCAAACTTTAAAAATTCTTCTTTACCTTCCATGGCAATTTCTTCTAAAGTTTCTAAACAATCTGCAACAAAAGCAGGTGTAATAACGGCTAATTTTTTCTTTCCTAATCCTGGGAATTTCTCTAATTCGAAATCTGTGTAAGGTTTTAACCAAGGATCTTTTAACAAACGAGATTGAAATGAATTACTATGATTGGTCTCATCGAAACCTAAATTTTTAGCAATTGCTTTTGTAGTTTCGAAACATTGATGTCTATAACACGTGTGGTGTGCTACAGAATTGCGTTCGCAACAAGAACCGTCTAATTTACAATGACTTTTTGTTGGATCGGATTTTTTGATATGACGTTCTGGAATACCGTGATAAGAAAATAAGACATGATCGTAATCAAACCCTTTTAAATGATGTGCAATATTATCGCTCATCGCTTTGATGTAATCTGGTTTGTTGTAGAAAGGAGGTAAAGTTGTTAGTTTTACTTCCGGATATTTTTCTGCCAAAATTTCTTCAGCCAAAACAACAACAGTTTCAAAAGAAGACATGGCGTAATGAGGGTATAGAGGAACTAACATTATTTCTGTTACACCTTTATCTACAAGATTTTTAATTCCTTTTTCCATAGACATAGACCCGTAACGCATTGCTAATTCAACTGGAATGTCTACTTTTTTGGATACTTTTTTCGCAAACCTTTCTGAGATAACAACTAAAGGAGAACCTTCTTTCCACCAAATTTTCTTGTAAGCAGCACCCGATTTTTTAGGTCTTACATTTAAGATGATTCCTTTAATTAGTATCCAACGTTTCCAAAACGGAATGTCTATTACACGCTCGTCCATTAAGAACTCACCTAAATATTTTTTCACGTCTTTTGTGTCTGTAGAATCTGGCGATCCTAAATTGTTTAGTAATATTCCTTTCATTTACTTAAAGTTGAAAAATTGAATTTTTTTATTGATGTTTTTTTTAATTTTAACTTACCTATTTAATTGATTGGTAACTTCGTACAATGTAATTGCCAAACTATGAATAACATTCATACTAGAATTTCGTCCAAACATTGGTATTGCAACAGTTTCGTTAACCAATTCTATGTTTTCAATTCCATTTCTTTCGCTACCCAAAAGTAGTACGATTTTTTCATGATTTTTAAAATTAAAATCTTGAATATTTATGCTTTTATCAGTAATTTCTATGCCAATTATTGTGTTGCCTTCTGCTTTTAGTTGGCTTATAAGTGCATCAAAATTATGATAAGATGCATGTTCAATCTGATTTACGGTATTTCTAGCCGTTTTTTTTACAATCCTATTTTCTATGGAAGGTGAGATTTCGTGGAAATAAATTTTAGCGACTCCAAAGCTTTCTGAAATACGAAAACACATTCCTATGTTTTCTGGAGTTCTAATGGCATCACAAACAATTGTTATTGGAAACTGTTTTTGATTGTTTTCTATGTCGTAATGTGTTAGTTGCTCCAAGTTAATTTAGTTTCAAGATTTTAAAGTTTAATTTGTCTTTTTTATAAGTTTTTATTTTACTTATTTATTTAAACTCATTACATATTTCTTTGGCGTTGTGCCAAACTTCTTTTTAAAAGCTGCAATAAAATGACTCGCAGTGCTGTAGCCAACTTGTAAGCCAACTTCATTTACATTATATTGATTACTTTCCAATAGTTTACGGGCATGTTCCATTTTATAATCAAACAAAAAACTATAAACAGTGTCACCGTAAATTTGTTTAAAACCTTCCTTTAATTTTTTTAAGTTTAAACCAATCTCTGCAGCTAATTCTTGCAAGCTTGGTGGTTCCGACATTCTAGAAATTATAATCTCTTTTGCTTTTCTAATTTTCAATACATTTTGTTCATCTACTAAAAAAGGGCAATATTCTGCATCGATATTTTCGTCTTTATGAAAATGAAGACTTAACAATTCGTAAATTTTTCCTTTAACATAAAGTTCTCTAATAGAGCTATTTATATTAGAGTTAATTATTTGTTGTAAAACAATGCCAACTGTTGGTTTTATCTCTGTATCGTCATAAAATTTTCTGTTACTGTTTTCATCACTTAAAAAAGGGATGTAACCAGATTCTTTAGAAAATAATGAGTGAAATTTTTCAATAGAAATTAATAAAGAAACTAGGGTTGTTTTAGGTTGAATTGCTAAATTAATTGGTAATGTTCTCTGCGGATTGTACAATAAAATAGATCTATTATCTAAAACATCAAAAGAATAATCTCCAGTATTAAATAGAAATTTAGAATTACCGCGCAAACAGAAGTGCATTTGAATAAATCTACTGTCAATTTCTCTTTCAAAATTAACAACCTCTTTGCTTTCGTTCTGAAAATGAAGTACATAAAACCCTTTCTCTAAAGTGATTTCATCAAAAGAACTTTCTCCGACATTTTTAAACATACTTTTCTTAATTTTTGAAGATCTTTTATTTAGAATCATTCTATATAAAAATAATCTAAAACCTTGTTTACGTTACAAAAATAAGGGTTTTTAGAAGTTTTATCAAAAAAAAATAAAGAAAAAACATACAACGTTATTAAAAGTTCTTTGAGCGACATTTTTATCTTAATGAAGTTTTTACTTTTGTGGCATCTTTTAAAGATTTATGAAAGAACTAGGCCAAGAGCACTTTTACAATATTGGGGTAAGTTATAAAAAAGCAGACGCAGAAATGCGCGGTAAATTTTCTGTATCTAAAGAAAATCAAATCGCACTATTAAATGCAGCTAAAGAAAGAGGGGTTACTTCCATTTTTATAATTTCTACATGCAACAGAACAGAGATTTTTGGTTTTGCAAATCGTCCTTGTTTATTAATAGAATTACTATGCGATTTTTCTGAAGGTACCGTAAAGGAATTCAATGCTATTTGTAATATAAATAAAGACCAAGAAGCAATTAGTCATTTATTTAGAATTGGCACAGGATTAGAAAGTCAAATTTTAGGAGATTATGAAATTGTTGGTCAATTAAGACAGTCTTTTAAATTAGCAAAAGAATTAAAAACTACAAATTCTTACGTAGAACGTTTGGTAAACTGTGTTTTACAGGCAAGTAAACGTGTTAAGAATGATACAAAATTAAGCTCGGGTACAACTTCTGTTTCTTATGCAGCTGTTCAATACATTATTAAAAATTTACCAGATTATAATTCTAAAAATATTCTTGTTTTTGGTTTAGGTAAAATGGGAAAACATACCTGTAAAAATTTATCAGAATATACGCAAAACAAACAAGTTTGTTTAATTAATAGAACTGAAGAAAAAGCAATAGCGTTTGTACAAGAACATAATTCTATTCGCAAATCTGAAATAGAGAATTTACATGAAGAAGTTTCTAAAGCAGATGTTTTAATAGTTTCTACAGGTTCAGACAAGCCAACAATAACAAAAGAACACGTTTCAGAAGGTAAAGAAATTTTAATTTTAGATTTATCGATGCCAGAAAATGTGGCAAAAGAGGTGTCTAGTTTAAAAGGAATTTCTTTAGTAAATGTAGATGAACTTTCTAAAATTACAGACGAAACGCTAGCCGTTCGTCAGCAAGAAATTCCGTTTGCAAAACAAATTATAGAAACACATAAAGAAGAATTTAATAGTTGGTTAAATCACAGAAGATTTACACCAGCAATTGCTGCCCTAAAGTTATCTTTAGAAACTATTAAAAACGATGAAATTAATTTTCAGAAAAAGAAAATTAGTAACTTCGATGAAAATCAAGCAGAAATCTTAACTTCACGTTTTATTCAAAAAATTACCACACAGTTTGTTAAACACTTAAAAGATGAAGATACTTCTGTTTCAGAAAGTATAGAAGTCATTCAGAAAGTGTTTCAATCATAATTAAAACTCCATGCAAAAAATAATAAGAATAGGTACTCGCGATAGCCAATTGGCGCTTTGGCAGGCTAATAAAGTGTCTAAAGAATTAGCAGAATTAGGTTATGAATCTGTTATAATTCCTATAAAATCTTTAGGAGATATCGTTTTAGATAAACCGTTATACGAATTAGGGGTTACAGGAGTTTTTACAAAAAACTTAGACCTAGCAATGTTAAACGGCGATATTGATATTGCTGTACATTCTATGAAAGATGTACCAACAGCTTTACCAGAAGGTATTGTGCAAGCAGCTGTTCTAAAACGTGCAGATTATATCGATTTGTTGGTTTTAAAAGATACAGAAGAGTTTTTCGGACAACCAAACGGAATTATTGCAACGGGCAGTTTACGAAGAAAAGCACAATGGTTAAACCGTTATCCAACGCATAAAGTAGAGGGTTTAAGAGGAAATGTAATTACTCGTTTAGAAAAACTAGATAATAGTGAAACTTGGAATGGAGCATTATTTGCTGCTGCAGGTTTAGAAAGATTAGAATTAAGAGATGCAGAGGCTATTCCTTTAACTTGGATGATTCCTGCGCCAGCACAAGGTGCAATTATGGTGGCAGCTTTAGAAAAAGATGACTATGTATTAGATGCTTGTGAACAATTAAATCATCATGAAACTAAAGTTTGTGTTGGTGTAGAACGTGAGTTTTTAAGATTGTTAGAAGGTGGTTGTACAGCGCCAATTGGTGCTTTAGCTTATGTTGATGCAAGAACTGAAGAGGTAAACTTCAAAGGGGTTTTATTGAAAAAAGACGGTTCTAAAAAAATTACAGTAGAAAAAACTGCAAAATTAGGAAGCCATAAATTTTTAGCCAAAGATTGTGCCGATTATGTAATTAATAGAGGTGGAAAAGAGTTAATGCAAGAAGATGAAGAAAGCGAAGCTAAGATTGCTTCAGTTTATTCTACAAAGAAACTTTCTGAACTTCAAAAAGAAACATTGTCTTCTGCCATTGGTATAAAAGATAGTGATTTTATTAAAATGCGTTTCAATAGAATACCAGCTAAAGTGATGAAGAGCCAGCATGAAAATGTGGTGATTACAAGTCAGAATGGGGTAGAGGCAATTTTAAACTCTTTTACAAAAGACGAAATTAATTTTAAAAACATCTTTTGTGTTGGTAGAAGAACTAAAAAACTTATTGAAAATAGAATTGGGAAAGTTACACATGTAGCTAAAAATGCATTGAAACTAGCAGAATATATTTCAAAAGAAACAGAAATTAAAGAAGTCTCTTATTTCTGTAGTGATGTAAGATTAGATGTTTTTCCAACGTATTTACAAGCACATGAAATTGTTGTAAATGAAATTGAAGCATATAAAACAATGTTGAATCCTGTGAAAATTGATGCAGAAGTTACAGGTGTTTTGTTTTATAGTCCTTCAGGAATTGAAAGCTATTTAGAAGAAAATACAAAAGACAAAGTTGCTTTCTGTATAGGAGAAACTACAGCTGTAGAAGCAAGAAAGCATTTCGATAAAGTTGAAGTTGCAAATATACCAGATGTAGAAAGTGTTTTAGAATTAGTAAACACATATTATTCAAAATAGCAAACGTCATTGCGAGGAAAAATGACGAAGCAATCTCAGGATTAAGAAGCAGATTACTTCTCTTAGCTCGTAATGAAACAAAGAAATAAATTTTTATGTTTCGTACAAGAAGATTAAGAAAATTAGAAGGAATTAGAAGATTAGTTAGAGAGACAAAACTTTCTGTAGATGATTTTGTATATCCGCTTTTTATTGAAGAAGGAGAAAATATAGAAACAGAAATTGTTTCGATGCCAGGAATCAAACGTTTTTCTTTAGATCGAATTTCTAAAGAATTAGATGAAGTTGTTTCTTTAGAAATTCCTGCAGTTTTATTATTCGGAATTCCTTCTCAGAAAGATGATGAAGGAACAGAAACTTGGAATGATAACGGAATTATGCAACAAGCAATTCGTTTTATCAAGAAAAATTATCCGAGCTTATACGTAATTACAGACGTTTGTTTTTGCGAGTACACTTCTCATGGGCATTGCGGAATTATTCATGACAATGATGTTGATAACGATGCAACTTTAGTAAATCTAGCAAAACAAGTTATCTCGCATGCAAAAGCAGGAGTAGATATGGTTGCGCCATCAGGAATGATGGATGGTACGATAGCTATGGTTCGTGAATCTTTAGACAATACAGGTTTTACAAACTTGCCAATTATGGCGTATTCTGTTAAATATGCATCTGCTTTTTACGGTCCTTTTAGAGAGGCCGCAGATTCTGCGCCAACATTTGGAGACAGAAGAACGTACCAAATGGATCCATCAAATAGAGATGAAGGAATGCGTGAAGCTACTTTTGATGATCAAGAAGGAGCCGATATTTTAATGGTAAAACCAGCATTGTCTTATTTAGATATTATTAGAGATTTAAAAAACAATTTCGATCGTCCGATTGCATGTTATAATGTAAGTGGAGAATATGCAATGGTAAAAGCCGCAGCAGAAAAAGGTTGGATTGATGGCGAAAAAGTAATGATGGAAAGTTTACTGTCTATGAAAAGAGCAGGAGCAGATATTATTATTACATATTTTGCTAAGGAAGCAGCGAAAGTATTATTGAAGAAATAACGTCATTACGACGAAGTAATCTCTTAATTAATAAACAGATTGCTTCACTACGTTCGTAATCACAAAAAGTATAGAAAACATGAAATTCAAAAAATCAGAAAAATTATATAGAAAAGGATTGGTACATCTTGTTGGGGCAGTAAATTCTCCGGTAAGAGCTTTTTCATCAGTTGGTGGAAATCCGTTGTTTATCAAAAAAGCAAAAGGAACAAAAATTACAGATGTTGATGGAAACGAATTTGTAGATTTAGTACTTTCTTACGGACCAATGATTTTAGGGCATCGTCATAAAAAAGTACAAAAAGGAGTTGAAAAGGCATTGAAAAATGGCTATTCTTTTGGAGCTTCCACAGAAAACGAAATTAAATTAGCGAAAATTGTTTGTGATGCTTTTCCAGGAATGGATAAAGTCCGTTTTGTGAATTCTGGAACAGAAGCTGTTATAAGTGGTGTTCGTTTGGCAAGAGCATTTACAGGAAAAGATAAAATTATTAAATTTTCTGGTTGTTACCATGGGCATCAAGATTCATTATTAGTTGCTGCAGGTTCTGGTTTGGCAACATTAAGTATGCCTGGTTCTAAAGGAGTTCCTGAAGGAGCAGTAAAAAATACGCTAATTTCTAAATATAATGATTTAGAAAGTGTAAAAAAACACTTTGAAGAACATGATGATATTGCTGCTGTAATTTTAGAGCCTATTTGTGGTAATATGGGCGTTGTAATTCCGAAAGATAATTTCTTGGTAGAATTAAAAGAATATTTAGCCTCAAAAGGAGCTTTATTAATTGTTGATGAAGTAATGACAGGTTTCCGTTCTAAGTTTGGTGGAGCACAAGAATTATTAGGTGTAGAAGCAGATATTACATGTTTAGGGAAAGTAATTGGAGGAGGTTTCCCAGTAGGAGCTTATGGAGCAAGAAATGAAATAATGCAAGAAGTTGCGCCTTTAGGTGGCATGTATCAGGCAGGAACGTTAAGTGGAAACCCGATTGCTATGGCAGGAGGAATTGCTACTTTAACAGAATTGAAAAAGCAAAATCCTTATAAAAAGTTTGAAGAAATAGGAAGTATTTTAGAAGTGATTTTATTAGAAACTGCTAAAAAATACAATGTAGATGTAACTGTAAATCGATTCGGTTCTATGTTAAATCCTTTTTTTACAAAAACAAACGTAACAAATTTTGAAGAAGCTCAAACTTCAGACACAGAAAAATTTGCTGTTTTCTTTTGGGAAATGATCAAAAACGGAGTTTTCTTACCTCCAAGTCAATTTGAAGCATGGTTTTTATCGTCTGCTTTAACAGACAAGGATATTCAAAAAATAGCAAACGCAGTTGATAAAGGGATGTTGGCTATTTCAAAAATGTAAATTATGAAACTATTTATTACAATTATTTTTAGTTTATTGTTAACAGCTTGTCCTAAAAATGAAGAAGGAGGTTTCACTTCTCTTTCAAAAGGAAATTTATTTGGAGCCGGAGATGAGGGGTTTAAAAAAGAAAATATTGTTATTTCTTCTCAAGTTGAATGGAAATCATTTTTATTAAAACTAGACAGTGCTAATAAAGTTTCGGAAACATTTGAAAATGCTATTGATTTTTCAAAAGAAATGATTGTTGTAGTTGTTGATAAAGTTAGAAATACAGGTGGGTTTTCAGTTGAAATTGTTGAAGCTGTAAAGGAAGGAGAAACTTTTTTAATTAAAGTGAGTTCTACATCACCAAAACCAACGGATATGGTTACTATGGGAATTATACAGCCTTATCATATAGTAAAAATTAACAAGACAAAGAAGGAAGTAAAATTTATAGAGCTATAGAAATCATGATAAAAAACGATTTATTTTTAAGAGCATTAAAAGGAGAAACAGTAGACAGACCACCGGTTTGGATGATGCGTCAGGCAGGAAGATATTTACCAGAATTTCAGGTAATCAAAAAGAAATACGATTTCTTTACCCGTTGTCAAACTCCAGAATTAGCATCAGAAATTACAGTGCAACCAATTCGTAGATACGGAATGGATGCTGCAATTTTGTTTTCAGATATTTTGGTAATTCCTCAAGCAATGAATATTGAGGTACAAATGAAACCAGATTTTGGTCCTTATTTGCCAAACCCAATTCGTACTCAAAAAGATTTAGATAGTGTAATCGTTCCAGATGTAAATGAAGCTTTAGGCTACGTAATGGAAGCGATTAAAGTTACCAAAGAAAAATTGAATGATGAAGTGCCTTTAATTGGTTTTGCAGGTTCACCTTGGACAATCTTATGTTATTGTGTACAAGGGCAAGGTTCTAAAAACTTTGACAAAGCAAAAGAATTGTGCTTTACAAACCCTGTGGTTGCACATTCATTATTACAAAAAATTACAGATACTACAATTGCATATTTAAAAGCAAAAGTAAAAGCAGGTGTAGATGCAGTTCAGGTTTTTGATTCTTGGGGCGGAATGTTATCTCCAGTAGATTATCAAGAATTCTCTTGGCAATATATGCAACAAATTATAGATGCTTTAAAAGACGAAACGCCTGTTATTGCATTTGGTAAAGGTTGTTGGTTTGCCTTAGATGAAATGTCTAAATCTGGTGCTTCTGCATTAGGTGTAGATTGGACTTGTTCACCAAGAAATGCACGTTATTTATCTGGAGGAAAAATTACATTACAAGGTAATTTCGATCCAACAAGATTGTTTTCTCCGCCAGCAGTTATCAAAAAAATGGTGCATCAAATGATTAATGAATTTGGTAAAGATAGATTAGTTGTAAATCTAGGGCATGGTATTTTACCAAACATTCCGTTAGAAAACGCAAAAGCATTTATTGATGCTGTAAAAGAATATAAAGCAAATTAAAAAATGCCACATTTTATTTTAGATTGTTCAGAAAACATTTTAGAATTACGAGAACCAAGAAAAGTTTTAGAAGCCGTTTTTGAAACGGCTTTTTCTACGGGTTTATTTGATAGAGATGATATTAAGGTACGCTTAAATCCGTTTAAACATTCATTGGTACAAAGTGAAGCAGCAGATTTTATTCATGTTTTTGGAAATATAATGGAAGGAAGAACTGGTGAGCAAAAATCAGATCTTTCTTACGCAATTGTAGCTACTTTAACCACCTTGTTTCCAGAAGTACCCGTTATTTCTATGAATGTTAGAGACTTTGAGAGTGCATCATATTGTAATAAAACGATGATTTAAGTACATAATTTGGGCGTTACTTTATGCTGAAAAAAATCAGCATAAAGTCGCGCTTTTCGTTATATCTTTTTGTGAAAAACAAAAAGGATGCCACTTCAATCGCTAACGCAAACCAAGGCTAATGATTAAAAATATACTTTCAGGAATAACAGCATATTCAGGTTCGTTTAGTTTAATCTCTAAACTTAAACTCTGGAGATATTTTGTAATTCCAATAGTAATTAGCATTTTAACAGCAACTATTATTGGTTTTTTTGCCTATGGATTATCAGATAATATTGGTTATTTTTTAGCAAAAATATGGATTTGGGATTGGGGTAAAGAAGCATTTACTACATTCACTTCGGTTATAGGAGCAATCTTTGTTTTAGTAATAGGTCTAATTCTTTACAAACATATTGTTTTGGCATTATCAGCACCGTTTATGAGTGCTGTTTCAGAAAAAATAGAAATTCATATTAATGGAGATGTAAAACATCAACATCGAAAAACGAGTTTTCAAGAACAATTATGGCGAGGAATTCGAATTAATATTAGAAATTTAGGAAAAGAACTTCTAATTACAATTCCTATTTTACTGCTTAAATTCATTCCTGTAGTAAATATTTTTTCTACAATCTTACTATTTTTAGTACAAGCGTATTATGCCGGTTTTGGTAATATGGATTATACGTTAGAAAGACACTTTAATTATAAAGAGAGTCTTAATTTTGTTAGCAAAAATAAAGGCATTTCAATAGGAAATGGAATTGTTTTTATGCTGTGTTTGTTAATTCCGGTTATGGGAATTATTATCGTTTTACCACTTTCTGTAACAGCTGCATCAGTAAAAACAGTAGCCTTATTAAATAAAGAAAATGAAAGATAAGTTTTATAAATACATAGAGAATTTACAAGACACAATTACCTCGAAGCTAGAGAAAGTTGATGGACTTGCAAAATTTGAAGAAGATATTTGGGAGAGAGAAGAAGGCGGAGGAGGAAGAACTCGAGTAATTGAAAATGGAAATATATTTGAAAAAGGAGGTGTAAATATTTCTGCAGTTCATGGAGAATTACCAGAAGTCTTAAGAAATCAGTTTAAGGTAAAAGAAGGAAATTTCTTTGCCTGTGGTTTAAGTTTGGTTTTACATCCAACAAACCCTTTTGTACCAACGGTGCATGCAAATTGGCGTTATTTCGAAATGTATGATGAAGTAGGTAATATTGTAACACAATGGTTTGGTGGCGGGCAAGATTTAACACCTTATTATTTATTTGAAGAAGATGCAGTTCATTTTCACACGGTTTGTAAATCTGCATGCGATAAACATAATGTAGATTTTTATCCGAAGTTTAAAAAAGTTTGTGATGAATATTTTTGGAATTCACACAGAAATGAAGCCCGTGGAATTGGAGGTTTATTTTTCGATTATCAAAAAGAAACAGAAGGTTTTTCGATAGAAGACAGATTCAATTTTGTAACAGAAGTTGGTAATAGTTTCTTAGAAAGCTATGTTCCTATTGTAGAAAAGAGAAAAGTAATTGAATTTACAAAAGAGCACAAAGATTGGCAAGAAATAAGAAGAGGTCGTTATGTAGAATTTAATTTAGTACATGACAGAGGTACTTTGTTCGGGTTAAAAACAAACGGAAGAATAGAAAGTATTCTAATGAGTTTACCGCCAATTGTGCAGTGGAAATACAATCATCAGCCAGATGAAGGTTCTGAAGAAGCTAAATTATTAGAAGTTTTAATGAAGCCTAAAGATTGGGTTTAAGAAATAAAAAAGCACAAGACTAATTCGGTTTTGTGCTTTTTTAGGTTAATGGAAAGTTAATGACCATTATTTTTAATAATAATAGTGTCAATTTCTTACTTTTGATAATGCTCAAAAAAATTAGACTTCTTATAATTGCATCAATTTTAGGATTGCTAGCTTTATCTCTAATTCAGGGGTATTTAATTAATAATACCTATAAACAAAAAAAAGATGTCTTTATCTCTGAAACGAGAAAAGCTATTTCAAGATTAGATGATTTTTCTCCAAGTTTAGATAAAATGAATGATGTTTGGCAAGATCATTTTCTAAATATTATTGCAGATTATTACGTTAAAAAAATTTCTAAATCAACTGTTTTAGAAAAATTGAATTCTATTACAGATTCTATTAATGATACCTACATTAAAAATTATAACAAAGAATTATTAAATAAAAATATAGGTTATAACTTAAAATTTCAGAAACAAGTAAAGACAATTATTCTTTTAGATAGTATTAGAAATGATACCATTTTTAATTCAAAATTGAAGTCTTCCTTTCGTTTACTAGGAGAAGAATTTTCAATAAAAGAAGGCCATAAGGTTAGTAACTCTTTATGGATGACGGATCATAATTTTCAACGTCTGGTTAACGGAAAAGAAAAGTCAATCACTTTTAATTTACAATTCGAAACTGAAGATCGAATGAATATTGAAGGCTGGGAGAAAATTGTATTACGTAAGATGACCAGTTTGTTAATTCTTTCCGTTTTTATCTTTTTATTAGTTTTCGGCTTGTTATATTACTCCATTAAAAATTTAATAACTCAGAAGAAAATTGCAGATATAAAAACCGATTTTGTAAACAACATTACACACGAACTAAAAACACCTCTAGCTACATTAACTTTAGCTACAAAGATGTTGAAGACAAAAGAAATTATATCTAAACAAGGAATTTTTGAGAATACTGTAAATACAATAGAAAGACAGAATATTCGCTTGCAGAAATTGATTGACCAGGTACTGAATAATTCTTTAGGTTATCAAGAGATTCAGCTTCAAAAAGAATTGGTAAATAGTAAAAAATATTTGAATTTGATTGTTGCAGATTTTCAACTTTCTTTAGATTCTAAAAGTATAAAGTTCCATAAGAGCATTAATATTAATCAAGAAATTTTTATTGATAAATTTTATTTTACAACTGCCCTATTAAATATATTAGAAAATGCAGTTAAATATGGAAAAGAGCATTTAGAAATCAATATTTTTTCTAAAACGGATGAGAATTTTATAATTTTAATTTCTGATAACGGAATTGGAATACCGAAAAAAGAACAACCATTTTTATTCGATAAATTTTACAGAGTTGGTAACAAGGAAGTCCATAATGTAAAAGGGCTAGGGCTTGGTTTGTATTATACAAATCAAATTATAAAAGCGCATAACGGAATAATTTCTGTTGAAAGCGAAGTAGGAAAAGGAACAAGTTTTACGATTGAAATTCCATTAAACTAAAATGAATGTCTATTCAAAAACATATTTTATTAGCAGAAGATGATGTAGATTTTGGCAGCATTCTAAAACAATATTTAGAAATGTCTGGGTTTACAGTTGAATGGGCAAAAGATGGTGAAGAAGCTTTTACTTCATTTAAAAAAGGAGGTTTTAATATTTGCGTTTTAGATGTAATGATGCCAAAATTAGATGGTTTTTCTTTGGCTGAAAAAATTATAGAAATAAATCCTGAAGTTCCTTTTATTTTTTTGACTGCTAGAAAAATGAAAGTAGATAAACTAAAAGGGTTAAAACTAGGCGCAGACGATTATGTTGTAAAACCATTTGAAGCAGATGAATTGGTTTTAAGATTAAATAATATTCTAAAGCGAACTCAAAAAACTTCAGTAATAACCTTTACATATGAAATTATTTCTATAGGGAATTATGAGTTTAATACAAGACGTTTAGAATTAAAAATCAATCAAAATTTACAACAACTAACAGAGAAAGAGGGAGAATTAATTCAGTTTTTAGTACAACATAAAAATCAACTTTTAAAAAGAGAGGAAATTTTAAAAGCAGTTTGGGAGAATGATGATTTCTTTTCAGGAAGAAGTATGGATGTTTTTATAAGTAGAATTCGTAAATATTTTAAAGAAGATACCTCAATTTCTATAGAAAGTATCCGCGGAGTTGGCTTAGAATTTAAGGTTGGTTAATGCTTCTTTTGTTAACGTTAAAGCTGGGTTAACAGATTGTTTTTCTATTGTCTAATTATTTTTTGAATTTACATTTGTCACATAATTTAAAAAACAATAGTATGATAAAAGTATTTTTAACCACAGCAATCAGTTTATTTTTAATGAGTAGTTTATTCGCGCAAAGAACTTCTTCAACAACAAAAAGTAATACGTATTCAATAAATTTTGATACTGATGACAAAGCAGATAATTCATCAGTATCAATAAAAAGGAATGATGATATATATAAGTTTTCGGCAAGGTTTCATGAAAGTAAAACAGGAAACATCAAAAAAATGTTAGTTGATAAATTAGGAGATACAGGGTTAACAATTTTTGGAGATGTTTATAGATGGATAAAAAATGAAAACGGTGATAAACTGTATGATTGTAAGTTGACAGATAATACCTTGAAGATTTATGTTGATAAAGAGTTTGCAAATTCTAATACTGTTGTTATGATGGAAGAATTAGGAGCTTCGTTAAAAGAAGCTATTTCTGGAACAGATTCTAAAGAAGAGGGAAAAAAGGATGCAGAAAGAGCGTTTAAAATAGCGGAGAGAGAACTAGAGAAAGCGAAAAAGGAATTAGAAAAGGCCAAAAGAAGGTTGAAAAATAATAATTAGTTATTTTGTTATTAAATCAATAAAATTTTAGCTAAAAATAGAATTATATTTAATTTAATTCGTTTTTATCTTTTTATTTTGCGAATAGTTTAATCCTTATAAAACTTTATGATTATTTTTCACTCATAATATGAGTGAAAAATCATCCGTTTTTAGTACTTTTGCAATCTCTAAAATCAGATAGAAATGGCAAGGTTTGAATTAAAGTTACCAAAAATGGGTGAAAGTGTTGCAGAAGCAACGATAACTTCTTGGTTAAAAGAAGTAGGAGATACCATTGAATTAGATGAAGCTGTTGTAGAAATAGCTACAGATAAGGTAGATTCTGAGGTTCCTAGTGAAGTAGAAGGAACTTTGGTAGAAATTTTGTATCAAAAAGATGATGTTGTTGCTGTAGGAGAAACTATTGCTGTAATTGAGACAGAAGGTGGTGAAACAACGGTTTCTAAGCCATCAAAAAATGAAACTTCAAAAGGAGAAGAGAAATCTAATGTTTCTGCTGTTGAAAAAACAATTGAAAAAGCGGTAGAAGTTATTGCTTCACCAATTTCAAAAACTTCAGATTCTGGTAAATTTTAC
Organism: Polaribacter sp. ALD11; assembly: GCF_002831685.1. Taxonomy (NCBI): domain Bacteria; kingdom Pseudomonadati; phylum Bacteroidota; class Flavobacteriia; order Flavobacteriales; family Flavobacteriaceae; genus Polaribacter; species Polaribacter sp. ALD11. The sequence continues at coordinate 1,658,888 of NZ_CP025119.1, read as the reverse complement.
TCTCCATTAGTTAGAAACATTGCGCAAAAAGAAAATATTTCTATGGAAGAATTAGAAAATATTTCTGGTTCTGGTAAAGATGGCAGAGTGAATAAAGAAGATATTTTATCATATATCGAAAATGGGAAGCCTATATCTAAACCTCAAGCAACAAAAGTAGTTGAAGAGAAGGTTTCAAAACCAATTCAAAAAGAAGTACAAAAAGCTTCACCTGTTTCTGTAAACGGAGAAGATGAGGTAATTGAAATGTCTAGAATGGGGAAACTAATTTCTAAACATATGGTTAATTCTGTGCAAACTTCTGCGCATGTACAGTCTTTTATAGAAATTGATGTTACCAATATTGTAAAATGGAGAACAAAAGTGAAAGATGCTTTCTTGAAAAGAGAAGGAGAAAAATTAACTTTTACGCCAATTTTAATGCATGCTGTTGCATCTACAATAAAAAAATATCCAATGATTAACATTGCTATAGATGGCGATACTATCATTAAAAGAAAAAATATTAATTTAGGTATGGCTGCAGCTCTACCTGATGGAAATTTAATTGTACCTGTTATTAAAAATGCAGATTTGTTAAATCTTGTTGGAATGACAAAATCTGTAAATGATTTAGCAGGAAGAGCAAGAAACAATCAATTAAAACCAGATGAAATTCAAGGAGGAACTTATACAGTAACTAACGTTGGTAGTTTTGGTTCTGTAATGGGGACACCAATTATAAACCAGCCACAAGTTGCAATTTTAGCATTAGGAGCTATCAGGAAAGTTCCTGCGGTTATAGAAACACCAGATGGGGATTTTATAGGAATTAGACAAAAGATGTTTGTTTCTCATTCGTATGATCATAGAGTTGTAAATGGTGCTTTAGGAGGAATGTTTATAAAAACCTTAAAAGAAACTTTAGAAGCTTGGGATATGAACCAAGAGTTTTAAATAGTAAATTATAAATAGATTTAAAAACGCTCACAATTTGTGAGCGTTTTTTGTAAAAAATACTATATTCGTCTTCTAAAAATAATTATAAATATAAAACAAAAAAAAATGAAAAAATTGTTATTCTTATTTGTGTTAGCAACAACACTTACTGTTACTGCACAAGAATCTGTATTATTAAGAGCTAATTACAGCAAAGGGGATGTTTTATCAGTGAAGTTAGATGTCTCTCAAGACATGGGGGCTCAAGGTGGTGTAGACATGAAAATGACTATGGATATGGTTGTAACAGGTAAAGAAGGAGATGTTATTACTACAGAATCTAAAATTAAAGCTATAGATATGAATATGCTTCAAGGAGGTATGGCTATGAGTTTTAATTCATCAATGAAAGAGGAGGATTTAGATCAAATGGGTAAAATGATGAAACAGCAGTTTGACCCAATGATGAAAGCTACTATTATTTCTAAAATGTCTACAGAAGGCGAAATTTTAGAAACTAAAGTTGAACCATCTACACCTGCTATGGATCAGTTTACAAAACAAGTTAAGGGTGTAAAATACCCAAAAGAGAAAGTTTCTGTTGGTTCTTCATGGACAGATGAAACGAATGAACAAGGAATGGAGGTTAAAACAACATACACTATTTCTAAAATAGAGAATGGAAAGGTTTATATTGATGTTATTGGAGCTGTTTCCGGTATGGGAACTGGAGATGTAAAAGGAAATTTAATAGTTGATGTTAAAACAGGGATTCAGGATACTGCAAATACAGAAATGGCTTTAAGTGCAAACGGAGCAGATATTAAGATTTCTACAAAAAGTACCACAACTAAAATGTAATTGTAAAGAATTATTATTTTAAACAAAAAATGCTTTGAGTTTTCCTCAAAGCATTTTTTATGCATTACATTGGTTTATTATTTTCTACGGAATAACCACCAATTCATATCTCTCGTTAATTTATAGCCTAATTTTTTATAAAGAGGGATTGCAGGATTTCCTTTGTTAGTATGTAAAATTGGAAGCTTTTTTTCTTTTAAAATATCTTTAGTTACATAAGAAATCAATTGTTTAGCATACCCTCTTTTGGTATAATCAGGATGTGTAACAACCGAGCTTATTTCTATAAAATCGTTCGTTTGCATTCTTTGACCTGTAATTGATACCAATTTGTTTTCTTTAAAAATACCATAGAATTTTCCCATATAAAAAGATTTTCTCTGATAAAAACCTGGCATCACTAACCAAATTAAATCATAGACTTCATCTATATACTTTTCTGTTAATAGAACAATATCTTCTGTGTTTTCTACGTCTACTAACTTTTCTAATACCATTTGACAACCATCAATTTTCCTCTCAAGAACAACATGATTTGTATCTATAATCGGATTTTGTTTTTCTGAAACCAAAAAAAAACTTTCTGCTATTTTAGCATATTCATTCAATGCATTTTCCGTTTTTGTTTCGTCAAAGAAGGCTCCAAATATGCAAATATCTGGTTTGTAAAATTGAACACCGTCATATGTTATTAAAGATTTATGATGCGTTTCGTTTAAGGAATACCAAACGGGATTTTTTAATTTTTCTTCTAATTTTTCCATCTAAAATAAGTATATAAAAAAAAGCTCGCAAACTGCGAGCTTTTTTATAAAATATAGTTTTAAAAAGCCTAAGCTAACATTGTAACTGGGTTTTCTATAAACGTTTTTAAAGTTTGTAAAAATTGAGCTCCAACAGCACCATCTACAGTTCTATGGTCGCAAGTTAAAGTCAATTTCATAGTATTACCAACAACTATTTGTCCGTCTTTAACAACTGGTTTTTCAACTATTGCACCAACAGATAAAATAGCTGAGTTAGGTTGATTGATTATAGAATTAAAATTTTCGATACCAAACATACCTAAGTTAGAAACAGTAAAAGTACTACCTTGCATATCTGCAGGAGCTAATTTTTTATTTCTTGCTTTACCAGCTAAATCTCTAACACCTGCACCAATTTGAGTTAAACTTAATTGATCTGTGTGCTTAATAACAGGTACTAATAACCCATCATCAACAGCAACAGCAACCCCTACGTGAATATGGCTGTGATAAATTGTGTTTGCATCTGTCCAAGATGTATTAACTTGTGGATGCTTTTTAAGTGCCATTGCACATGCTTTTACAACCAAATCGTTAAATGATACTTTAGTTTCTGGAATTGCATTTATGGTTTTTCTAGAAGCCATTGCATTGTCCATGTCAACTTCAATATTTAAGCTGAAATCAGGTGCAGAAAATTTAGAATTACCTAAAGATTTTGCAATTGCTTTACGCATTTGAGAATTCTTAATTTCTTCAGATTTTTCTTCACCAGCAGCAACAAAATTTGTAGCGGGAGCAGCAGGGGTAGAAGTAGTAGCTTCGGCAGTTTTAGCAGCAGGAGTATAGTTTTCTACATCCTTTTTAATGATTCTTCCGTTTTCACCAGAGCCATTAATATCTGCTAAATTAATTCCTTTATCAGAAGCAATTTTCTTAGCTAATGGAGAAGCAAAAATTCTTCCACCATTACTATTCGTAGTTGTATTTGAAGATTTTGTTTCTTCCGCTTTAGCAACAGGTTTTTCCTCTTTCTTTTCAGAAGTTGAAGCAGCAGGCTTTTCTGAAGAAGCACCACCATTAGCAACTAATGCAGAAACATCCGTACCAGCAGGACCAATAATAGTTAATAAACTATCTACAGGCGCAGTTTCTCCTTCTTGAACACCAATGTATAAGATGGTTCCTTCATAGAAACACTCAAATTCCATAGTTGCTTTATCTGTCTCAATCTCAGCAAGCATATCACCTTCCTCAACAACATCTCCAACTTTCTTTAACCATGTAGACACAGTTCCATCAGTCATTGTATCACTTAAACGAGGCATTGTAATTACTTGAACTCCATCAGGAATTTCAACTATATTCTCTTCGGGTGTAGTTTCTTCTTCAACATCATCTTCTTCTGTCGTTTCCGTTTCAGAAGTTTCTTTACTACCATTTAGAATTTCAGAGATATCTTCACCTTCTTCACCTATAATAGCTAATAAAACATCAACCGGAGAAGTTTCTCCTTCTTGAATACCAATATGTAATAAAGTTCCTTCATGGAAAGACTCAAATTCCATTGTTGCTTTGTCAGTTTCGATTTCAGCTAGAATATCACCTTCTTCAATTTTATCTCCAACATTTTTTAACCATTTTGCCACAACACCTTCTTCCATGGTGTCGCTTAATCTGGGCATATTTATAATTGTAGCCATATCTTAACTTATAAAAGGATAATCTTCTTGTTCATATACCATATCATACATCTGTTGAATTTCTGGGTAAGGAGATTCTTCTGCGAATTTCTCACACTCGTTTACTCTAGCTTTTACGTCTTTATCAATAGCTGCTATTTCTTCTGCTGTAGCGTATTCGTTTTCTTTAATAACATCTAAAATTTGTGTTATTGGGTCTATTTTTTTGTACTCTTCTACTTCATCTTTGGTTCTGTAGTGTTGTGCATCTGACATTGAATGACCTCTATATCTGTAAGTTTTCATTTCTAGAAAAGTAGGGCCATCTCCACGTCTTGCTCTCTGTATTGCTTCATCTACTGCTTCAGCAACCTTTATAGGATTCATTGCGTCAACTGGTCCACAAGGCATTTCATATCCTAAACCAAGTTTCCATATATCGGTGTGATTTGCTGTTCTTTCTACAGAAGTTCCCATTGCGTAACCATTGTTTTCAACAATAAAAACTACAGGTAACTTCCACAACATTGCCATGTTAAAAGCTTCATGTAAAGAACCTTGTCTTGCAGCACCATCACCAAAACAAGTTAATGTTACAGCATCACTTCCTTTGTATTTATCTCCAAAAGCAATACCTGCTCCTAGAGGTATTTGTCCACCAACAATTCCATGACCTCCATAAAAACCAAATTCTTTAGAAAAAATATGCATAGAACCACCCATTCCTTTAGAAGTTCCGGTTACTTTTCCAAACAATTCTGCCATCACCTTTTTAGGATCTTCACCCATACCAATTGGTTGTACATGATTTCTGTAAGCAGTAATCATTTTATCTTTAGACAAGTCCATTGCATGCAGAGCACCAGCTAAAATTGCTTCTTGACCATTATATAAATGTAAGAAACCTCTTACTTTTTGTTGAATGTAAACTGAAGCTAATTTGTCTTCGAATTTACGCCAAAAAAGCATGTCTTTGTACCAGTCTAAATAGGTCTGTTTGGTAATTTTTTTCATTCTTTATGATTATTGTTTGATGTAAAATATATATGATATTTTTATATAATGCAAATACAAAAATAACTGTTTTATATAGAATAAAAAAACTTGATTTTATGAATTTAACTCTAACGTTTTCGTAGCTTGTTTATTTGTCTTTTGCTATGACTAAAGTAGCCTTCGCATCTGTAGCTAAATTCCATTCATTTGAAGATAATAGTATGCCGGTATCATTGTATATTTTAAATGCAGCGGTGTTAGGACCAGAAGTGCCTTGATTTAATGCTACAAACGAAATTTTATTAATACCTACTTTTAAAGGAATTGTAAAACTTTGATATTGTTGTTTTAAAACAATATTTATTACAACGGGTACGTCATTTACCATAATTGTAACTCTATCACCATCAGGGTATTGAAAGTCTCTACAAATAATATTTACACTACCAGAATTTGTTCTAAAACTGCCTAAGTCTTGATCTATTACAGGATAAATATATTGACCATTTATTTTTTTAAAGGCTTTTAAAAAACGAGCTTCACTTATTTGTTTCTGTGTAATGATGCCTTTATTATTTAATTTTTCTTCTTCCTGACTCTTTTTTAATTTTTCTTGCTCTTTATCAAACGCTTTTTTAAAACCGTCATTTCCATGTAATTCAATAGAATTAGGTTTTTCTACAGCTTTAGAGTTCTTAAAAACAATAGCTTTTATCTTTCCCTTCTCTTTAGTACCATTACCTTTATCTAACTGAGCAACAAAAGTTGTTGTAGATAAAAGGCAAATTATGAAGGTGAAAATTTTAATTTTATATTTCATTTAGAATAAATTTCTAACCATTTTAAAGCAAATATAATGCCGATTTAAATTGAAGATGTGTAGATTTTGTTAAAACTTATTAATTAACAAGAAAGTTGAAATAAGTATTTCTAAAGGGCTCATTTCTTAAAGTAAAATGCCACCATTCATTTTCGTATGGTTTAAAGTTATTTGCTAACATTATTTTGCGAAGCAACATTCTATTTTCTTTCTGTTTTTTTGAAATATTTTTATAGGAATAATGAGATTGAGTTCCGAAGAAATCATAAGAGCTTCCCATGTCTAGTTCTTTACCTGTTTTAGAATTAATAATTGTTAAATCTACTGTACTTCCTCTAGAATGACCCGATTTTGAAGCAATATAACCTTGTTTAAAAAGTTTCGATTTTGAGACGTTTGGGTAGTATTGATTCTTCATTAAAGTGTCATTCAAAACTTTTGCCCATTTTACAAAATGATTTACGGCTTGTTGTGGTCTGTATGCATCAAATATTTTAAGACCTAAACCTTTTTTTAATAATTCTTGTTGAATTTTTTTAAGCAATTTAGCAGCTTCCGAAGATACTATAATACAATTGCTTTTGTAGCCATCTATAGGTTTTCCAATAAAATTATTAGAAGAAAGGTAACGCAATTCAATTTCTATAGAAGGCACTATACTATCTAAATAGACAAAACCTTTAGGTATGTTTTGAGAGAAGTTAACAAAACTAATTCCTAACAAGATAAATAAAATTAATTTTTTCATACATCAAAAATACATAAAAAACAGTAATTTTTAATACTCACTATATCTTGCGTAAAAGTATTGGAAAATACCATAGAGTAGAAAACCTAATGCCATAATTGCCATTAAAATGTTTCCAAAACTAAGGTTGTGTAAATAGCTAAACATTTCTTGGGTGCCTTTTATTTTTTCTGCATTTTCCTCTGAAGCAGCCTTAAAAATAAACCATGCAAATATTAAAAACGAAATTCCTCTAGATAAAATACCATATTTACCAGTTGTTTTCAAAAAAGTAAAAGATTTAATGTTTGCATTTTTTTCTATGTATTTTAAATATTTTTTTTGATAAACGATGTAAAATTGATTTAAAGCAGATAAAAAAATAATACTAGCAATTACATAGATAATATAATTACCAATTTCTAATTGTAAAACTTTTGCAGCTAAAGTTTTCTTAGAGACTCCTTCTTTAGGTTGATTAAAAACTTTATATAAAATAGAGATAGCAAACGAACCATATATAACTCCTCTTATAAAAAAATCGAGCATTAGAAAATATTTAGAAAAATTAGCTCCTTTTTTGATAACAAAATAAGATTTATAAAAACGCCAAACGGAATATGAAAACATGCCTAAACCAACAATTAATAAAAGGAATTTTCCAAAAACCTGACTTTCTAAAAAAGAGATTACTCCATTTTTATCAGATACTTTTCCACCTAAATTTAAGGCAGCTAAAAAAGTAAGGATACCTAAAATTGCGTAAACAATTCCTTTTGTAATAAAACCAAATTTTCTAATTTCCTGAATCATAAAATGTAATTACTGCGAATTTAGATTAAAAGAAGCGGATTCTCTTTAAAATTGATTTTATTAAGAATCATCGCAAATCGATAATTTTCTCATGTTCACTAATTTTTAATTAAATGAAGAGTTTTTTTTTATAGTTTTGACATAAAGGTTCTGTTTTTTTATTTCAACTGACATATTTACTGATTGTATTATTTTTTTTTTGATATTATTTTGAATTCGTTTATAAAGCTATACTTTGTTACTATCAAAGAATCACAGCGTGTTTATTGTGTTTTAAACGCTTCTAGTTTGTAAGATTGTAAATTCTTATTCTAGGTTTTTACTTCTTTGGCTTGATTTTGGCGGCTAATGTTAAAGTAAGTTTAAACTAAAATATTTGCAGTGTAATAATTACGCAAAGAGTATTTTTTAAAATTAAATAATTATAGTATGAGTCAAGTTAAAGAGAACAACACAGTAAAAGTAAATTATACAGGTAAATTATCTGATGGACAAATTTTCGATACTTCTGAAGGAAAAGAGCCAATCGAATTTACTTTAGGTCAAGGAAGATTAATACCTGGTTTTGAAAAAGGATTAATCGATATGAAATTAAATGAAAAAAAGACTATCACAATCGTTAAAGAAGAAGCGTATGGAGAAGTTAATAAAGATTTAATTCAAGAAGTGAAGAAAACTGAACTTCCTCAAGATATGGCTCCAGAAGTTGGTATGGGCTTAGTTTCTAAATCTCCAGATGGTCAAGAAATGAACTTAATGGTTGTTGAAGTTAAAGATGAAAGTATTGTTATAGATGGAAACCATCCTTTAGCTGGTAAAGATCTTATCTTTGATCTTGAAGTTGTTGAAATTAAAGAAACAGAAGTTACAGAATAAAAAGAACTATTTTTTATAGATTATCTAACAGCCCTTACTTTTAAGTAAGGGCTGTTTTTTTTTGAATAAAAATATAATGCAAAAAAACCACCTCTATTTGAGGTGGTTTTAAAATATCTATTTGCAAAAAATTACTACTACATATAATCTTCAATTGGGTTACAAGAACAAATTAAGTTTCTGTCTCCAAAAGCATCATCGACTCTTCTTACCGTTGGCCAAAATTTGTTGTCAGCAATATATTCTAAAGGAAAAGCTGCTTGTTTTCTAGAGTAAGGCAATTGCCAATCATCAGAAGTTAGCATTTCTTGCGTGTGAGGTGCATTTTTTAAAGGATTGTTAGCATCCTCTTTTGTTGCATTTTTAATTTCTTCACGAATAGAAATCATTGCATCACAGAAACGGTCTAATTCAGCGATACTTTCAGACTCTGTAGGCTCAATCATCATGGTTCCACCAACTGGAAAAGAAACTGTTGGTGAGTGGAAACCATAATCCATCAAACGTTTAGCGATATCTACAACTTCAATTCCGTTTTGTTTAAAGTCTCTACAGTCAATAATCATTTCATGCGCTGCACGACCTTTTTCTCCTGTATATAAAGTAGAATAATGTTCTCCCAAACGCTCTTTAATATAGTTTGCATTTAAAATTGCCATTTTTGTAGAATCTGTTAACCCTTTAGCTCCTAGCATAGTAATATACCCGTAAGAAATTAAGCAAACCAAAGCAGAACCCCAAGGAGCAGCAGAAATTGCTGAAATTGGACTTTCTCCTCCTGTCTTAATAATAGGATTTGATGGTAAAAAAGGAACTAATTGTGGTGCAACACAAATAGGACCAACTCCAGGACCACCACCACCATGAGGAATAGCGAATGTTTTATGTAAGTTTAAGTGACAAACATCTGCACCAATTGTTGCAGGGTTAGTTAAACCAACTTGAGCATTCATATTTGCACCGTCCATATAAACTTGTCCGCCATTGTCATGAATAAGCTGTGTAATTTCTTGAATTGCACTTTCAAAAACTCCATGAGTTGAAGGGTAAGTTACCATTAAAGCAGCCAAATTATCTTTGTGTAAAATTGCTTTTTCACGCAAATCTTCTACATCAATATTACCTCTTTCATCTGTTTTGGTAACCACAACCTTCATTCCTGCCATAACTGCTGAAGCAGGGTTTGTACCATGTGCAGAAGCTGGTATCAAGCAAATATTTCTATGTGCATCATTATTTGATTGATGATATGCTCTAATAGTCATTAAACCAGCAAATTCACCTTGTGCACCAGAATTTGGTTGCAGAGAAGTACCAGCAAAACCAGTAATAATATTTAATTGATGTTCTAGGTTTTTTAAAATCTCTTGGTAACCTTCTGCTTGATTTAATGGGACAAATGGGTGAATGTTCCCCCATTGTGGATTACTTAAAGGTAACATCTCTGAAGCTGCATTTAGCTTCATTGTACAAGAACCTAAAGAAATCATAGAATGATTCAACGCTAAATCTTTGCGTTCTAATTTCTTAATATATCGCATCATATCTGTTTCAGATTGATACGTGTTAAAAACTTCGTTCTCTAAAAACGACGTATTTCTCTGTACGTTTTTCGGAAGAATTTCTGTAGTTTCAGCTATTTTTTTATTTTCTATATTAAAAGCTTCTTCAAAACAAGAGATTATTGCTCTTAAAGATGTAGAGTCAATAGTTTCATTAATAGAAATCGAGACATGGTTTGCATCGACATAATTAAAGTTAATGCTTTTTGCTTCTGCAACTGTTCTTAATTTTTCTGCTTCAACCTCAATCAAAATAGTATCAAAATAAGCAGCATTCAATTGTTTGAAACCTAAGTTTTCTAGAGTATTTGCAAGTGATTTTGTGTGATTATGCACATTGTTTGCAATAAATTCTAGACCATCTTTACCGTGGTAAACAGCGTACATTCCTGCCATAACTGCTAATAAAACCTGCGCAGTACAAATATTAGAAGTAGCTCTTTCACGTTTAATGTGTTGTTCTCTGGTTTGTAAAGCCATTCTTAAAGCACGCTTTCCATCTGTATCTTTGGTAACACCAATAATTCTTCCTGGAATACTTCTTTTATAGGCTTCTTTAGTTGCAAAATAGGCTGCATGAGGGCCTCCGTAACCTAAAGGGATTCCGAAACGCTGTGTAGTTCCTACAACAACAGATGCGCCAAATTCTCCTGGTGCTTTTAATTGTACTAAGGATAAAATATCGGCTGCAACCGCTATTTTTATGTTGTTATCATTTGCTTTTGCAACAAATTTCTCGTAATCAAAAATTTGCCCAAATTTCCCAGGGTATTGTAAGATTGCTCCGAAAAATTCATCACCAAAATTAAAATCTTCATGATTTCCAACGACTAACTCAATACCAATTGGAGTTGATCTTGTCTGTAATAAAGATAAGGTTTGTGGTAAAATTTCATCAGAAACAAAAAATTTATTAGCACCTGCTTTTTTCTTTGCACGTTCTCTAACATCATATAATAAAGCCATTGCTTCTGCAGCAGCGGTAGATTCATCTAATAAAGAGGCATTTGCTAGCTCCATTCCTGTTAAATCGCAAATCATCGTTTGGTAATTTAACAACGCTTCTAATCTACCTTGTGCAATTTCTGCTTGGTAAGGTGTGTATGCTGTGTACCAACCTGGGTTTTCTAAAATATTACGCTGAATTACACTTGGTACAATTGCTTCATTGTATCCTAAACCTATATAGCTTTTAAAAACCTTATTTTTTTCTGAAAGTGCTTTTATATGCGCTAAATACTGGTACTCGCTCATAGCGGGTTCTAAATCTAAAGGCTTTTTTAGCAGAATGTTGTTAGGTACAGTTTCATCAATTAATTGCTCTAAGTTATTAGCTTTAATAGTTGCTAACATTTTTTCTTGTTCCTTTTTATTAGGACCAATATGTCTACGTTGAAACGAATTTGTATTCATTTATTTAGTTTTGTTACCGATTTATTTCAATCGATTTAGTGTTGTTTATTATATTTTCAAAAAAAATAAGAATTTTTGACTTTTCAAAAATAAGAATTAAATAAATTAATTGCTGTCTGAAAATGAATAAAAAGAAGTTAATTATTAACCAAAAAATGAATGTTATGAACAGAAATGTTATTTTTGTTTTATGAGGTTTTTAAAGTTATTTTTTAATTTTTACATAAATTCGAGTATTCATGTAGGTTTAGCGGTTTATGCGTTTGTTAGGATAACGGAACAATACTTTGAACTTCCTTATAATGAAGATTTAGATTTATTTATTTTTTTCGGAACAATTACAGGCTATAATTTTGTGAAATATGCAGGTGTTGCAAAACTGCATCATAGAAGTTTAACCTATAATTTAAAAATAATTCAAGTATTTTCTTTTTTTTGCTTTTTAGCAATGTGTTATTATGCATATCAAATTCCTAGTAGAACGTTGCTTTATGTGGTTCCTTTTACACTACTTACGCTTTTATATGCAGTTCCTTTTTTAAGCGGATTTCATAAGAGTTTGCGTGAGGTGAGTTATTTAAAAATAATAGTAGTAGCAATTGTTTGGGCAGGTTTTACGGTTTTAATACCTTGTGTAGATGCTGGTAAAGAAGTTTCATTAAATAGTATTTTATTGCTATTGCAACGTCTTCTAATTGTGGTGGTTTTAATTTTGCCTTTTGATATTAGAGATGTAAAATATGATGTTATTTCTTTACAAACCATTCCAAAGAAAATTGGTATTGAAAAAACAAAAAGACTGGGTTTAGGGTTGATGGTTTTTGCCTTGTTAATAGAATACGGAATCAACACAAATGCTTTTTCTAAAAACGTGTTTATGATTTTCTTTTTTTTGGTTTTAGTTTTCTTAATGAGGTCTAAGATCAATCAATCTAAATACTATAGCTCTTTTTGGGTAGAATCTTTGCCTATAATTTGGTGGCTACTCCTTTTAGGATTCCGTAATTTAGGATAATTTTAAAGATGTTTTTTGTCAACTTGAAAGTTATTGGCAGGTATTTTAGAAGATATCATAAAACTTTAGATTTGCTTTCTGTTATCCTACTATATTTGTAGATTTACAGTGAATAAATCAACTAAGATTTTAAAAATGATTACCACTAAAAGAAATTATATTTTCGATTTTGACAGTACATTAACAAGGGTAGAAGCTCTGGATGTTTTGGCGGAAATAACTTTGAAAGACAATCCTAAAAAAGACGCTATAATTCAAGAAATTATAGATATTACCAATTTAGGAATCGATGGTGAAATCTCATTTACAGAGTCTCTAGAAAGAAGAATCCAATTATTAAAAGCGAATAAGGCAGATTTAACTAACTTAGTAGTCGCTTTAAAAAAGCAAGTTTCTAAATCCATAGAAAGAAATAAAGAATTTTTTGCAGATTTTGCTAATGATATTTATGTTATTTCCTGCGGATTCAAAGAATTTATAGATCCTATTGTAGAAGAATACAATATACCTTCTGAAAGAGTGTTCGCAAATACGTTTGAGTTTGCAGAAGACGGTAAAATTATTGGCTTCGATGCGAATAACCCATTGTCGAAACACAACGGGAAAATTCAATGTTTAAAAGACATGAATTTAGAAGGAGAAATACAAGTAATTGGAGATGGTTATAGTGATTATGTAACTCGAGAAGCAGGTGTAGCAGATACCTTTTTTGCATACACAGAGAATGTTTCTAGAATAAAGACAACAGAAAACGCAGACCATATTGCTCCGAATTTAGATGAATTTTTATACATAAACGATTTGCCAAGAAATATTTCATACCCAAAGAACAGAATTAAAATTTTATTGCTAGAAAACGTACATCCAGATGCTTTTACAAAGTTATCTACAGATGGTTTTACAGTAGAAACAGTTTCTAAGAGTTTGTCTGAAGACGAATTAATAGAGAAAATAAAAGAGGTACACGTTTTAGGAATTCGTTCTAAAACAAACGTAACCAGAAAAGTAGTAGAAGCAGCCGAAAAATTAATGGTGGTAAGTGCATTTTGTATTGGTACAAAACAAATAGACTTAGAAGCTTGTAAAGAAAATGGAGTTGTTGTTTTTAATGCTCCTTATAGTAACACACGTTCTGTGGTTGAACTGGCTATTGGAGAAATTATTATGTTAATGCGTAGTGTTTTTCAAAGAAGTACAGAAATTCACAACGGACAATGGAATAAAACAGCAGAAGGTTCTAGAGAGGTTCGTGGTAAAAAACTAGGAATTGTAGGTTATGGTAATATTGGTAAGCAATTGTCTGTTTTAGCAGAAGCTTTAGGAATGGATGTGTATTATTATGACGTAGAAGATAAGCTATCATTAGGAAATGCAACGAAAATGAATACTTTAGAAGCGTTATTAGAAATTTCTGATGTAGTTACATTGCATGTAGATGACAATGCTGCGAATAAGAATTTCTTCGGTGAAAAAGAAATCTCACAAATGAAAGATGATGCACATTTAGTGAATCTTTCTCGTGGGTTTGTAGTAAATATTGGAGCTTTAGCTGCGGCTTTAAAAAGCGGGAAATTAGCAGGTGCCGCGGTAGACGTATATCCTGAAGAACCAAGGAAGAATGGAGAATTTCTTACAGAATTAAAAGGATTACCAAACGTAATTTTAACACCACATGTTGGTGGAAGTACAGAAGAAGCACAAAGAGATATTGCAGATTTTGTGCCAAGTAAAATTATGGCATATATTAATTCAGGGAATACAGTAGACGCTGTAAATTTTCCTAATATTCGTTTACCAAGACAAACAAAAGCACACCGTTTTTTACATATTCATAAAAATGTACCAGGTGTTATGGCGAAAATTAATAAGGTTTTAGCAGAGTACAACTTAAATATTACAGGGCAATATTTATCTACCGATCCAAAAGTAGGTTATGTAATTACAGATTTAGACAAAGAATATAATATAGAAGTAATAGAAGAATTAAGAAAAATAGAAGGCACTATTAAGTTTAGAGTGTTGTATTAGTAGCGTTTTTAATCTTTTATAATACTAGACCTCACAGATTTATAAAACCTGTGAGGTCTTTTAATATGCTGTTATTAATAAGAGATTATTAGGGTTGAGATTGCTTCGTACCTTGCAATGACAGTCCGTAGGAAGTGATACATTAAGTGTAAAAATATTTGCTCAGCGAAACTCTGCGAAAACTATTTGTGTGTCTCAGCGAAATAACAACACTAATTATAACTTCATTTTCTCCTTCAAATCAATAATATCTTTATCTTTAATACCTAGATAACGCTTACTCCCTAAATAACGATTCTTATTAAACTCGTCATAATTAGCTTGCAAAGAATCCATAGAACTAAGATGTACATTTCCTGCAGAATGAATAAATTCCATTTTATTATTTCCTAACCAAATACCAACATGGGTAACACGTTGGTTTTTTGTTGTCGTTGCTTTTGTTCCGAAGAACAATAAGTCTCCTTTTTCTAAACCATCAAAAGTTAAATTCGCATCTACCGTTTTACCCGCATTTATTTGCTGAGAAGCATCTCTAGGAATTATAAAACCATTCATTAGATACACCATTTTTGTGAAACCACTACAATCTATTCCTTTGGAAGAAGTTCCGCCCCATAAATAAGGGAAACCTTCTAGTTTTTTAGCTGCAATTTCTATATTCTCTTTAGAAGGTTGCAGTTTTTGCAGCCAATTTTTATACACAATTCCTTCACTTTTTTTAATAAAACCAGTTCTGTTATCAGGGTATTTAACTTCATAAAAAGAAGCGTCTTCAGATAAATACTTTAAAAGTCCGCCTAAAGTAATATCAGAAACAATCGTTGAGTTGCTGTTTCTTTTAGCATACACATACCCGAAATTTTTCGTGAAAATCACTTTTTTAGAAGCATTCCAAGTATCAAATTCACCTTTGTTCATTCTATAAATTCCGCCTCTATCTACCCAAGAAATATAGCTGTCCGGAGTTTGAATTCTATAGAAATCGCCTTCTTTATCTAAAATTTTTAAAGACATTCCAAGCAAACCTTGTGTTCCTAATTCTGCAGAATGTTTTGGTGCAGAACGAATATTAATTACAGAGTTTCTAGCAACGGCAAACATCTTATTGCCAACAACTGTGTCTGGTAAAACACGAATGTTATTTATAAACTGCACATCTAAAGATTTTAAACTATCTAATAATTTTTGATACCCTTCTTTAGAATCTGTCATACCAGATGCAATAATTTTATCATCCAAACTATCAAATTTTATATCAAAAATAGCCACTCTTTTATCTGGTGCATATTGTGCTTTTATGCTTTTATTTACACCTTCTAGACCTGTTACTCGAAGAGAATTATTACTACAAGAAACATATAAAAAAATAGTTAGTAGTGGTATTAGTTTTTGAAATTTCATTGTTTTGGTTTTCAATATTGATAAAAAATAAAGGTAGTAATTTATTCAATAAAATTTAATTCTAAATTTAGATTGTTTTATATTTGAAGACACTCATTTTTTTAATTGATGAAATATCAAAATAATTTAGCATTTGCGAAGCAGCAAGATAAAGAAGATACACTTTTTTATTTACGAAATCGATTTCATATTCCGAAGGATAAAAACGGAAATAATTGGTTATATTTTACAGGTAATTCATTGGGGTTACAACCAAAATCGACAAAAGAATACATTAATCAAGAATTAGAAGATTGGGCAAATTTAGGTGTCGAAGGTCATTTTGAAGCAAAGAATCCGTGGTTGAATTACCATGAATTATTAACCGATAAAATGGCGAAAATTGTTGGTGCAAAACCCGTTGAGGTTGTGGTAATGAATACACTTACTACAAATTTGCATTTGTTAATGGTCTCGTTTTACAGACCAACAAAACTAAAATATAAAATTGTTATAGAATCAGACGCGTTTCCATCAGATCGATATGCTGTGCAATCTCAATTGAAATTTCACGGTTTCTCTGAAGAAGATATTATCGAATGGAGACCAAGAAAAGGAGAAGATTTATTAAATATAGAAGATTTAGAAACAATTGTTTCTGAGCAAGGAGATGAAATAGCACTTTTATTAATTGGCGGCGTAAATTATTATACGGGTCAGTTTTTAGATTTTAAGAAAATTGCAGCAATCGGACATTCAAAAAACTGTATAGTCGGAATAGATTTAGCACACGGAGCAGGAAATATTCAACCTAATCTACATGATTCGGACGTGGATTTTGCAGCTTGGTGTACCTATAAATACTTAAACTCTGGACCAGGAAGTCTAGGCGGATTGTTCGTGCACGAGAAACATGCTAAAAATAAAGAATTACCGCGTTTTGCAGGTTGGTGGAATCATAACAAAGAAACCCGTTTTAATATGCGAATGCCTTTTGATGTAATGGAAGGGGCAGAAGGATGGCAGTTATCGAATCCGCCAATATTATCTATGGCAGCAATTAAAGCTTCTTTAGATTTATTTGATGAAGTTGGAATGGATGCTTTGAGAGAAAAATCAGAAAAACTAACAGGTTATTTCGAGTATTTAATAAATGAAATTGATTCTGATGATATTAAAATTATCACACCAAGCAATCCAAAAGAAAGAGGTTGTCAATTATCAATTCAAGTAAAAAATGCGGATAAAAGTTTGCACAAAAGACTGACAGAAAAGCATGTTATTACAGATTGGCGAGAACCAGATGTTATCCGTTGTGCACCAATACCAATGTACACTTCTTTTGAAGATGTGTATCAAATGGTCTCAATTTTAAAAGGATTGTTATAAGTTTAAGTTTTAGAAAATTAAATGAAAAAAAAAGATAAAATATTAATAATAGGAGCAGGACTTTGTGGTTCATTGTTAGCATTAAGACTTGCGCAAAGAGGTTACAAAGTAGAAGTTTACGAAAGCAGACCAGATTTAAGAACTACAGATATTTCTGCAGGAAGAAGTATTAATTTAGCCTTGTCAGACAGAGGTTTAAAAGCGTTGCGTCTATGCGGAATGGAAGAAAAAGCGAGAGAAATCTGTATTCCAATGTATGGTAGATTAATGCACGATGTTGCAGGAAATACCTTTTCTTCCAATTACTCAGGTAGAGAAAATGAATATATCAATTCCATTTCTAGAGGAGATTTGAATGCGATTTTATTAGATGAAGCAGAAAAACATGAGAATGTAAATATTCATTTTAATAAAAAGTGTAAAAATGTAGATATCGAAAACAAAATTGCTCATTTTAAAGATTACAAAACCAAAGAAGAATTTTCTGTGGATGCAACCGTAATTTTTGGAGCAGATGGCGCAGGTTCTTCTTTGAGAAAAAGCTATATTTCTGAACGTAAATTCTTGTTTAGTTACGCTCAAAATTATTTAAATCACGGATATAAAGAACTAGAAATTCCTGCAGATACAACAGGGAAACATCAAATAAGTAACGCGCATTTACATATTTGGCCTCGTGGCGATTTTATGCTTATTGCTTTGCCAAACATGGATGGAAGCTTCACCGTAACCTTATTTCTAAGTTATGACGAAGGTGAATTTAATTTTGAAAACTTAACTTCCGAAGAAAAAATCACAGCCTTTTTCCAAAAAGAATTTCCAGATGCCTTGGCGTTAATTCCAAATATAACAGCCGAGTTTATAAACAACCCAACAGGACCTTTAGGAACTGTAAAATGTTCGCCTTGGAGCTATCAAGATAAAACCTTGTTAATTGGCGATTCTTCACATGCAATTGTACCGTTTTACGGACAAGGAATGAATGCTTCGTTTGAAGATGTTTTTGTGTTAGATGAAATATTGAATCAAAACTTAGGAGATTGGGAATCCGTTTTTAAAACGTACCAAAAGGCTAGAAAACACGATACAGATGCCATTGCAGATTTAGCAATTGATAATTTTCATGAAATGAAAAATCATGTTGCAAATCCGCTTTTTAAAGAGAAAAGAAAGATAGAAATGGACTTAGAAAAAGCGTTTCCATCTGAATATTCTTCTAAATATTCTTTAGTAACATTCAATGAAAATATTGGTTACAATGAAGCTATGAAGAGAGGAAGAGCGCAAGATAAAGCCTTATTAAATTTAATTGCAGACGATACAATTCACACGCATTTAGATATGACCAAAAAAGAATTGAAAGTTATTTTAGAGAAAGTAATTGTAGAAACAAATACTATATTACAAGAAGATAAAATTGCAGGAATGTAATTTTTTTAGAAGCTAATTCCTGCTTTACGCACTCGCTTTTTTGTGAAAAACAAAAAGAGCTCAAACAAATGCTTCAATCAGGGCTAAACCAATTAATAAAAACTATTAATTTAGAAGTAAGAAATAGAAAGTTTACAAGCTAAATGAAGAAATACATTATCTTATTACGCGGAATAAATGTATCAGGAAAAAACAAACTTCCAATGGCAGATTTACGCGAATTATTAAAAGATTTAAAGTTTCAAAATGTACAAACTTATATACAAAGTGGAAACATTATTTTAGATTCAGATAAAAGTAAAGATGCTATTTGTAATCAAATAAAGGAAGGAATTAAGACTAAATTCGAATACGATGTACCTGTTTTAGTAAGAACAATTCCTGAATGGGAAAAAGTAATAAAAAATTATCCTTTTTCAAAAGAAAATGAAAAAATAGTTGCTTTTTCATTTCTTAATAAAGTATCAAACGAAACAATACTTGAAGTTAAAAATATAGGAGAAGATAAATATAAAATAGTAGATGATGTTGTGTATTTAAATTGTGCATCGGGTTTTGGTAAAACAAAATTAACAAATAGTACTATTGAGAAAAAACTGAATGTAATTGCAACCACAAGAAATTTAAGAACAACATTAAAACTGCTAGAATTAGCAAAATAGTATGTCAGAAAAAAAAGTAACACCAAGAGGCGCATATCCGCATGTAAAAGTTGTGGGCGATTTTATATTCGTATCAGGAACAAGTTCTAGAAGAGCAGATAATACCATTGCTGGAGTAGATATTATTGATGAAATGGGAACGAAATACTTGAATGCAGAAACGCAAACAAGAGAAGTTCTAAAAAATATCGATAAAAATTTACAAACTGTTGGGGCAAACATTAAAGACGTAGTAGATGTTTCTACATTCTTAGTAAACATGAATGACTTTGCAGGTTATAATAAAGCCTACGCAGAGTTTTTTGAGAAAGAAACGGGGCCTACAAGAACCACAGTTGCTGTGCATCAATTACCACACCCAGATTTGGTAGTAGAGATTAAGGTTATTGCGTATAAGAAGAAATAATTTAGACCTCACAGGTTTTAAAAATCGATGAGGTCTGTTAAGATATAAAATGAAAATAAAAAACTACATCAACGGAGAACTGGTTGCACCAGAGGCAGGAAAGTATTTAGACAATTACAATCCTGCGAATGGAGAAGTGTATAGTCAAATACCAAGTTCAACAAAAGAAGATGTAGAAAAAGCATACGAAGCTGCAGCAATTGCATTTCCAAAATGGTCCGAAACTACATTAGAAGAACGGAGTGAAATTTTATCTAAAATAGCCGATTTAATTTTAGAGAAGTTAGATTTCTTGGCTAAAGCAGAATCAAAAGATAATGGAAAACCAGTAAGTTTAGCAAAACAAGTTGACATTCCTAGAGCAGCAGCAAATTTTCAGTTTTTTGCAAATGCAATTGCGCAGTTTTCATCAGAAGCACATGAAAGCGTTGGGTTTAATGCGATGAATTTTACCTTACGCCAACCAATTGGAGTTGTCGGTTGTATTTCTCCTTGGAATTTGCCTTTGTATTTATTCACCTGGAAAATTGCACCAGCAATTGCTGCAGGAAATTGTGTTGTTGCTAAACCAAGTGAAATTACACCAATGACCGCTTTTTTATTAGGAGAAATATGTAATAAAGCTGGCCTACCAAAAGGAGTCTTAAATATTGTTCATGGCTTAGGAACTTCAACAGGACAAGCAATTGTAGCGCATAAAAATATTAAGGCAATATCATTTACTGGTGGTACAACAACGGGCGCTCACATTGCAAGAATTGCGGCGCCAATGTTTAAGAAACTGTCTTTGGAATTAGGCGGTAAGAATCCGAATATTATTTTTGCAGATTGCAATTATGAGAAAATGTTAACAACAACTGTCCGTTCTTCGTTTGCGAATCAAGGTCAGATTTGTTTGTGCGGAAGCAGAATTTTTGTGGAAGAAAAAATCTATGAGAAATTTAAGAAAGATTTTGTAGAAAAAGTATCTCAATTAAAAGTCGGAAATCCGTCTGAAGCAACTACAAATATCGGGGCATTGGTTTCAAAAGAACATTTAGAAAAAGTGAAAAGTTATATTGATATTGCCGAAGAAGAAGGAGGAAAGGTTCTTTTTGGAGGTAATAAAGTTGAGGTAGCAGGAAGTGAAAACGGCTATTATTTACAACCTACTATTATTGAAGTTTTTAATAATAAATGCAGATTAAATCAGGAAGAAATTTTTGGACCTGTTGTAACTATTATGTCTTTTAAAACAGATGAAGAAGTCTTAACTTTAGCAAATGATGTAAGATATGGATTGGCAGCAACATTATGGACGAACAATTTAAATAGAACGATGCAATTTTCGAAGCAATTACAGACAGGAATTGTTTGGGTAAATACATGGATGTTACGTGATTTAAGAACACCTTTTGGTGGACAAAAAGACTCTGGTGTTGGCAGAGAAGGAGGTTTTGAAGCTTTACGTTTTTTTACAGAACCTAAAAATATATGTATACAATATGAATAAAGATATCAAAGACAAAATTATTGAAGTTTGTGATGAAAAAATAGCAAAAAAAGGAACGAACGTGGGTTTGTCTTTTTATGCGTTTTTCAAGAATAAAAATGAGACTCCGATTTTACTAATGGAAATTGCAAAATGGTGGATTGAAACACACAAATTAGATCATTTTGAAAAAGCAGTAAAGATTAAACAAATGATTTTAGATAATAAATAAGACCAAGAGAAAAGAGTCAAGAATATAGAGATACAGTTCTTAATTCTTGCACATTATTTCTTACATCATATAAAAATATGGAATTAAACTTAAAAAATAAAAATGCACTTGTTTGCGGAAGCACACAAGGAATAGGAAAAGCGACTGCGATTTTATTAGCACAAGAAGGAGCAAACGTAACTTTAATTGCTAGAAATGAAGAAAAGTTAAAAGCAGTTTTGGCAGAATTACCAAATAATAATCAATTTCATGATTATTTAGTGGCAGATTTTTCGAAACCAAATGAGCTAAAAAATGTTTTAGAAAAGTCAGATTTACAGTTTCATATTTTGGTGAATAATACGGGAGGTCCAGCAGGTGGCCCAATATTTAACGCCAAAATTGAAGAATTTGAAAGTGCTTTTACACAACATTTAAAATGCAATCATATTTTGGTGCAAACGTTGGTTCCTTTTATGAAAGACCAAGGTTTTGGTAGAATTGTAAATGTAATTTCTACTTCAGTAAAACAACCGTTGGACGGTTTGGGAGTTTCAAATACCATTCGTGGTGCTGTTGCAAGTTGGTCTAAAACCTTAGCAAATGAGTTGGGTGGCTTTGGAATTACAGTAAACAATGTATTGCCCGGAGCAACAGGAACCGAAAGATTGAAAGAAATCATCAAAAATAAATCGGCTAAAACAGGTTTGTCTATTGAAGAGGTTTCAAAGAATATGAAAAATGCTTCACCAGCAAAACGATTTGCAAAACCAGAAGAAATTGCAGCGGCAATTGTGTTTTTAACAAGTGAAAAAGCAAGTTTTATAAACGGAATTAACGTTCCGGTTGATGGTGGAAGAACGAAAAGTTTGTAAGTTTAACGAATTTTGCGTTAGGGATTGAAGCGGCATCCTTTTTAGAGGTTTGAGTACTTTTTTCTTTTTTGAAAAATGTATCGAGAACAACTAAAAAGATATAGCGAAAAGCCCGACCTTTAGGGAACGCACAAAATATAATAATATGAGCAATTTAGTACAACCTTTAAATTTTAAAAAGTGGATTGATGAACATCGTCATTTATTAAAACCGCCAGTTGGAAACAAACAAGTTTGGGATAATGGCGAATTTATTGTGATGGTTGTTGGTGGTCCAAATAATAGGAAAGATTATCATTATAATGAAACTCCAGAATTTTTCTATCAAGTTGAGGGTGATATGATTTTGAAGATTATTGATGGAAAAGGAGAAATGATTGATGTAGCAATTAATGAAGGAGATATTTATTTATTGCCTGGGAAAGTGCCACATTCGCCACAAAGAAAAGAAAATACGGTTGGGTTGGTTATCGAATATCCGCGTTCTGAGGGAATGTTAGATGCGCTAGAATGGTATTGCGAAAACTGCGGAAATAAATTGTACAGCGAAGAATTTTTAGTCAAAAATATTGAAACAGACATGCAGAAAATATTTGACACCTTTTATTCAGATAAAGAAAAATGTACCTGCGATGCTTGTGGAACCGTGATGGGGAAACCAGATAAAGTTAAATAACTTGTCATTAAGAGGAAGAATGACCAAGGAATCTCTTTGTTGATAATCAAGGTTGCCATAGAAAGGTGAAAAAATAGTCGTAAGAAAGTATTAAAAAAATAAAAAGTTCATCATTTAGGATGAGGAACAATCCGAAAATTCGGAAGAAGTAGTCTTTTAACTAATTAGAGGTTGCTTCGTAAACTCGCAATGACAAAATAATGACAAAACGAAAACTACGCATAAACGGACATTCACATTTATTACCTTATCCAGAAGAAATTCCTCAATTTATGAAGGACAAAGAAATTTTCTGGGTAGATGATGAACGCAAACACATGTTGCAAAAAGGATGGAAACGTCCTGTTACAGACTCTAGTTTTTTCTTAGATGAGAAATTATTGTGGATGGAGAAAAATAAAATAGACCATGCTGTGGTTTTAAACCTTTCTCAATTGTATGGTAATGGTTTGCGTTTGGAAGAAATGAAAAAAGCACTGCGTTTTCAGAATGATTTTAATGCGAAAGTAGAACACAATCATCCAGATAAATTTACCTGTGGTTTTGTAGTACATCCTGGTTTTATTTATGGCGCTTTAGATGAGATGAAACGTTGTGTAGAAGAATTAGGCTTAAAAGTTTTGTGTCTACCAACTCATTTTATGGATTCTATTGGGCAATGGCGTTGTGTTTTTGATGAAGAAAATGATCGGATTTTCGAATTAGCGGACAAGTATAAATTGGCGATAGAAATTCACCCGTATGACGGCGATAAAATGATTAAATTAGAAAATACCAATTGGCGTTTTCATTTAATTTGGATGCTGGCACAATGTGGAGATGCGTATCATTTTTATACCTTAAACGGTATGCAAGAACGTTTTCCGAACATTAGAACTTGTTTTGCGCACGGAGGACAACTAGCACAAATGAATTTAGGAAGAAGAATTCAAGGTTTTGATGGCAGACCAGATCTATTTGAAGGGAAAACGCATCCAAGAAAAGCAGTTGGTCATAAGAATATCTTTTTTGATACCTTGGTACATGATACAGATTCGCTTAAATTAATGATTGATAAACAAGGTTCTAATCAGGTTATTATGGGCTTAGACGATCCGTATCCTTTAGGAGAAATGGAAAGTGATGCACAATCATCATATCCTGGAAAAATTTTAGATTTAGCAAAGGATAGAAACATTATAAACGAGCAACAATACCATCAGATATGGGAAGATAACACATTACGTTGGCTTTTTGGAGACGATGAAAAAGCAAAACAAGATTTGATTGCTAAAATAATAAAAAATGACTAAATGGTTGTTAAGAAAAGCTTCTGGCTCTCGATCTAAACATAAAGAAACTGGTGACTTTTCTACTAGAAGAAATGCTGATTTTAACGAAGGTTTTGACGATTTGCCAATGCGAGAGTCTATTCAGGGGAAAAATACGAAAAGAACATATTTAGATACTAGTTTGGTATATAGATGGTTGCAAACAAAGGTCAATCAAAATTTTGATGCTGTGTATTCTGAGTTTTTAACAAGGATTCAGCCAAAATACTTAGACGCATATAGAAACTGTATTTTTGAATATTTAGAGCCAAGTAAGACGGTTGTTTTTGAAGAAGAAATTATTTACGGAACACTACATGATGCAAGGGTAGTTTTGCCTTATGGAAAGAAAAAGCTATATGTAGACCCTACTTCTAATTTAATAAAAAAAGTATAAGATAATTTACAGTAGCAGTTAAAAATGAAAACTGTTACTGTAAATTGAAAACTATTTTTCACATCGTTTTAAAACTTGTTCAGCTCTTTCTATGATGAATTTTGGATAAAATTCTTCTTCAATTTTTTCTTCTTTCCCTAATTTAATTGCTCTTTTAATTTCGTTACAATATGGTTTTGTAGACTTGCCAAAGAATTTTGCAGTTCCCATATTCCATTCTGCATTTCCTAAAATTACTCTTGGGTTTTTTGGCGCAATTTGCAATGCTTGTGCATAGAGTTGATTGTTTTTTCCGGATAAAGTCATTCCATATTTTTGACCGTCAAAAGCAATATACCCCAAATTTAAAAGTGCTTGTGTAATTATAATTTCCGGATTATTTTCTGAATTCGACTTTGCAGTATCTAAAAACGTTTGTGCTTTTGTTAATTTAGCTTTTAGAACAGCTTCCTCTTTTAAGCCAAAACTACCTAAAATTTCTACCGTTGCAGCATAATAGGCAGGTTTCCATTTTGTTGGTGCTGCTTTTGATATTCTTTCAAATAACTGTGAAGCCGCTGTCATTTTACCTTCTTCCCAAAGAGAAAAAGCTTTTTTCATTCCTGTTTGATATTTTGTTTGCGCAGAAATTCCTGTCGCAATGAAAATTGCGATAATTAAAATTAATTTTTTCATGTTAAAAAGTTTAGGTTAGTTGTTATATTTTAATTTCAATTGTTTTGTTTTCTGATAATTGAAATTTGGCATCATCGTATTTTGGAGGTCCCATAAAACCTCTTGCATTGTTAGAGCAACCGTAATCTTCTTTCGGGATTCCAAAGAAATTAGTATCCATTTTTTTGTTATTATTTTCATCATGAATAAATGAAACTGCATATTCGCCTTTTGGTAAGTTTTTAAAAATAACTAAAGATTTTTTATTTTCAATTTTTACAATATCACCTTTAAATTGATTTTTTAAAAAGCGTTCTTTTTTATTGTAAATACCAATCATTAAAGTTCCTTTATCTGACTTTAAACCAGAAATGTTTACCGTTAAATCGAATGTTTTTTCTTGTGCGTTTGTAGTTAGAATTCCACTAAAAATGAAAGCGAATATTAAAAGTAATTTTTTCATGATTGTTATTTTATTAATAATTCAAATATCTGATGTTTCTGCTTATCTAAAACAAGAAACATACCGAATTGTTGTTTTTTGTTTCTGAATTGTTGTTTTAATGCCATTGCGAGGAAGAGAAAGGTTTTTTTTTGATATATGAACAGATTGCTTCGTTCTTCGCAATGACATTTTATAGATTATCTAACTGATTGGTTTTTTTATTATCACTAATTGTCCAGAAAAAACCTACAAAGAAGAACCTGTCTGCATTTGGTGTAATTGCTTGTCTATTGAAATTGCCATTAGGTTCTGCAGTGTTCTTATAATTGTAACCAAATACATTTTGTGTTGCTAAAACATTGTTTACAGAGAAATATAAGATTTTTTGCTGATCAATTAAATACGCCCAATTTATACTTAACGAGTTGTAATTTTTTGTTTTGTTGTTTAAGAATCCTGCTTCGTTAGGATTTGTGTAGTTTCTGCCGGAAGCAAAATTGTAGCTAAAACCAATTTGACTTTTCCAATCTGCTACCCAATGTTTTGCAACCACAGACAAGTTATGTTTAGATGCAAAACTAGGTCTTACCGCAATTGGGTAATTTTTGTACTCTCTTTTTGTGTCTAGATAAGAATAGGAAACCCAATAATCTGTATTTTTTATTTTGCCGTTTTGTCTCCAGAAAACATCGAAGCCTTTTGCATACCCGTTTCCGTTATTGTTAAAGTTACTTGTTATTATTGGTCGATTGTCATCATACGTTACCAAATCTTTGTACTCTTTTAAATAGGCTTCAATTCTAAAAATTTGACCTTGTTTTGTAGCTTGATAATTGGCAATTAAATGCGATGTGTTCTCTGCTTTAAAATTTTGACTGAATTTTAAATATTCATTTTTAGGGTTCTGGTAAAACTGACCATAAGCTAAAGAAAACTGCGAGTTTTTACCTGCTTTGTATGCTAAAGAAACTCTTGGTGAAATGGTGAATTCATTTAATAATTCTGAATGTTCTGCACGAATTCCGATTTTAGTTGCCAAATTCTTAGAGAAAAAAATATCCGTTTCTGCAAAGGAAGCAAAAATGTTATTGTTAAATCCGTATTCGAATTTATTACTATTATTTGCAGTATAATCTTCATTAAAATTGGTCATAAAATATTCTGAACCAAAACTAATTTTGAATCGACTGGAAAACTGTTTTTTAAGTTTCACTTTAAAATGCATTGAGTTTTCATTATCTGTAATTAAATCATCAATAATTTTAATATTAGAATGGTCGTTTGTAAAACTCATACCAGTTTCGAGTCTCCAATTATCACCAAATTTGTTCTTGTAGGAAGTGTTAAAATAAAGGTTTCTGTTTTTTAGTCCGAAACGAAATCCATCCACAAAATTAATATCGTCTTGTATTAATTCGAAATCTGTATAGCTAAAAGCACCATATAATTTTAATAAAGATTCATTCTTAAATTTATGTCTGTAAACCATTTCTCCGCTTAAAGATTGTACAGGTTTTTTCCAGGTATTTCTATCAGGAAAAGCTTCTTGATAAGGCGCTAAATTAATATAAGAAGTATTTACACTAAGTGAATTATTACCCCATATTTGTGTGTTTCCAACACCTAAACCTAATGTCATAAAAGACAAATCTGTTTTTTCTTCCAAAGGTTCATCAATAGTATTTAATTGTAGAACGCTCGATAATGCTTGTCCGTATTCTGCGGAATACCCACCCGTAGAAAAAGAGATTCCTTTAAATAAGAAAGGGGAAAAGCGTCCGCGAGTAGGAATGTTTTTTGCTGAGGCAGCATAAGGCGTAAAAACACGAATTCCGTCTATAAAAATTTGAGTTTCTTCTGCTTCGCCACCACGAACAAAAAGGCGTCCATCTTCATCTACTGTAGAGGTTCCGGGAAGTGTCTGCAAAGCACCCATAACATCGCCTAAAGCACTTGCGGTGGTAACAATGTCTAAAGGTTTTAAAACGGTAACTTTTGCTTTTTCACCAGCTTCAAAAGTTCCAGCATTTATAACCACGGCATCCAGAGAATTAACATCGTCTCTTAGTTTTATTTTTAAATTTTTGAAGAATGAAACATCCGTAGTTTTAATATAGGTTTCAAAGGAGATAAAAGAGATTACTAAAGTTTGTGTTCCTTTTTCTGATGTAGAAAAAGAAAATTCTCCTTTTTGGTTTGTTGAGGTTCCATCATAAGTTCCGTCTAAATAAACATTTGCTCCAAAAATAGGAGTGTTTTTTGAGTCTGTAACTTTACCAGAGATTGTTGTTTGTGCAATTAATGAAAATTGACAAATTGTTAGTAGAATAAATAATACGCGTTTCATCAGTAGTTGGTTTTTGATGATACAAAGATGTAGCGTTGTTTTATTATAAAATAAAAACAAATACCGAGTTGTAATTTTTAAATGATGAATTGTAAAAATGAATTATTTTAATTTAAATCGCAATACCGTTTTTAGTTTTTCTGTAGAGACTTTTCTAAAATCGGACAAGTATATTTCTCGATGAACTTTCGATTGTCTTTTTAAATTTGAATTTTCTGCAAACTCTTCCATTATTTTAAATGTTCTTGCTTCATCGTCATAAGAACCAACGTGTAGCATTTGTATGCAATTACCTTCTGTGATTTTCTCGAATTTTACTAGCGATAATAAAGGGTTTGGTTTCTTTAATTTCACCTGTTTAATTGTATCTAAAGCATGTTTTTTGGTAACAAAACTAGGTTGTCTTATCATTAATGTAAAAACCAAATCGTCTTTATTTAGTTTTGAAGCTTCTTTGTAAGTTTTTTTTGCTTCATCAGAAATATCCCAAATACCTTCTAAAGGGTATACAGTATAGTCATAATATTCTTCTAAAATAGGGTTTTTCTTTAATCCCATTTTAACGCCATAAGACAAAGAATATAGTACGCTAATATATTCTGAAAAATGTTTACTATTTGGGTTCCCCTTTCCGGAAATAGTAAAAAAATTATATTCAGAAATTTTTATTTGTTCAGGTTTTCCTTTAGGAATATAAACTTGTTTTTCCTTTTTTCTCCATTCGTGTTTCATGATTAATATTTTACAAAATAGGAATACATAGGTCTACAATAAACTTGTTTTCTGGGTGTTCTGCTGCATTGTTATAATAGATTTCAAAAGGATCAATTTTCGATTTTTTATAACCATTTTCAACCATCCAAACAAAATTAGCTTCCCAAGCTTGCTGAAATTCGTTGGGAGTAATTTCTAACCTAGAGACAATGCTTTTTGTAGATGCTATGGTTCGTAAATTTACTTCTCCATCAATTTTTATAGGATTGTTAAGAACAATACAAGCACTCATTCTTATATTATTTGGATCTGTAATTTTAGGGCTGTCATGATAAATAGTAAGCATTTTTGTTTTTGAATTCATCAAGCCTTTTGGAGCTGCCCATTTAACCAATTTGTTATAGATACTTCCGATAACTTCCATTTTTCCTTTATGAGAAATGTAGGCTGATTCTAATTTTTCAATTTGTTTTACTTCCGTATTTGTTTTCATTTTTAACCAGTTTAAAGCATTGTTTATGCTGCAAATATACTGCTCAAAAGTAATGGTGACTTTTCCATTCTTGCTTTCGGTTTTGCTAATCTTGCTATATTTTTCGAAACTTTCAGTTTTAAATTTGTTTGGTGATATTCCGTAGAACTTCTTAAAAGATTTAGAGAAAGAAGACAAACTACTAAAACCTACTTTTCTGCAATTTCTGTGCTATTTTTTTCTTTTTGATGTAATAAATAAGAGGCAGCTTTTTCAATTCTCTTTCTGTTAATGAAGTTGTGTACCGTTTCTCCAACAACAATTTTAAACAATCGATGAAAATGAAAAGGAGAAAAATGAGCTTTTTCGGCAATGATTTCTAAAGATAGTTTTTCAGATAAATTACCTTCAATAAATGTAATTGCCCTATTTAAACGAGCAATATTTTCTTTGGCAATTTTAGAAGGTTTCATTTGTCTATTTTTTGAAGTTGGTAAAATACCATTCCACCTGCAAAGTATAAAAGAATATCTATATAGTCCTTTGTATATCTTGCTAAATAATTAGGAAATATAAACTCAAAAAGGATGCTGTATAAAACACATAAATAAAGAATAATTGGAAGGCTAATTTTGTAACCTTTATCATTTTTAGACCATTTTAAAACCTGTAAACAGCTGAAAAGCACAATAGGAATGATTAAAAAATCGTTCACATAAAACCGAATAAATTGGGGCAATATAACGTTAAAATAAGAAGCTAAATAAACGAAGCTTCCTATTAAAAGTGAGAAAATAAAATATTTGAAGCCTATGTTTTTCATACTAACCAGCAGCTACCATGGCAATAAACCAAGCTAAACCAACACCAATTGCACTTACAATTGTAATGGCAGAATATAAAATCCAGCCAAATATTTTGTATAAAATATTAGAATGATTTTTTAATCTTTCAGCTAAATTCGGATTTTCTTTCTCAAAGATAGCTTCATCAACTTCTTTTTTCTTGACAGCAGCCACTTTTAATTCTCTTTTTTTCTGATGAGAAATAAGTGTGTTGCAATTCTCGCAATAGTCTTTGTTTGTATTAAAAACCCCACAATTAGGGCATTTTATAATTCTCTTGTTCGCCATAATTAGTCTTTAAAAGAATACCTATTTTTCTTTTTATAAGGTCGAATAATTAATCTAGTTTCTCTATCGAAACGAATGTAATTATACACCCAGTTTAGAAATACAATTGCTTTGTTTCTAAAACCAATTAAAGAAAAAAGATGTACAAACATCCATACAAACCAAGCAAAAACTCCTTGAAATTTCCATTTTGGTAAATCTACTACTGCTTTATTTCTACCAATAGTTGCCATAGCACCTTTGTCATTATAAACAAATGGTTTCAATTTTTTGTTGAATAATTTTGCTAAAATGTTTTTAGCTACTAATCTCCCCTGTTGAATTGCAGGTTGTGCCATCATTGGATGACCAAAGGGTGTTTTTTCTGATGCCATACAAGCAATATCACCCACTGCATAGATATTTGGATGCTTTAATACCTGACTGAATTCATTTACTTTTATTCTTGCAGCTCTTTCAATGACGCATTCTGTATTTAGACCATCAATCATTTCACCTTTTACACCAGCTGCCCAAATAACAGTTTCAGCCTTAAAATTATCTGCGCCGTTTGTGGTTACTGTTTTTCCATCATAATCTAAAACACGCAAATTCTTCCAAACATTAACACCTAATTTTATTAGAAAATCTTCTGCTTTTTCAGAAGCTTTTGCACTCATTCCTTTTAAAATGCATTCAGAATTTTGTATGAGGTTAATCTGCATTTGACGAATATCTAAATCTGGATAATCTTTAGGTAAAATTCCTTTTTTCATTTCAGCCAAAGCACCAGCTAATTCTACGCCTGTTGGTCCACCACCAACAATTACAAAATTCATTAACGCATTTCTTTCTTCAATATTTGATGTTAATAAAGCTTCTTCAAAGTTCTCTAAAATTAAACTTCTAATGTTTAAAGATTGCGGAATAGACTTCATTTCCATCGTATATTTTTTGATGTTGGTGTTACCAAAAAAGTTGGTTGTAGAACCAGTAGCTATAATTAATTCATCATAATCTAAGTTACCAATAGTAGTTTCTATAGTATTGTTTTCTGGGTTTATTTTCTCGACTTCAGCTAATCTAAAATAGAAATTATCTACATCATTAAAACGTTTTCTTAAAGGAAAAGCAATAGAGTCTGGTTCTAAACCACCAGTTGCTACTTGATATAATAAAGGCTGAAATGTGTGGTAATTATGTTTGTCTATTAAAACAACTTGTAATTCTTGTTTTTCTAATCCTTTTGCAGCAGCTAAACCTGCAAAACCACCACCAATTATAACAACTCTTGGAAAACTAGTTTGAGGAATGTTCATGTAGATTATTGACTTTAGGATTCTTAGAATTTATGAGGTACAAATTTACGGAAAAGTGATGATTTCTTATTTGAAACTTATCTTTATTTCTTGAAGTGTTTTAGATGAACTAATAAATTCAGAAATAACTTTAAAACGGATTTCTTTTGCTTCTAGGTCGAAATGCTTTGTCCATTTATCATCTTTAAATAAATGTGTTATTTGTTTTACTTTCTGTTGTGCTTCATTTAAAGTAAAAAGTAAGTTATTTGTTCCTGTTTTTTTAGGATGAATATCTGCTGTTTTTTCTTCAAAATTTACAGTTATAAAAAATATTTTTTCATTTGAATTGATAGGGTAGAAGTTTGCCCATTTTGCAAAACCAATAACTATTTGTTGATTTTTATAATCTTCGTTTGCAATGATTTTCCATCTGCAATTAGCAACGCGTCCCCAATGATTCGATTTTCTATACACACCTTCATCAGTATAAAAATACATACTTTCAGATTTACTTTTATAGTTTGTGTCTTCAGGAAAATCAAAATTTTCTATTTGTTTGAATTCACAAAATGTATGTTTAAAGAAATTGGTTTTGTTGTAGGTTTTCAAAATTGTTATTACTTTTTGCAAAGATAATTAAAACGTTTTTGCGAAAGAGGAACTAGAGAAGCAATCTGTTTAAATATAATACAGAATATTTCATTTCTTGCAGTGACGAACTAAAAAAACGCAATCAAATTAATGATTGCGTTTTAAATAATACTTTCTCTCTTTTTTTGAACCTATTTTTTTATAATTTTTCTCATTCCTATTTGGTTTGTTTCTGTAGTTATTTTAACAAAGTAAATTCCAGAATTTAAGTTGCTAATATTTAACTCTTTACTTAAAGAACTCTTTACTTTTTGTCCTCTTAAATTGTAAACTTCAATCGACCTAATGTTTTCATCAATTTTAATATTTACAATCCCGTTTGTAGGATTTGGTTGTATTAAAAAATCAACTCTATTCTCATCAGAAATACTTGCTGTTGCATTACAGTTTGTACTATAATTAGCGGTAATATCTTTGTTCCATATTGGTGAAGCCGGAGTAAAACCAGCGTCTATTTGAATACAAGTTAAATCTGGGTTTCCATCTGTACCCATATAAGTGAAATTTGAATTATTACCATTGGCTACATTTAAATTGATTAATTTACTATTTCTAATAAATAAATAAGTTAAAACAGGGTTTTGAGATACATCTAAACTAGTAATTAATGTTTTATAAAGTCGAAGAGTTATTAATGATGAATTATAAGTAACATCAAGAGCAGTAAGCTCATTATCATTACAAACTAATTCTTTTAAGCTTGTATTTGTAGAAAGATCTAAACTTGTTATCTTATTTATTTGAGCATCTAACTTTATTAGTTTTGTTAAACCAGTAGTATTTAAAGATACTATTTGATTTATTCTACAGTTTACTTCAGTTAAATTAGGGGTGTTAGATAAATCTAGCGCAGTTAATTTATTATTAAAACAAACTAACTTAGTTAACGTTGCGGTTTGTGGTAATATTAATGTTGTTAAACTTGCTGCTTGTTGCGAGCAATCGATTTCTACTAAAGCGGTGTTATTAGATAAATCTATAGAAGTTAATTTGTTTCTGTCTACTGTAAATTTGGTCATTTTTGTAAATGCCTCTATTCCTGTTAAATCTGTAATATTCCTGTAAGTTATAGTTAAAGCTCCACTAAAAGCATTTGCTTCTGTACATTGTATTTGGCCATCATTATTTAAATCAATATTTGTGGCATTATTTAATAGTGCATTTTTAAAATTAGTATCAGGTGTATTTAAAATACAGATTATACTAAAGTTAGCTGCTATATTTTTAACGGCATCCATAGTTACATTAATAGAATTTGTGTAACCACTTACATCTCCAGACCAACCATCAAATTGATATCCAGCATTTGGAGTTGCTGTTAAGGTGACCACAGTGTTATGAATATAAGTACCATTTATTGGAAATGGGTTACTTGTTACTACTCCGTTTGTAGATGTAACAGTTAATATATGTTTTAGTTGACTAAAATTTGCTGTAACTATTTTATCTTCATCTAAAGTAACATTAATTGGGTTTGTAGTTCCTGTAGCATTTCCAGACCAACCATCAAATTGATATCCAGTGTTTGGTATTGCTGTTAAGGCTACAACACTTCCATCATTATAAGCTCCGTTTATAGGGTTTGGATTTGAATTACTAGTTACGGATCCATTTATAGAATTTATTTTTAATATTTTTGACGTAGAAACAGGAGAACCATATTCATAAGCACCTATATCTATTGTTGTGTTAAATATTCTATCGTTTCTTAAAATGTCTGTATTTCCGAAAAAATAAATGTTATTTCCTGCATTTATTGCAGGTGATGTTGCTTGTAATGAAAAATCTGTTGGACTTACAAATAATGGATCTGCTGTAGCTGTTGCAACTTTACTACTTATACTATCATCATTAAAATTATAGGAATCAATAGAATTATTAACAACTAACGAATTTAAAGGATTTTTGTATAAATCTGTAATAGATCTTGTTTTTGCGCCACCAACTGTAGTATTATCCCAAAAAATACAGTTATTAACAGTTGCATTAAATGTACTACTAATTCCTGGTTGTTTACTAATAGCTACTGTAGCTCTACTAAAATTGTTTAATGATTGGTCTGTACCTAAATCTAAATTGTTTACATACGTATTATTTGTTAATTTTAGTGAAACGTTAGACGTATTGTCAATAACTCTAATCCAAGATGCGCTTCCTCCTAGTCCTTTTACTGTTGAACTTAAATCTCCTGCTAAATTACCATCAAACAAAGAGTTTGCCACAGTGATATCAACATTTGTATTGGCTCTTACAAAACTATAAATACCACTTGCCCAACGTGACATATTGTTAATAAATTGAGAGTTTTCAATAATTAAAGTTCCTCTATCTCCTGAGGTGTTATTTAATTCGAATTCTGCTATTAAACCTGCATTGTCATTTCTAGAAACATTGTTTTTAATGATACAGTTTTTTATACTTAATTTCGTTACCGTTTTTTCTTTAACTATTGCACCACCTCTTTCTGTACCACTTAAATTATTATGAGCATCACTAATAATTAAACCATCTAATAATAAATTATTTCCTGTTGCAGTTACGTTAATAATATGATGGCTATTATCTGCATTTCTAGTAGTATTTGCGTAATTATTAGCATAATCGGTAACATTAACATCATTTGCTTGTAAATCACCAGATAAAATAGTTTTGTTTGCTATAAAATCTCTTTGATTACGTGTTGTTTCTGTACCTATAAAACCACCATAAATTCTTAAATCTTTTTTATTTATTGTGTAGTAAACAGTTCTATTAGAAGTATGAGGTTTGTAAGTACCAGCTGCCATCCAAATCTCTTCACCTGCAAGTGTATTTGTAATTGCATTGTCTAAATTTGTATATGCATTTGCCCAGTTACTACCATTGTTATTGCCTGTAGCATCAGATTTTACAAAAGTAGGTAATCCTAAGTTTTTAAATACAACTGGGTAAGACCATGTAGAAAAGCTACCTGTTCCACAATTTTTTCTAATATATACATTGTAAGTTTCTGCTACTGTACTAGAAATAGAAATCGTAGATCCACCAGAAACACCTGTAGTAATAGTTGCATTTGAAAAAGGCTCGGAGGCTTTATGGTATGCAATATCTACAGTTTGTGTACCAGAAATTTTTACATCCATATTTGTACCTGTAATGTTAGTCGCAGACAAGTAAGTGTTACTTATTTCTTTACAAAAATTATTGTAGTCTCCAATACTATTAATTTCTGCATCTGTAAGTAATCTTTTATAAACAAGTACGTCATCAATAACATCTTCATATCTGCCATTATTTGGAGCTGCACCGTTTCTTAAATTTCCAAGTACAAAAAGATTTCCATTTGCATGCCCGTTGGTTACTTTAAGTTGTCTATTTTGGAATGTTCTTGGGCGGTTATTTTTTGTGTTGTTACTATCTATAGTTCCGTCTACGTAAATTTTTATAACATTGTTTATACCTTTACTAGTGCCAACATTATCTGATCTATTATAAATAGAGACAACTAAGTGATGCCAGTTACCATCGCTTATAATTGCATTAGAAAGAATACTATGTTTTACTACTGATGTTGCACCATTATAATACGTAAATTGATAACCAGCTTCTACTCTAATTTTGCCTTCTTCTAGTCTTATCGAAAGTCCTCCCCAACCAACTGCAGTAGTACTTGCTCTTGCACTTTTCTCTAAAATAATCTTTGTATCGTTAGAGTTTGTAGTTGTTTTTACCCAAAAACTAAGGCTAGTATCTGTTGTAGTATTCGGAAACGAGAAGTTACTACTTAAGGAGCTTCCGTTAAGCTGTAATGCACTTGTTGGAGCATTTCCAAAACGATCATTAACTTCTGTAAAAGGAGTGCCTGTATGCGTTAAATTATTTCCGTTTACCCCGTCTGTAACTAAACTTCCATTATCAAACCCATATTGAACTAGAATATCGGAGGTAGGAAACTGAGCATTCATAAAGCTACTAATTAATAGCGATAGCATAAGTATTTTTTTCTTCATAACATTTATTTTTGATTAATGTGAAGTAAAAAAAAGCTATTTGCTTGTAAAGAATATTAAATAAGTTCCGAGTGATTTGTTTTAGTTTCCGAATGTATTTTTAA
Source organism: Polaribacter sp. ALD11 (assembly GCF_002831685.1). Classification (NCBI taxonomy): domain Bacteria; kingdom Pseudomonadati; phylum Bacteroidota; class Flavobacteriia; order Flavobacteriales; family Flavobacteriaceae; genus Polaribacter; species Polaribacter sp. ALD11. The sequence goes on along the minus strand of NZ_CP025119.1, from coordinate 1,622,431 downwards.
GTGAAGAAAATAGCTTCAAATTTTTCTTTGTAACTTTTACTAATAGGTATTTCAAATTCATTTTTTAATTGAATTTTTTTATCTTTTTTAGAATACATTTCTATAGCAGAGGTATTTACAATCCATGATCTATGTGTTCTTAAAAAATCTTGTTCTTTACAAAGTAGGTCTTCGTAATAACTTAGTTTTTTTGCAGCAACATATTTTTTACCATTAATTGTATGAATTATAGTGTACATCCTGTCTGCTTCTATACATAGAATATCTCTAAGGTTTACAATTACATAATCGCTTTTATAAGGAATTGCGATTTTTTGTATTTTTTCTCTGTTATCATTTAAGAGGTCTAACTTGTTATTTTTTTTTCCACTAATTAATAATTTAGATACTTTTTCTACCGCTTTTTGAAGCCTATTTATATCTATAGGTTTTAAAAGGTAATCTATAGCAGAAACTTCAAAAGCCTTAATAGCATATTTATCATAAGCTGTTACAAATATTATTTGAAAATTAATATTGGTAAAAGCATCTAACAGTTGAAAGCCATTTTTTTGTGGCATTTCTATATCTAGAAAAATAAGTTGAGGTTTGTGTTTATTTATTTGAATGATAGCATCGTCTACATTTTTTGCTTCAGAAACTATTGTAATATTTTTACAAAATTCGGTTAATAAATAGCGTAAATTTTCGCACGCATTTACTTCATCATCAATAATAATTGCATTTATTACATTCATATTATTTTGTAAAAGGAATTTTTAAAATAACTCTAGTGCCTTCTATGACATCTTCATATGTATAATCTATCTCAATATTGTAGAGCTCTTTTAATAGAACTAATCTTTTGTTAATGTTGTCATTTAAGGAATTTGTAACTACTTTACTTTGATGAATGTTTTTAATATTTTTCAAAGCTTCAAAACCAATACCATTGTCTTCAATAATACATTTTAAAAAATCTTCTTGAAAAAAATCGATGCTAATTTTTTTACTTCCTTCTTTTTTATGAAGTAGACTATATCTTAAAGAATTTTCTATAAAAGGCTGTATAACCATAGAGGGAATTTCTATGTTCTCTATTTTTTCTGTTCCAATTATTTGGTAGGTAAACAATGCTCCGAAACGTAATTTCTCTAATTCTAAATATTTTTTTAACATAGATAGTTCTTTTTTAAAAGAGACAAAGCTTTTCTCGCTAGTGTTAAGGTTATCTCTCATTAGAGAAGAAAATTTAGTAAGGTAGTTATAAGCCTCTTGTTTATTGTCTTTTAAAATCAAATTTTGAATTGAGTTAATAGCATTAAATAAAAAATGAGGATTCATTTGAGCTTTTAATGCTTTTAATTGGAAATTCGATAATTCAATTTTTTTAGCTTCTTCTAATTCTAAATAAGCCTGTTGCAATTCTTTTTTGTTTTTTAATAATTCTTTTTCATTTTTTCTATTTATACTATCAGAGTAATTTAGAATAATAAAAGCACCTGAAAAAGCACAAAATACTAATATAGGTAAAATCATTCCTTCAGGATAGTGTTTAAAATACAAGTTAGGAACAAAATACAAGATAAAACAAAGTATTAGAATACTTATATTTATCCATTTCTCTTCAATTAAAATAAGTGCCACTAAGGGATAAATAAAATAAAAATTTTCAATAAGGTTTAATGGTGTTGTATAATTAGAAAAAACATAGGTTATTACTATTATAGCAGATAGAAACAGTACTCTTGCAATAATGTAATATCTTTTCTTTTGAAAATAAAAAATAAAAAATATTATAACATAAGAAATTCCATGTAATACTAAACTGCTTTTTAATTCTCTTTTAAAAAATAGGTCGAAGAGAGTAATTGTCGGTATCATAAGACACCATGTAAAACAAAAAAAGTTTAAGAGTTTTATTCTTTTATTTTCTTTTACTGAATTGATTTTATTTAGACCAATATTAAATATACTATCGAAATTTATTTTCATTTATATAAGTGTAAACACCCTTGTGTATAATATACTGAAAAAGCGACTTTAGTTAAAGTTACTTTTTTAGTCTTAAATTTTAAGAATAGAATTTCCGAACTATTTTAAATAGTTTCCCAGAAAAATATTTTAGTTATAGGGTATTTTTATAACTACTCTGGTGCCTTCTTGTACTTTTTGGTAAGTAATACCTATATCGGTTTTATAATATTCTTTTAAAAAAATCATTTTTTCTTCTATTGCACCTGTAGAAAAAGACTTTTTATAGTGTTGCTTGTTTTTATTAATTTCCTTTGCTTTCTCAATACCAACACCATTATCTTCAACGATGCATATTAAAGACGTAACTGATTTTTTAAAACTTAACAATAGTTTTCGTCTACCTTCTTGCTTATTCAACAGGCCATGTTTTATTGCATTTTCAACATAAGGCTGAATAATCATTGTTGGTATTTTTATTTCTGAAATATCATTTATTAAATTTATATCATATTCGAAATTATCACGAAACCTTAACTGTTCTAATTCTAGATATTTTGTTAGCATTTTTATTTCTTCTTCTACCGTAACAAAACTTTTTTCACTCATATTTAAATTTTCTCTTATCAGTAAAGAAAACTTAGTTAAGTAATCATAAGCATCATGTTTATTTCCTTTTAAAACTAAATTCTGAATTGAATTTAAAGCGTTAAAAGTAAAATGAGGGTTCATTTGTGATTGTAAATTTTTTAGCTTTGAATAAACGAGTTGTTTTTGGATTTGCTCTTTTTCTAAAAGTTCTTTTTGCCTTAATCGTATCTTTTTTACTCTTAAATTAGAAAGGTGCCTAACAATAGCAGTTACCAACAAAATAAGACTTAATCTAAACCACCATTCCTTATAAAAAGGTGGTTTAACTATTATTTTAATAGATTTAATGGTAGTTGTTTTATTCTCGTTTATATCAGTTGCTCTAAGTTTTAATGTATAATTATCAGCTGCCAAGTTGTTAAATATTAATTGACTTGCTTTTACTTCAAGATTGTTCCATTTAGAGTTGTTTGAGGCGTCTATTAATTTGTATTGATAGATTAAATTATCTTCAGATAAAAAACCATTATTATGAAAGTTAAATTCTATTTTTTTTACACTTGAATTTAATTCGTATTTTTCTTTCTCTGGTACTTCAACGTTGTCAACTAAAATATTTTTAAAATAGAAATCGTAAATAGTTCTTTTTTTAAATGCTTTTTCTTTATTTAATTTAAAAAGGCCCTTGTTGGAACTAAGAAATAATTCATTTTTAAAAGGAATTATTTCAGAAATATTTAAAGAATTTAAACCATCTTTTTGAGTTAAATTTTTAAAGGTACCTGTTATTGTATTTAATACCTGTAAACCTTTATCGTTTGAAATCCAAAGTAAATTACCATCTCCTTTTATTTTACCTAGTCTATTTGATAACAATCCATTTTTATTTGTATAATTAATTGTTTCTTTATTTTTTTTTACTCCTATTAATCCATCTTTAAATGTAGATATCCAAATAGTACTATCATCGGTTTTATCTATATCAATTGCAAAAATCGGTTTATTATTAAACGTGATTTTAGAGGAAATATAATCTTCATCGTACTTTTTAAGGCCAGTTATAGTACCAACATAAATTTCTTTTTCTTTACGATTGTAATAACTGGTGTATGCCCTATTTCTATTTAAATAAGTTACATTTTTATCTTTTGTATTTATAATAGTTGTAGATTGATGAGAAGGTCGTAATAAAAGGTTGTCGCCTAAGTAAGATAAGTCTTTTGCATTATGCCCCAATTTATCTTTATAAAATTTATCTTTCTTTTTATCATAAATTAAAAAAGATCCATTTAAACTTAAAAAAACTTTTTCACTTCCTTCAGCGATTGAAAAAACTTTTTCTTTTAAGTTATTTTTTTTAAATTTTAGCTTATTTGTTTTTACATTTAAAATAGCAATATCTCCTTTTGTAGAACCAAAAATAAGAGCGTTGTTTCCAAGACGACTCATTGCACTTATATTGGTTTTATTTGGTTCTAAATCGTATTTTTCAATATTAATATTAGGAATTATATAGACACCATCCCTTAGACTAGTAATCCAATAGTTATTATTTCTATCTTTTAAAATACCTGTTATTGCTTTCTCTTTAAAATAAGTGTTTTCTAATTGAAATTTTCCTTTTTTAAAACGATATACAAATACTCCTCCGTATGTACATACCCACAACTTATCGTCTATTTCAACAAATTTAATAACAATATTGTTTTCTAGATTCTTTGGTAAACTAAATTCTTTTAAGCGATTAAATTCTTCGTAAAATAGCTTCGGTTTTGGTTTCGGTTTTAAGCCATTACTATTATAAGCGTATATTAAGTTTTTTTTATTAAAAGAACTTAACGTCCATTTATTATAACTAGACTTATTATATTTATAGAAAGACTCTTTTATAATTTTTTTTTTATTTTTTGAAACAATTTTTAAATCGTCACCTTCTAAAAAAATAACAGTATCATTTCTTACCTGAAAGTCAAGAAAAGATGTCTTACTGTCAAATAAACGCGTTTTTTTTAAAGTATTTATATCAATTTCTATAAAACCAGATTTTGTACTGACTACTATTTTATTTTGATAGAATGAAAAAGTAGTTAAAAAATTACTGCTATCTCCTTCCTCTAGACTTGTAAAAAGAATTAGCTCATCATTTTTAATGTAGAAGAATTGGTCTGAAATATTATTACACCATAACTTACCTGTCGAATCTATTTTTAAACCAAATACTGAAAGTCCTTGTTTATCTGGGTGCGTGTAGTTTTTAAACTCCTTTCCATCATAACGAAAAAGCCCTTTGTTTGCTGCTAACCAAATAAAACCTTGTGAGTCTTCTACAATATCATAAAACTCAATATCTGGTAACCCATCTTTCTCTGTTAGGTGAGTAAATATAGGGTGTTGAGCTTTTGCATTTTTATTTGCAAATAAGAGTATTAAAAGAATTAATAGATGTATATACTTCACAATAAATCAAAACTACATTTTTAATTTGAGTAAATAAGTTTCAAATAAATAATAAACGAATCTTTTGTTCATTTTTATTGAAAAAATTAATGCATTGCAAAAATTAGTTTATTAAAAATAAAGTAGTCTAAATAATTTCCGAATACTACTAAATTACTTCCTAAAGGTTTCAAATATTTTTTTTTTACAAAAAAAACGCAATCAAATTAATGATTGCGTTTTAAATAACTTTTTCTTTTTCTGTGAGGAAATACTATTTCTTCACAATTTTTTTGATACCGACTAAATTTTTGTCTGTAGTTATTTTAATAAAATAAATTCCTGAATTTAAAGAGTTGATATTTAGTTTTTTAAATTTACTAGAAGCTGCTTTTTGACCTTGTAAATTAAATACTTCTATTAGTTTTATATTTTCATCAGTTTTAATATTTACAATTCCGTTTGTTGGGTTAGGATATACAGAGAAATCTATTTTACTTAAAGTTGCTATTCCTGCAACTGCAGATGATCCAAATTCATATGCTCCTAGATCTACAGTTGTATCAAATATTCTTGAATTACCAAGTATATCTGCATTAATATCTGTAGGCAATTTAGCATTATCTCCTGTGTTAATTGCAGGTGAATTTGCTTGTAAACTAAAATCTGTAGCACTTGTAAACAATGGGTCGGTAAGTACTATATTTTGTTTATATGTTACTTTAGAAAAACCATCTGCATCTAAACTATTATTAACTAATATGTTTGTTACTGGAGGATACCCATTATTACCATTTCTACCGATTGCAGGAACTATAGCGCTGTTTCCGTCTGTGTTGTTCCAAAATATAGTGTTATCTACATTTATTTTAATAGTTCCTTTGGTTTGCCCTATATCTATAACCGAAACATCATTTCCTGCGGAAGGAGTACGATTTATGGTGTTATTAACAAAAGTATCATTGGTAAATGAAGTATTTATTGTACAAGTACCTGCATCATTTCTAAACCAAAACATCCCCGATCCATTAACGTTATCTACAGTATTATTGGCATATAATGAGTTTACACTATTAAAAGTAAGTGTTCTGGCTGAATTAGGCCTACTATAAAGTACTGTAGAAAATTTTGCTAAATTATTTTTAAAGGTTGAGTTAGAAAACGTAATAGCTACATTACCAGTACCATCTATAGCACTAACAACACCTGCACGAGTAACTACATTTCCTGTTAGTGTACAATTATTTAATGTTATTTTTTTTACGCTTGGCAATACCGTAACAGCACTCCCTTCTTGTAATGCACTTGTAGATCCATTTCCGTTTGCATTGGCAATAGTAATACCGTCTAATACAACATCTTCTCCACCAACTTTTACAATATTATAGCTGTTATCTGCTTTTGTGGTATTGCTAAAAGAAACTGCACCTGCATCATCTCCATTTAAATCTCCTGAGAAAATGGTTGGGTTATTTGCAATATCTCTTTGTGTTATTGAAGTTTCTGTACCTGCAAAACCACCGTATATTTTTAAACTATTGTTAGAGATTATATTGAAAGATTTTGCTCTATCAGAAGCATCTGGAGTATAGGTTCCTTTTGCAATCCAAATTTCGGTTGTTAAACTTCCTATGTTTTCTAATGCATATTGAATACTAGAGCTTGCGTTTGCCCAAGAACTACCATTGTTGTTTCCTGTCGCATTTTTATCAACATAAATTATTGGCTGATTTACAGGAGGAATAATAGTGAATTTTCTAACTGAAGCTTTTACGCCATCTAAATATAAAGCATACAAATTACCATTCACTTTATCTATTGCCATATTAATAAAAAAGTTACTACTATTACTAGTTATTCCAGTATCTGGTAAAGTAGACCAAATACCTATGTAAGAATTAAAGCTTTCAAAAACAATATTTTCTGTGTTTTTGTCTGCATACATTATATATAACTTATTATCTACAAAGTTTTTTCTAAATTGTACAATATCATTAGCTGCATCTATTCTTTTAATAAATGTACTGCCATTATAAACTACTATTTCATTTGCAGGGTATAGATTCTGGTTGCTGTCATATTTGTTTGTAATATCATATGCAGCAACATAATTATTATCAGAAATTCCAGAAACATTTGTTAAAGTAAGACTTTCTCCACGATAAGTGTCTGGTGATATTCTAAAATCTGTAGCAGCATAACTATCGATTGATAATTTAGCAATATTCCACAAATTTCGAGTTTGAGCTACTTTATGGGCGATATAAAATTTATCAAAGGAATTATAATCAAATAGACTTCCATTATTTTCACTGTTGTATTTTGGACCATTTAATTTATTTAAAGTTCCTGCAGATTTTTTTTCAATAACAACAAATTTTTTGCTTGTTATTTCATAACCAGAAACTCTTATATCTCCAGAAGTATTAAATTGAATTTGTACTTTAAGGTCTGCTAAAACCACATTATGGTTAAACTCTAAAGTCCAAGTTGTGCCATCAAAAGTATACACATACAAAGTAGAATCTGTTGTGTCTCTATAAGCTACAATTGGTTGGTTGTTGTTGTGGTTTATTTGCAAGGCAATATTTGCTGCATTTAAACCAACTAATGCTCCTTGAGCTACCCAATTACTACCATCAAATTTTTGAACAGAAATTTTACTAGAACTTAAAGGTTCTATAATTGCAACATAAGCCTCACCTGTTGTTGGGTGTGTTGCAATAGCTCCATCAGAGGCAAAATTGGTAAATTGTGCAGCACCAACTTGAGACCAGTTTTGTGCAAATGTTACACTACTTATTAAAAGTAGTAATAAAAATAATTTTGTTTTCATTTTTTCTTTTTTTAGTTTATTAGAACAAAAATGAAAAAAGTACTAGAAGGTTTTATAAACTATTTAGTGAACCGTACTATTTTTTTAGTGAATGGTGTTTTTTTAAGAAAGAAATTAAAATATGCGGTTTATCATTTCTAAAAAAGCTTCTTTTCTATCCCTAGCTATTGGAATTGTTCTTTTGTTTTGCATTACAACATGTAAACCATCTTTTTTTACTAGTTCATCCATAAATTTTAGATTTATTAAGAATGAACGATGAGGTTTGTAAAACATCGATTTATCAATTAATTGATCTGTAAAATGCTTTAATGTTTTACAAATTATTTCTGTTGTACCACTAATTAAATGTACTTTAGTATAAACACCGTCTGCTTCAAAAAAAAGTATTTTATCGTATGATATAAATTTTATTCCTTTTGGTAATTCTAAAGCAATTTTATTAATTGCCAATTGCTGAAAAGATTTTTCTAAAGTTATTATTTTCTGTTTTACAAAAGATTTTTCAGAAATTACTTCTACTTTATTTACAGCAGATATAAGTTCGTCTGAATCTATAGGTTTTAATAAATAATCTATAGCAGAGGTTTTAAAAGCTTCTATTGCATATTGATTGTAAGCAGTTGTAAAAACAATTTTAAAATCTATGGGTTCTGCTTTAAAATAATCTAAAATTTCTAAGCCAGATTGTTGTGGCATTTCTATATCTAATAGTACCAATTGGGGTTTTTTAGATTTAATAATAGATACACCTTCACTAAGGTTAGATGCTTGGTAAATATATTTAACACCAGTGCATTCTTCAACTAACAAAGTTGCTAAAACATTTCTTGCATGGCTTTCGTCGTCTATAATTAAAACTTTCATAAACTTATTGTATTGGTATTTTAATAATTATTTTAGTACCTTCTGGTGTATTATTACTATCTTTTTTATCTATTATTTCTATCTCTATTTTTTCTGAATTAGTAGAGTTAATTAAATCTATTCTCTTTCGATTTGCTTGTGTAGCAAAAGATTTTGGTAATTTAATTCTACTTTTTATTTTTTCTGAAGCAGTTCTTCCAATGCCATTATCATCAATAATGCATATTATTTTTTTTGTTGATGAACTTAAAGAGAAGCTTAAATTTAAAACCTTGTTATTTTCTTTATGTAATAACCCATGTTTTAAAGCATTTTCTACATAAGGTTGAATAAATAAAGAAGGCACATAAGTAGATTGTGTTCGAATATTATCATCAATAGAAATAGAAAAAATAAGATTATCATTAAATCTGTCTTTTTCTAATTCTAAATATAGTTTTAAAGCTCTAATTTCTTCTTCTAAAGTAATATTAGTTTCTTGGCTATGTTCTAAATAAATGCGAATTAATCTAGAGAATTTTACTAAAAACTGTCTTGCTAATTTTTTTTCATTTAAAATAATATAATCCTGAATAGAGTTTAGTGCATTAAAGATAAAATGAGGATTCATCTGAGATCTTAAGTTCTCTAATTGAGAAAAAACTAAAGCTTTACTTATTCTTTCTTTTTCTAATTCTTTTGCTTGTATTTTTTTTAATCGTTTTGTTTTTGTTTGCGTGTAAAATACTGCAAGTGCAATTAATATAATTGTAATTAATATTAAAAACCACCACCTTTGGTAAAAAGGAGCAAGTACTTCAAAATTTATTTCTACTATTTCAGAATATTTTTTACCAAACCTATTTTTAGCTCTAAGTTGAAACTGGAACTTACCAGGTGCTAAGCTAATAAACTTAACAAAATCTACGTCTTCTCTTAATGCAGACCAAGTTTTATCTTTGCTAAGTTTGTATTCATATAATATATGTTTTATAGATTGAAACTCTTTTGTATTAAAACTAATATCTACACTACTTTTGTTATGTGCTAATACATACTTCTTTTTAACTTCTACTGGTTTTCCTTGTATGAAAATATTAGTTATATAGATATCTGGTGTTGCTCTTTCTTTAAAAATTTTGTTTTTATTAAAACCATAAACACCCATGTTGTTCGTATAAAGTACTTGGTTTTTTAATACTTCTATATCTTTAATTTTATAAGAATTTATACCATCTTGTTTTGTAAGACTTTTTATTTCATTTACTATGCTGTTATAGTATTGTAAACCATTATTTGTAGAAATCCACAAGGTTTCATTATCTGCTGCTATGCAGTTTATAACATTAGATGCTAAACCATTAGTTTTATTTAAATTAAAAATAACGGTATCATTTTTAATTCCTAAAATACCATTATCGTAAGTGGCCACCCAAATAATACCATTAGAAGTTTCTATAATATTAAAACCATAAATAGGTTTGTTTTTAAAAGTTATACTAGGTAGTTGCTGGTATTTACTATCGAAAACTTTTAAACCTTCTATGTCTGCTAAGTATATTTTATTATTAAAAGAAGAGTAAATAGATTCATGAGATCTAACATTTGTTATTCTTTTTTCTTTTTTTAAACGAGTAATAGTTGTACCAGAATGGTTACTTATTAGATATGTAGAATCGTTTATAAATGCAACTGATTTTACTGCTCCTAACTTATTTAAATAATCTCTTTTATTATTTTTTTCAGTATAAATTAAATTTTGATAATCTGATGCGTATAAAAGTTTTTTGTTTTTTGAATTATACTCTAAAGCTCTTATAGGTGTTTTATCATTTAGATGAATTGGTGTTAGTGTATTGGTATATATATTTAGTTCTAACAGATTTCCATCTCTTTTAGCTAAAAAACAGACAGAATCGTTCTTTTTTTCAATTATCTGTACATCGTTAAAAGTATTAAATTGTTTTAAATGTTGATTTGGTATAAGGTAGAGTCCGTTTTTTAATGTAGAAACCCAAACATTATTATTTTTATCTTCTATTATATCTGTAACAATTTCATTTTTTAGATAATGCGTTTTAATATTTAATTCTTTATTTTTATAAGTAGTAATAAAAACCCCTTTGTTTGTCGCTAAATATAGATTGTTGTTTATTACTGTAACTCTATCTATTTTAGAGTTTATAATTTCTTTTGGAAGCTTAATTTCAGTAGTATTTCTTTTTGTTGAATTAACTAAAATTAACTGAGAATTGTTTAAAACATTATCTCTAAAAACAATTAAGGTTTGATCTTTAAATTTAGTGAAATGTGTAAAGAATTTTAGTTTTTCTTTACTTTTTAAAGGGAAGTTTGAGGTTTTAAATAAAGAATCTAAGAGAACTACATGGTTGTTTTCATTTATAAATAAAAATTTGTTAGCTAATGGAATTCCAATATTGGTGGTACCTATATTAAAAAGTGTTTTTACTATTTTTTTTGTGTCGATATCTACACAAAAAATAGTATTCATTTTTCTTATTAAAAGATTATTTTTAAAAAAACTATAATCCGCAAGTTGTCCCTTTAATTCTTTTTGATAATCTTTAAAAAGCTTTAGTTTATCACCATCAACAAAGAAAAACTGACCAGCAATATTATTACACCAAATATTTCCTTTTGGGCCTAGTTTTAAATTGAATAAAGATTTTCCCTTTTTATCAGGATGAGAAAACTGTTTGAAAATTTTACCATCATATCTATGAAGGCCATTATCTGAAGCAAACCAAATAAACCCTTTAGAATCTTCTTTCATAGAGTAAAACTCAATATCTGGAAGCCCATCTTTTTCTGTAAGATGAATAGATACTGGTTCTTGTGCTTTAATAGTAAAGTGGACAAGAAATATGAGATAAAAGAGTTGTATAAATTTCAAAAACTTTTTTTGGACATAAATCTACAAATTTATATGGTTTTCATCTTTGTTTTTTTAGTGAAAGGAGCATTTACAGTAATGAATGGTTTTTACTTTTTTAGTTCTTTAAACAAAAAAAAACGCAATCAAATTAATGATTGCGTTCTTATATATTTAAGAAAATATGCTTTTCTTTTAAATAAACCTCAAATCAAGTTTAGAAAACCTTTATGAGATCCCGCAGAAAATCGGGATAAGCGATATGTAAGAATTTGTGGAAACAAATTCAATATTTTGCTTACTTTACTTCTTCGAAATCTACATCTTCAACATTATCTCCTTGAGCATCAGCTTCTGGTTGACCTTGTTGAGCATCAGCTCCTTTAGCTCCATTCTCAGCAGCATACATTTCTTCAGATGCAACTTTCCAAGCTTCATTAATAGTTGCTAAAGCAGTATCAATTAAAGTTAAGTCTTGAGATAAATGAGCAGCTTTTAATTCTACTAAGGCAGCTTCAATTGGTGCTTTTTTATCTGCAGATAATTTATCACCAAATTCAGTTAATTGCTTTTCTGTTTGAAAAATCATAGAATCTGCTTCATTAATTTTTTCTGCAGTTTCTTTTGCTTTTTTATCAGCATCAGCATTTTCTTCTGCATCTTGCTTCATTTTTTCGATTTCTTCTTCAGATAAACCAGAAGAAGCTTCGATTCTAATCTCGTGAGATTTGTTTGTTCCTTTGTCTAAAGCAGAAACTTTAATAATACCATTTGCATCAATGTCAAAAGTTACTTCAACTTGAGGTACACCTCTTTGTGCAGGAGGTAAACCATCTAAATGGAAACGACCAATAGTATTGTTATCTGCAGCCATAGCTCTTTCACCTTGTAATACGTGAATTTCTACTGATGGTTGATTGTCTACTGCTGTAGAGAATACTTGAGATTTTTTTGTAGGAATAGTTGTGTTTGCATCAATTAATTTTGTGAAAACATTCCCCATAGTTTCAATACCTAAAGATAAAGGTGTAACGTCTAATAACAATACATCTTTAACATCTCCAGATAAAACTCCACCTTGTATTGCAGCTCCTAAAGCAACAACTTCATCAGGGTTTACACCTTTACTTGGTGCTTTTTTAAAGAATTTTTCAACAGCTTCTTGTACAGCAGGTATTCTTGTAGAACCACCAACTAAAATAACCTCATCTATTTCATCAATAGTTAAATCTGCATTTCTTAAAGCAGTCTGACAAGGCTCTATTGTTCTTTTTACTAAATCATCTATTAATTGTTCAAATTTAGCTCTAGACAATGTTCTTACCAAGTGTTTTGGTCCGCTAGCAGTAGCAGTAACATAAGGTAAGTTAATTTCTGTAGAAGCAGAAGAAGATAATTCAATCTTCGCTTTTTCTGCAGCTTCTTTTAAACGTTGTAAAGACATTGGGTCTTTACGTAAATCTAAATCTTCATCAGCTTTAAACTCTTCTGCTAACCAGTTAATTATTTTTTCATCAACATCATCACCACCTAAATGTGTATCTCCAGCTGTAGCTAATACTTCAAAAACACCATCTCCTAATTCTAAGATAGAAACATCATGAGTTCCACCACCAAAATCAAAAACAGCAATTTTTTTATCATCGTTAGATTTGTCTAAACCATAAGCTAAAGCAGCAGCTGTTGGCTCGTTTATCATTCTTTTTACTGTTAAACCTGCAATTTCACCAGCTTCTTTTGTAGCTTGTCTTTGTGCATCGTTAAAGTATGCTGGTACAGTAATAACTGCTTCAGTAACCTCAGTTCCTAAATAGTCTTCAGCAGTTTTTTTCATTTTCTGTAACACCATTGCAGAAATTTCTTGTGGCGTATATAAACGACCATCAATATCTACTCTTGGCGTATCATTATCTCCTCTTACTACTTTATAAGGAACTCTTCCTGCTTCTTTAGAAGACTCAGAAAATTTGTTTCCCATAAAACGTTTAATAGAATAAACCGTTTTAGTAGGGTTTGTTACAGCTTGTCTTTTAGCTGGGTCACCAACTTTACGTTCTCCTCCTTCAACAAAGGCAACAATAGATGGTGTAGTTCTTTTTCCTTCAGCATTAGGAATTACAACTGGCTCATTTCCTTCCATTACAGAAACACATGAATTTGTTGTTCCTAAATCGATTCCAATTATTTTACTCATAATATTTATTTTAATTTTTTAAAAATTCAACTTTACAGTTTCTATTAGTCAAACTACGTGCCAACTGCTTTTTTTATAGAAAATGTCAGTTTTATTATTTTTGTTGAAACATATATGTGACATTTTGACATTTTTAGAGTCTAAACGAATGAGTAGAAGAATATTTGAAATCCTAAATTATTTTACTATATTTGGGTAGTTCTTTTAGAATCAAAAATTTATAAAAATAATTAAACTGAAAAAAAATGAGTAAATTTGACGAAAAAGTAGCTTTATACAAGAAATTTATGGACGATAGAGATTTGCGTTCTAATTCCGATTTATTAGCTGCTGTAACAAAAGGTTTAGGTCCATCTATCTACAAAGTAGATGCAGAAACCGTTTCTGGTTCAGATGCTAAAGAATTGGCAACAGTTAAAAACAATTTCTTAATTAAAAAATTAGGAATGGCAGATAGCAAAGAATTAGACGCTGGTATAGAGGAGGTAATGGAAAGAATTGGTAAGTCTGAAAGAAAAAAGTACAGAGCAGTAGTCTACTATATGCTAGTTAAAAAGTTTGATAAAGAGTCAGTTTACGGAATGTAAGAATATCTTTTTTAATTATACAAAAAAATCCAACTCATTGCGTTGGATTTTTTACATTTACAGCATATAATTTAATCATTTTTACGAATGTCGCAATTTATTAGTGTTTTCGATATGTTGAAGATTGGTGTTGGTCCATCAAGTTCACATACATTAGGTCCTTGGAGAGCCGCAGAACAGTGGGTTCTGAAATTAAAAGAGAATAAAAAATTTCATTTAGTTGATGCAATTCAAGTCGATTTATATGGTTCTCTTTCTTTAACAGGAAAAGGACATGCCACAGATTTGGCAATTCAATTAGGTTTAAGTGGAGCAGATCCAGAATATGTGCCAATTGAAAATATTGGTGTTATAATTAACGACATTAAAGAGAAAGAATTACTTTCTCTAAATGATGAAAGAAATGTTCCTTTTTTTAAGGATTCAATCATATTTAACAAAGAATTTCTTCCTTTTCATGCAAACGGAATTAAATTTAGAGGTTTTTTAAAAGGTGAAGAAATTTCCACTCAGACTTATTATTCTATTGGTGGAGGTTTTATTGTGCAAGAAAATGATCATCTAGAAGAAGAAATAGAAATTACAGAAAAGAATTTTCCATATCCTATTAATAGAGCAATTCAATTAGAAGAATATTGTGAGAGAGATAATTTATTAATTTCAGATATAGTTTTAAAAAATGAATTGGAATTACGTACTTCAGATGAAATTGATTTCGAGTTGAATAGAATTTGGGACACCATGTTAGAGTGCATGCATATTGGTTGCCATACAGAAGGAAGGCTTCCTGGAGGGCTAAATGTAAAAAGACGTGCTTTTGATACACATAAAAAATTAATTAAAGACACCATCTATACAAACCCGAAAGAATGGATTACTGCCATAAGAAGTACAGAAGTAAAGTTTAGAGAAATTTTAAAATGGGTAAGTTGTTTCGCCCTTTCTGTTAATGAAGTAAACGCAGCTTTAGGTAGAGTTGTAACTGCACCAACAAACGGAAGTGCAGGTGTAATTCCTGCAGTTTTAATGTATTATTTGGTAATAGAAAATCACGAAGCAGATTTTAAACAAATTAAAAAATTCTTATTAACTGCTGGTGAAATTGGTAGTATTTTTAAGAAAAATGCTACAATTTCTGCAGCAATGGGAGGCTGTCAGGCAGAAATAGGTGTTTCTTCTGCAATGGCGGCAGGGGCATTAACAGAATTATTAGGTGGTACACCAGCACAATGTTTGTCTGCAGCAGAAATTGCAATGGAACATCATTTGGGTCTAACGTGTGATCCTATTGGAGGTTTAGTGCAAGTACCTTGTATAGAAAGAAATTCTATGGGCGCAATAAAGGCAATTCATGCCGCAGAAATTGCTTTAGAAACCGACCCGAAGGACTCTCTGGTACATTTAGATAAGGTTATTGATACCATGTGGGAAACTGCAAAAGATATGCATAAAAATTACAAAGAAACTTCTGAAGGAGGTTTAGCTGTTAATGTAGGTTTGGCAGATTGTTAGTGTTTTAGTAAGCCGTTAACAGGTAGAGACTACCTGTTAACAGCTTATTCGTGGTTAATTTATTCTACCTTTATTTTTTTTCCTAAAAATTTAGGTTTTACATTACATAGTATATCCACAAAAACTTTAACCCTTGCGAGATACTCTCTTAATTGAACCTTTAATCCATATTTACCATAAATACCTTTTGCATTAAAACCAACTGCTTTAATGTTAAAGTATTCTGCCAAATAAATGGCTCTTTCATTATGAAATTTTTGAGATATAATTGTCACGGAATTCTGACCAAAAATTTCTTTTATTCTAACAACAGAATCTAGAGTTCGAAAACCTGCATAGTCTAAAAATATTTTGTTTTCTGGAATTCCTGCTTTTATCAGGTCATTTTTAAAATCTGTAGGTTCATCATAATTTTTAGAACTGTTGTCTCCGCTAATTACAATGTACTCGATTTTTTCAGACTTAAATAATTCAATGGCAGCATTTAATCTATATTTATAATATAGGTTTATTTGTCCGTTTCTTAATGTTTTAGAAGTTCCTAAAATTAAACCAACTTTATTTTTTGGAATATTTTTAGTTTCTGAAAATATTTTTTCTTTTGCATTTTTTTGAACTAATTTATGAGATAAGAAGATGCAAAAAACACAAAGCAAAATAAAACAAAAAGATATTTTTAATAATTTTAGAAGGGTTTTCTTTTTCATTTTAACGTGTAAAAACCAATTCAGTTTCTGTAGACATTTCTTCAGAAAAACGATATTTATCAACGTTAAAACCTTTTAAATCTTCAATAGTATTCACATCGTTGTCAATAATATAGCGCACCATTAATCCGCGAGCCATTTTAGCGTAGGTCATCACAATTTTATATTCACCATTTTTTAAATCCTTAAAAACAGGTGTAATCATTGGTACTTTTAAAATCTTTTTAGGCAATGCTTTAAAATACTCTGTACTCGCTAGATTTACTAACAATTCATCATCTTTTAATTCTTCATTTAGAGAATTGGCAAGTTCATCATTCCAAAATTTATAGAGGTTTTCTGTGCTGCCTACTTTTAATTTTGTACCCATTTCTAATCGATACGGCTGAATTAAATCTAGCGGTTTAAGTAAACCATACAAGCCAGACAAAATTCTTAAACGTTCTTGTAATACGGGTATTTTATCTGCGGATAAAGAGTTTACATCAATTCCTTTAAAAACGGCACCCGTAAAAGAATAAATAGCTTGTTTTGCATTTTCTTTGGTAAAAGGAGTTTCCCAACTCTGGTTTCTATCATAATTTAGTGCAGCTAAATCATCAGAAATTTTCATTAATTCAGATAACTTCTTTTTAGAAATTGTTTTTAATTTCTTGTTTAGTTTTTTAGATTGTTCTAGAAAGCGAGGTTGTGTATGTAAATCTGTTGGCACTTCACTTTCGAATTCTAAAGATTTTGCTGGAGATATTATGATTTTCATTTGTTAAATTTGAAAAATAAAATTATTAATTTTGTCTGATAAAAATACAAAGTATTACAGTAATTTTACAGGAATATGAGAAGTAAATACTGATATTTCTATCAATAAAATTTATTTATCTTCATACATAAAATTAATAGTTTTTAATGATTAAGAAAAGAATAAAATATAAAGAATCTTACTTTTATAAACAGGTAAAAAAACATCAAAAATATGCACCACTTTTATTTTTTATAGGTGGTTTTGTTTGGGATTCTCTTACGTTAGGTAGAATAGACAGATTCTATGATATTGTAATTCTGTGTACTTACATGACACTATTAACTATTAGTATTTATATTTATAACTTGGTAGATGGAGACAAATGGAAAAACACCTTATTTAGAAAATATGAAGCTTATCTTCCGCTTGGAATTCAGTTTTTTTTAGGAGGCCTTACAAGTGCTTATGTAATTTACTTTTCTAGAAGTGTTTCTTTATCTAAAACAGCTTCCTTCTTTTTAATTCTTCTTTTTTTACTGTTTGCAAATGAATTTTTTAAAAAAAGAATTTCTAATAAATACCTTCAGTTTGGCGCCTATTATTTTGTGAACTTTACTTTTTTAAGCTTTTTTGTTCCAGTTATTTTAAAAAAAATGAGCACTGAAATTTTTATTATTTCAGGCTTTATAAGTTTAATTTCTACTTTTTTACTAATTATTCTAGTGTATCGAAATAGTTATTCAACCAGAACCGAAATGGTAAAATGGAAAATGATTGGTTTAATATTTAGTATCTATCTGTTAATTAATACATTTTATTATTTTAGGTTGATTCCTCCTGTTCCTTTGGCATTAGATAAAGGGTTGGTAGCACATAATATTAAAATAGAAAATGGCAATTATACCGTTTCTTATGAAGTTGATGAATGGTATGTTTTTTGGCGAGACCATAAAATTGATTTTAATAGAAACCTGAACAAGCCTGTATATATATTTACATCCATATTTGCGCCTACAGATTTAAAAAAGAAAATTTATCATCAATGGAAATGGTATAATACGAATACTGATGAGTGGCAAAATTTAGATAAAATTGGTTTTGAAATTACGGGTGGTAGAGATAATGGTTATCGAGGCTATAGTTTTAAAAATAATATAATTGATGGAGAATGGAAGGTGGAAGTAATTACAGAAGAAGGTTTGGTTTTAGGTGTGGTTGGTTTTAATATTAACACCTCTAATACGATAAACATGCATAAAATAGTACAAAGAAAGTTTTAGAAATTAGGAATCGAATTGCTTATTAAAATGATTTTTTAAATATGCAATTTGTACAAAGACTAAAATAGAAAAGGTAACAACAGCAAACATAATTGTTGATGATATAGAGATATTACCAAACAAGTTTGGAATTTCTACTTTTGGCATAAAACGATAATCTAGTACAGGAAAATTAACTGTATCGGTGCTTTTACCTTTCAATAAAAACCATAAACAAGTAGCTACAAAGCCAAAAGAAATAAACCATATTTTCTTAGAAATTAATGGTACTGTTTTTAAAACGGATTGTTTTTCTTCAGTAAGAATTGCATCCATAATTGAAGAGGTAAAATCAGCCTTTGTTTTGTCTAATTCAATTTCTTGTACATACTTTTTTAAAAAAGTATCTTCTTCCAGGTGTTGTTTATTTTTTTCCATAATGCGCTATCATTTCTGGTTCAAATTTTTCTTTAACAATCGATAATAAATGTTTTCGTCCTCTGTGTAATTTTACTTTTACATTGGCTTCAGAAAACTGAGTTATGTTTACAATCTCTTTCAAACTTAATTCTTTATAATAAAAAAACCATAAAATAGTTCGTTCTTCTTCTGGCAATTCATCTAAACAGTCTTTTAAAATTGTTGCTCTATCTTGCCTTTCTATCGTTTTTAAAACATCATCTGTAGAACAGACATTAAAAGAGAGCATGTTTTCTATAGAATCGGTTTTATAATCCTTTTCATTTTTCTTAAACCGGTCTAAACAATTATGATACGTAATTGTATACAACCACGTAGAAAACTTAGAATCTCCTTTAAATTTAGATAAATTTTTATACGCCTTTATAAAAGTATCTTGACTCACTTCTTCTGCTTCCTCTCTATTTTTAACCATCTTTAAAGCAACCGTAAATACTAAATTTTTATAAGCATCTACCAATTCTGCAAAAGCATTGGTGTTTCCCTGTAGAACTTTTTGTATTATTAATTGGTCTTGGTTGGTCATCTAGTGTATGACTGTAAAGAATGAAAAAAGGTTACACATTTATATAAAAAATAAATAAAATTAAAAAGTTTAAACTTTCTGTAACCTTTAATAGAAATCCTTCGTCAAAGCTACAAACACAATAAAATTAATCATTTAAATTTATAATAGTATGGAAGTAGCAATTGTATTTATGTTTTTATTCGCAATAATTTTTGGAATATTTTATTTATTCTTTTCAACAAGAAATAAAGAACGCTTAGCATTAATAGACAAAGGGGTAGATGCCACAATTTTTATGAAAGGACAGCAAAACAGAAAGGCAGCGCCTTTTTGGAAAATTTTAATTCTTAATTTAGGTTTATTAGCAATGGGAATTGGTACAGGAATGTTTGTCGGTTCAATTTTATATAAACACCTAGGATTTGAAAATGAAGTTGCCTACATAGGCTCTATGTTTTTATGTGCTGGAGGGGCTTTATTAATTGGGTTTCAGCAGACAAAGAAATTGGATAAAGAATAACTTTTCAAATTATAATTAAGATACAACCATTTCATTTATATGAAGTGGTTTTTTGTGTTAGAGAAAGCCTGTACCTTTATAGAAAACTTTTTAAAGTGAAAATAATAATCCTTTTAGTGCTATTTGTTACACTATCAATTTCAGCACAAACAGATGCTAAAATATATGATATTATAAATGCTGTTTCTGCGGAAAGAATTAAAGCAGATGTAAAAACATTAACAGAATTCGGAACAAGAAATACATTTTCAGACACTATCTCGAAGACAAGAGGAATTGGTGCGGCAAGACGTTGGATAAAGTCGGAATTCGAAACCATTTCTAAAGCCTGTAATAATTGTATCGATGTTTCTTATCAAAAGGATTTTGTTACAAAAAAAAGCAAACAGGAGAGTGCCTCATGATGCTTGGGTTGTAAATGTCGTGGCAATTCAAAAAGGAACAAAGTATCCGAATAAAATTTTAAGATAATACATGTTAAAGAAACCAGAATTATATTTTAAAAATGATGTTGAATGGCGAAGTTGGTTGTCTGAAAATCATACTTTATCTGAAGGGGTTTATCTTATTTTTTATAAAGTAGAAAACGAAGAAGCATCAATGCGCTGGGAAGAAGCAGTAAAAGTTGCCTTGTGTTTTGGTTGGATAGATGCTACTGTAAAGAGTTTAGGGAATGGAAAACGCAGACAATATTTTTGTAAAAGAAATACGAAAAGTATTTGGAGCGCTTTAAATAAAAAATATATTGAAGTATTAATTTCTGAAAACTTAATGCATAAAAAAGGTTTAGAAATTATTGAAATAGGCAAACAAAATGGCTCTTGGTCTGCTCTAGATGAAGTTGAAAAAGGAATAATTCCTGAAGATTTACAACTTGAATTCAATACCAATAAAGTAGCTTTTGCTAATTATAAAAATTTTGCACCAAGTTATAGGAAAAATTATTTGTATTGGTTGTATCAAGCCAAAAGAGAAGCAACAAGACAGAAAAGAATTACAGCAATTATCTCTTTTTGTGAGCAAAATATAAAATCTAGAGATACTTGGTAGTCTTAATAAAAGACCTCACAGGTTTTTAAAACCTGTGAGGTTTCAGTTTTTTTTTAGCCTGAGCTTGTCGAAGATTTTTTATTACAATCCGCTAATAAAACTACCATAAGGATCTTTAAATTGCGTTCCTTCTGCAAAACGATATTTGCTTAATTTTTTAAACTCGACCAAACCCCACAAGACAAACTCTTTCATAAAATAAGTATCAGCTTCATTCCTATTTGGCTGGTATTTTTTGATGAAATTATCTAAAGGTTTTATTTTATCTAACGCTGTTTTATATTCTTCTTCAGAATGTTCATCTAACAATTCAAAATCTTCTTCGGCATTAAAAAACCAAGAAATAATAGCATCATAAGGCGTTTCTTCATCTTGTTTCTCTAATTTTTTAATTTCAGGAAAGTAAGTAGGAAATAAAGTGATCACTGCTTTTTTTATCAAACTCTCTGCAACTACGTGCGCGCCTTCTTGTTCGCCTTCATATACCAATTCTACTTTACCAGTAATTGCAGGTATAATTCCGTCGAAATCATTCAGACGAATCATTGTTTTATCATCACCAGAAAGTAATGCCCTTCTTTCTGCAGTACTTAATAAATTCTCAAAAGCAGAAATACTTAAACGTGCACTTACACCACTTTTAGCGTCGATATATTCACTTTCTCTCGCTTCAAAAACAATTTGCTCTAACAAATCTTTCGCTAATTCTGGCACTTCTATAAAATCTTTCTGAGCACTTGCTTTGTTTGCTTCTTGTTGTGTAATGGTTTTTGCCGTTTCTAAATCCTCGGGATAATGGGTTAAAATCTGCGAACCAATTCTATCTTTTAAAGGCGTAACAATACTTCCTCTATTGGTGTAGTCTTCTGGGTTTGCAGTAAAAATAAATTGCATATCTAAATTCAAACGCATTTTAAACCCTCTAATTTGAATATCGCCTTCTTGTAAAATATTAAATAAAGCCACCTGAATTCTAGCTTGCAAATCGGGTAACTCATTAATTACAAAAATACAACGGTTTGCTCTAGGAATCATTCCGTAATGAATCACTCGATCATCTGCATAACTTAACTTTAAATTGGCAGCTTTAATAGGATCTATATCTCCAATAATATCTGCAACAGTAACGTCTGGGGTTGCAAGTTTCTCTGCAAAACGCTCCTTTCTGTGCATCCAATAAATTGGTGTTTCATCTCCTTTTTCCTTGATCAATTCAATTGCAAATCTTGAAATGGGATTTAATGGATCATCATTAATTTCCGAACCTTCTACCACAGGAATGTATTCGTCTAATAAATTGACCATCAATCTTGCCAAACGTGTTTTTGCTTGTCCTCTTAATCCTAGTAAATTAATATTGTGTTTACTTAAAATAGCTCTTTCTAATTCTGGAATCACGGTATTTTCATATCCATGTACGCCTTCAAAAACAGTTTCTTTGCGCTTTATTTTTTCAATAAGATTTTCTCTTAATTCATCTTTTATACCTCTAGAAGTATATCCAGATTTTATTAACTCGCCTAATGTCTTTATGCTTTCTAAATTCATTTCTTTATTTTAGATGAAACAAACTTTGCAACTTTATATATTGCAATTTTGTAACTTGTTTTTAACCTTTAATCCTTTTCTTTCTATTGGTTTCGTAATCTTCAAAAATCATTTCTCCCAAACCTTTTAAACCTGTGTAAAATGCTTTTCCTTGATTGGCTTGTGTAAAAGCTCTTACAAATTGCATTAAATACGGATCTTGTGCAATCATAAAAGTGGTAATTGGAATGTGCAATTTTCTGGCTTGTTGCGCCATTGCATAACATTTATTTACAATGTATTTGTCTAAACCATTACTGTTCTTGTAATATTGACCATCGGGCAGACGCAAGCAGCTTGGTTTACCATCGGTAATCATAAAAATTTGTTTGTTGGTGTTTCTTTTTCTACGAAGTAAATCCATCGCTAAATTTAAACCAGCAACGGTATTTGTATGATAAGGCCCCACTTGTAAATAAGGTAAATCTTTAATTTTAATAGACCAAGCATCGTTCCCAAACACAATAATGTCTAAGGTGTCTTTCGGGTAACGCGTGGTTATTAATTCCGCCAAAGCCATCGCAACTTTTTTGGCAGGTGTAATTCTATCTTCGCCATAGAGAATCATCGAATGGCTAATATCTATCATTAAAACAGTACTCATTTGACTTTTGTGCAGGGTTTCTTCTACCACCAAATCGTTTTCGGTTAGACTAAAATTATCCATCCCGTTATTTATTTGAGCATTCTTAATACTTTCAGTAACAGAAACCTTGTCTAAAGCATCTCCAAATTGATAGGCTCTTAAATCTCCTGTATGTTCATCTCCAATTCCTGGAGATTTATTTTTATGATTTCCAGCGCCACTTCTTTTAATTTTTCCGAAGATATGATTTAAGGCTTGTTGCCTAATCGCACGTTCTGTTTTCGGAGTAATCTTTGTTTGACCAATTCCATCACCTTTTAACTCTTCTTTGATGTAGCCTTTCTTTTTTAAGTCTTCAATAAAATCATCAATGGTATAGTTTTCATCGGTCAACTTATATTCAACATCTAGAGAACGCAACCAATCGATGGCTTCATCAAAATCGCCAGAAGTATGTGTAATTAGCTCTTTAAATATTTCAAAAAGCATCTCAAACGGAGATTGATTTTCTAATTCATAGGTTTTAAAGACAAAACCTTTTCTTTTTTTATTGTTTTTCATCACTATAAAAATACGACTTTAAGAAACGTTTAAAAAAGTATTTAGATTAGTTTATTAGATATTTGTATAGATTTGTTTTATGAAACACTAAAAAAAGTAAACAAAAAAAATAATTATCTTTACAGCATGGCAAAAATATTAATTACAGGAGGTACAGGCTTAGTAGGAACTCGATTAACAGAATTGTTAATCGATAAAAACCATGAAGTAAGAGTTTTAAGTAGAAATCCGTTAGCAGAAAATGAATTTGAATGGAATATTTCTAAAAATTTTATTGATGCTAAAGCTCTTGAAAATATAGATTATATAATTCATTTAGCAGGTGCAGGAATTGCAGACAAACGTTGGACAGTAGAAAGAAAAAAAGTGATTATTGACAGTAGAGTAGAAACAGCTAATTTATTATTCAATAAAATAAAAGAACAAAAGATCTCTTTAAAAGGATTTATATCTGCTTCTGGAAGTAATTATTACGGAGCAAAAACTACGGATAAAATTTATAAAGAAACAGCTGCGGTTGGCAATGATTTTTTAGGTGAAGTTTGCCAAAAATGGGAAGCAGCAGCCAATCAATTTAAAGTATTAAATATTCCGGTAACAATTCTAAGAACAGGAGTTGTTCTATCTAAAAAAGGAGGTGCTTTAGACAAAATGAAAACACCAGTAATTACACCTTTAGGGTCAGGAAAACAGTATATGCCTTGGATTCATGTAGATGATTTATGTAACTTATATATAAAAGCTGTTGAAGACGATTTTACAGGCATATACAATGCCGCGTCACCAGAATATCATACCAGTAAAACCTTTTCTAAAACATTGGCAAAAGTTATCAAAAGACCTTATGTACCAATTGCTGTTCCTGGGTTTTTATTAAAATTGATTTTTGGAGAATTGGCAATTATTTTGTTAGAAGGAAGTAGATTGTCATCAGAAAAAATAGCACAAAAAGGCTTTGTTTTTAAATACAGAGAATTAAAAGTAGCTTTAGAAAATTTATAAATGCAAAAAAGGATACATTTTTAAAGTGTATCCTTTTCTATATGTATAGATATTGTTTAAGAGTGTCTTAAAATTCTGAAATAATGTTTAAAGCAACATCACTCCATGTTTTAGAAACTCCGTCGGCACCTGTATGCAAAGCTTCGCAAACTTTATTTAAAGAAGCTAAAGCGTCTAATGCATTCCATTTACTTACATCCATCGTTGCGCTCATTGCAAAAGTATTGTTTACAATAGTATATTTAAAAGGAACTTTTTCTGAAACTCCGTTCATTTTAATCATTGCAGAACCAATAGAGTCGTTTTCTATCATTAATTTACCAGAAAGTAATTTTGTGTTACTCATTACATCAAAGAAAAATTTCTGAATTTTATAATCTCTACTAGAATCTTTTGTAAAAATACTACTTACAGGAATTGAAAATTCAGTATTATGTAGTGCCTCTTTAATCGTATTTCCAGCACCGCCAGAAGTAATTTCTATTTGCCTAAATTGACCACCAACGGGTGTTTTTTCTGTAAATTTATAGGCTGTAAAATTAATTTCATTGGTTGCTTTTTTTAATGAAAAAGCAGCGTTTTTTTCAGCGTCAGTGGTTTTGTCAGTTTTTTTATCAGATTTACAAGAAGTAAAACTTACACTTAATGAAATTGTTAGTAATAGAATAAATACTTTTCTCATGTTTTCTTTATTTATTGTTATTTAATACTGAGTTTGCTAATTTGATATATTCTTTTTTTGCTTCGTTAGAAGACATGTCTTTTATTTGCATCCATGCATTTATTTTAAAAGCATTTCTAACATCTGTTTCACCATCAAAAGGAAGATTGCTGCCAAAATTTGCTTGTTTATAATATGCATAAAATTTTAGCATAATATCTGGTGCTACAGCTTCCTCTAATTTAGAAATTTGACTAAAGGCTTCTTTAAACGCTATGTCTAAATCAGAATTCATATTTATTTTTTTGCAACTACTTGAGTTCCTCCTTTTACTTTATCACCTAATTTTACAGTCAACTCTGTACCAAGAGGTAAATACAAATCTACTCTAGACCCAAATTTTATAAAACCGGCGTCTGTACCTTGTATTACTTCATCACCTACTTTTGCGTAGTTTACAATTCTTTTTGCTAATGCACCTGCAATTTGTCTGTAAAGAATTTCACCCATAGCATCGTTTTCTATTACTACAGTTGTTCTTTCGTTCTCTGTAGATGCTTTAGGATGCCACGCAACTAAATATTTTCCTGGATGATATTTGCTGTATTTAACAACACCACTCATAGCATATCTTGTAACATGCACGTTAATTGGAGACATAAATATAGAAACCTGTAATCTTTTATCTTTAAAATATTCTGGTTCTTCAACTTCTTCTATAACAACAACCTTACCATCTACTGGCGCAATAATTGTACGTTCATCTAAACTAGTTGCTCTTTTCGGGTTTCTGAAAAATTGCAATACAGTAAATAATAAAACTAAAATTACTATTTGAATGGCTTTTACCAGCCAAATAATTTCAATAAATTTCTCTGCTAATAAAATACCTACAATAGATAGTATAAAAGCAATTACAATAATCTTATAACCTTCTTTGTGAAAACGAATCATACTTAAATAATAAAGTTAATATACAAATATACAAACGGAGCAGCAAACAACAAGCTATCTAACCTGTCTAAAATTCCTCCATGACCTGGCATAATAGTACCACTATCTTTTATTTTTGCTTGTCTTTTTAGTTTCGATTCTACTAAATCTCCAATAGTTCCAATAATAGCTACAATTGCAGCAATAATTAACCAATTAATTAGAGATAAATCTGAATTAAATATGCTAATTATATATCCAGCTATGAGGGCAAAAATAAAACCACCTATAAAGCCTTCTATTGTTTTTTTTGGTGAAACAGAAACAAATAATTTTGTCTTACCAAAGTTTTTTCCCACTATAAAAGCAAAACTATCGTTTACCCAAATAAGCACTAAAATAGAGATCATTAAATATGGGGTGTAGTTTTGATTGTAAAAAGGTAATAAAATTAAGAAACAAAATGAGAATATTAAATATCTAATAGTTAGACCTAGTTTTTCTCTTTCAGTAGAAAATATAATTTCTTTTTTTCTAAAAAGTTGATAAATAAGGTATATTGAAGATAATATGTTTATTCCTAAAATAATAGCAATAGCATAGCTATCGGGTCTTTTTAGCATTAAAAATAAGGTGATACCAAATAGTATATAAGAAATTATACTTTTAAAGTTTATCATTTTAGCAAGTTCCCAAATAGCAACGAGACCAAAAAGGGAGACCAATGTAATATAAGATTCTTTAGAAAAAAGAATAGCAGATATAAAAATTAAAACATAAATGATTCCAGAAAAACTCCTTCTTAAAAGGTTGCGCATATTATAAATCTTCTAACAGCAGCAAATATAAGTTTTTTGAGTTACTGTTACCGTAGTTTAAAAAATTATCATCTATTTTATTAATCTCGTAATCTTTAACGGATGAAATGTTAGTGGGTAATATACCTTTAGAATTTGTTTTTATGCCCGTTAAACCTTCATTTGTATTTCTAACAAGTTGACTAGTTGTAGCGTATACGATAAAGTTTTCAGAATGTTCAGATAACTTATTACTTTTTAATTGATTTGATGAAAAAAGAATATCTCCATTGTCAGCAATTAAATGTTCGCAAGTAGTGAAAAAAGGAAGCGATTTTTTGAATATTGAGTCAACAGCAACCTCTTTTTTATTAAGATAAGGAAGTAATTCTGCATTTGTAACTGAAATTTTACTCCAGTTATTTTCAAATAAGATACTTTTTATGTTCTCTTTGACTTCTTCTTCTTTAAGACAGTATAGAAATTTACCCCCTTTTTTAATAAAATTATGCACGAATAAGTCATCCAAAGACAAATTTACTTCTTGTCTTTGGATATCTTTATCTTCTTTAATAGGTATGTTAAATAGTTTTTTAAAAAATTTCATTCTTTAATTGTCGAATATTAAATTATTCTTCAGTGCTTTTTGCTACTGAGGGAACATTTACTTCTTCTTCAATTTTTTTTTCAACTTTTATTACTGCATCTAGTTCTTCAAAAGGTCTTTTTCCAAATATTTTTAATAAATCATCTTTAAAGATAACTTCCTTTTCTAACAGTAATTCTGCTAATGTAGTTAGTTTTTCTTTATTGTTTTCTAATAATTCAATGGCTCTTTGGTATTGAGCTTCAATCATTTTAGAAATTTCTTTATCAATTGTCCTAGCAGTATCGTCACTATAAGGTTTTACAAAAGAATCGTTCCCAGAAGAATCATAATAAGTAATATTTCCTACTTCTTCGTTTAAACCGTACACTGTAACCATAGCTCTAGCTTGTTTGGTTACTTTTTCTAAATCGCTTAATGCTCCTGTAGAAATTTTATTAAAAATAATTTTCTCTGCAGCTCTACCACCTAAAGTAGCACACATTTCATCTAGCATTTGTTCTGTCTGCACAATTAATCTCTCTGCAGGTAAATACCAAGCAGCTCCTAAAGATTGTCCTCTAGGTACAATGGTAACCTTTACCAAAGGTGCTGCGTGTTCTAGCATCCAGCTTATAGTTGCATGACCCGCTTCATGAAAAGCAATAACTTTCTTTTCTTTCGGTGTAATTACTTTGTTTTTCTTTTCTAAACCACCAACAATTCTGTCTACAGCATCTAAGAAATCTTGATGATGAATTGCTTTTTGCCCTTTTCTAGCAGCAATTAAAGCAGATTCATTACAC
The DNA here is from genome assembly GCF_002831685.1 of Polaribacter sp. ALD11. NCBI lineage: Bacteria > Pseudomonadati > Bacteroidota > Flavobacteriia > Flavobacteriales > Flavobacteriaceae > Polaribacter > Polaribacter sp. ALD11. Next base: position 1,593,798 of record NZ_CP025119.1, on the reverse strand, counting down.
ATATTAGCAATATCTGCACCAGAAAAACCAGGAGTTTGTTGCGCTAAAAAGTCAACTTTAACATCATCTGCAAGTTTTAAAGGCTTAATATGAACTTCAAAAATTTCTTTTCTTTCATTAATGTTTGGTAAATCTACATAGATCTGTCTGTCAAAACGACCAGCACGTAACAATGCACTATCTAAAACATCTGCTCGGTTGGTAGCAGCAATTACAATTACATTGGTATCTGTACCAAAACCATCCATTTCTGTTAATAACTGGTTCAATGTGTTTTCACGTTCATCGTTACCACCAGTCATACTGTTTTTTCCACGCGCTCTACCAACAGCATCAATCTCATCAATAAAAATAATTGAAGGTGATTTCTGTGCAGCTTGTTTAAATAAATCTCTTACTCTAGAAGCACCAACACCTACAAACATTTCTACAAAATCTGAACCAGATAATGAGAAAAAAGGAACATCTGCTTCACCAGCAACGGCTTTTGCTAGTAATGTTTTCCCTGTTCCAGGAGGTCCTACTAATAACGCTCCTTTTGGTATTTTACCACCCAAAGAAGTATATTTTTCTGGGTTTTTTAAGAAATCTACAATTTCTTGAACTTCTTCTTTTGCGCCTTCTAAACCAGCAACATTAGCAAAAGTTGTTTTTACTTTTGTGTCTTTGTCAAATAATTTCGCTTTCGATTTTCCGATGCTAAAAATTTGACCTCCACCACCAGAACCAGCACCACCACCAGACATTCTTTTCATAAAGAATAACCAAACAGCAATTAATATAATAAAAGGCAAGAAACCAATTAAAGTATCTACCATACTAGTTCTACTTTCATTTTTTAAGTCGAAAGTAAGTTCATTATCTTTTTTAGCTTTTTCTAAGTCATTCTCAAAATTTTGTAAATCTCCAAAATTGTATTCGTAAAGAGAAGTACCCTTTCTGTAAAAAGCAGAGTTTATTAATTTCTGATATTTAGATTTTTTTATTGCTTCTTCTTTTATAAAAATCTGAGCGACATTATTATTTACTACTATAATTTTAGATATATCGTTCTCTCTTAAAACTTCATTAAATTCATTTTTTGAGATACTTTTAGTAGCTAAATCTCCACTACTAAAAAACTGAAAACCAATTAATAGTACTATTACTGCACCGTAAATCCAATAAGCGTTGAATTTAAATTTGGGCGTATTTGTATTCTTATCTTTTTTATTTTCGTTCATTTTTTATAAAATCTAAAAATTTATGCTGGTTTTATTTCTGTGATTTTTGCATCTCCCCAAAGGCTTTCGATATCATAGAAATCTCTAATTTGCTTTTGAAAAACGTGTACTACAACATTTACATAGTCCATTAAAACCCACTCAGCGTTGTTTTCCCCTTCAATATGCCAAGGCTTGTCTTTAATTTGTTTGCTAACTATTTTTTGAATAGAACCAGAAATTGCTTTTACTTGTGTGTTCGAATTACCAGAGCAGATTATAAAATAATCGCAAACGGTATTCTCTATTCCTCGTAAGTCTAGTAATTGAATGTCTTCTCCTTTAACTTCTTCAATACCCTGAATTATTACAGAGATTAAATCGTCTGTACTTACTTGCTTTTTAGTCATTAATTTTTTTCTAAATTTAAACGCAAAGTTATTATATTTTTGCGACTATTTTGTGTATTATTGAACTACTTTACACTTTATTTAACACTTGAAAACAATCAAACTTAATGCCATCGATTCTACCAATTCTTTTTTAAAAGAATTGGCGGTAAATTCTACTGTAGATAATTTTACAATTGTTGTTACAGATAGTCAGTTAAAAGGAAGAGGGCAACAAGGCAATAGTTGGGTGTCTGAGCCTTGTAAAAACCTGATGTTTAGTGTTTTTGTTAGGTTTGAAGGCTTGGGTGTTTTAGAGAAAAAGTACTTAAATTTTGCCGTTTCTTTAGCTCTTTTTGATGCTTTAGAAGATGTAAGTATTCCGTCTGTTTGTATCAAATGGCCCAACGACATTCTGTCAGGAAACAAAAAAATATGTGGTATTTTAATAGAAAATAGTTTAAAAGGTACAGAAATTTCATCTTCTGTAATAGGTATTGGGCTAAATGTGAATCAAACGATATTCCCAGATTACCTAAAAAAAGCGAGCTCTTTAAAATTGATTACCGATAAAAGTTATAATTTAGATAAACTCTTAAAACAGATTATTTTAAAATTTAAAGCTAGAATAGCATTGTTAAATGCTAAGAACTTTAAAACTTTAGAAGTGGATTATCTTAATGTTTTGTATAAAAAAAACATCCCCACTATGTTTAAAGATAGTGAAGACGTTTTATTTATGGGAATTATTCGTGGCATTTCTAATCATGGAAAACTTCAAATAGAAACAGAAGAAGAAGTCATTTTAGAATTTGGTATTAAAGAAGTTTCTTTTCTCTAAAGTTTACCTATATTTTCAGATAAAGTATCTACAAATTTTGTTAAAGGTTTTTTAACCATCATTGCCATCATTGGGTTAAAATCACCATTAAAACTTAAAGCAACTTCACTTTTGTTTTCTTCAAGCTTCGTAATATCTGCAGACAATGTAAAAGATAATTTACTACTTGCAGCACCTAACGTAATGTTCGAAAAAGGTGTTTTTTCTTTTAAAACCAATCTAATTTCTGGCATACCAGGTAAACCGAATAAGAAAGAATCACCATCAACTTCAAATTTATTGGTGTTTTCTGGCATAATTTGTTTAAAATTATTCAAATCACTAAAAAAGTTGAACAATTCTTCTTGAGACTTTTCTAAGATAACTGTATTTCCTTCAATATTCATTTTATATCTATTTTATTGTTTCCAAGTACTTGGTTCACTTCTCCATTCATGCAATGTAGTCAATTCTTTTTCAGAAATATAATTACTATCTAATGCTTGTTCTAATAAGCTTTCATAATTACTTAAGGTAACTAGCTTTATATTTTTATTCTTAAAGTTTTCAGTAGCAACCTCAAAACCATAAGAAAAAATAGCAACCATTCCTTTAACAACTGCGCCAGCCTCTTTAAGAGCATCAACCGCATTTAAACTACTGTTACCAGTACTTATTAAATCTTCAATAACCACAACATTTTGTCCGCTTTCTAGATGCCCTTCAATTTGGTTTTTTCTACCATGTTTTTTAGGCTCTGGTCTCACATATACAAATGGAACACCTAATTCTTGAGCAACCAAAATACCAATAGCAATGGCACCTGTAGCAACCCCAGCAATAACGTCTGGTTTACCGTATTCTTTCTCTACAATTTTAGCAATTTCTTCTTTTAAGAAAATACGAACTGGTGGATAAGAAAGTGTCACTCTATTATCGCAGTAAATTGGCGATTTCCAACCTGAAGCCCAATTAAATGGGTCATTTGGGTTTAGCTTTATAGCCTTTACTTGTAGTAAAAGTTCAGCTGTTTTTTTTGCCGTATCTTTGTTTAAAATCATACCGCAAATGTATAAAGTTTTTGTAAATGATACCCCAATTATTTTAACATCTTCACAAATAAAAGAGAATAACTATCCTGTTTACATTCTTAAGAATAGTATTACAGAAGAAATTGTTCACAAACTTAAAAACAAGAAGATTAAAGGAGTGAACTTATATACCCCTGATTTAGAGAAGGGTTGGCAAGACTTTTTAAAGACTTTTCATATTGTTTCTGCAGCTGGTGGCTTGGTTTTAAACACTAAAAAAGATATACTATTTATTTATAGATCTAAAAAATGGGACTTGCCCAAAGGTCGAATTGAAATAGGAGAGTCTATAGAAGAAACCGCTATTAGAGAAGTAGAAGAGGAGTGTGGTATTTATGATTTAAAATTGATTAAACCTTTGTTAACAACCTATCATGTCTATTTTCAAGAAGGAATGAAATTAAAAGAAACCTATTGGTTTTTAATGACTTCGGATTATGATGAAGAACTGGTACCGCAATTAGAAGAGGGAATTACAAAAGTGCTATTTAAGAATAAAGAGGAAGTTGTAAAAGCGCTTAAAAATTCATACAAAAATATTGAGTTGGTGTATGATAGCTATCTTAAAATGTGATATTCCCCAAAAAACATTCTATCTTTGCCGACTTCTAAAAAGGCACAAAAAAGATGACTGAATTTATTAAAAAGATATTACCCAATGCAAAAGATGACGTTCTTGCAGGAATAACCGTTTCGCTAGCAATGATACCCGAAGTTGTTGCTTTTGCTTTTGTGGCACAAATTAGCCCAATAGTCGCTTTATTTGGTGCTTTTGTAGTTGGAATTATCTCTGCCGTTTTTGGTGGAAGACCAGGTTTAATTTCTGGAGCAGCAGGAGCAGTAGCTGTTATTTTTGTACATATGATACAAGAAGGACATGCAAAAGGCTTATTATTTGATACGCCTGTAGAAAATATGGGGTACTTTTATCTCTTAGCAGCCGTTGTTTTAATGGGAATTATACAGGTATTTGCTGGTGTATTTAAGCTAGGGAAATTTGTACGTTTAATTCCGCATCCTGTAATGATGGGATTTGTAAACGGATTAGCCATTGTTATTTTTATGGCGCAATTAGGCATGTTTAAAGAAAATAAAAAAGATTTCTTCGGACAAAATATGCGTAAAACCGAATCGAAAGACTTGGTTTACAAAGTATCTGATAACCAGGTAAAAGATTTAGCATCAAATACTGTATTATTTTCTATTGATGGAAATTCAGTAATAAATAGTAGTACAGACGAAGAAGTGTTTTTAGTGTCAGATGGTCAAGTTTTTGATATAAAGACTAAAAAAGTTGTTTATAATGCTTCGGAAGAAGGCTTTTATTCAGTAAAAGATAGTGGCGTTGTAAAATCTTCACTGCAAGGAGAAGCTTTATACACAATGATTGGTTTGGTGTTATTAACCATGTTAATCGTTTGGGGCTTACCCAAAATAACAACAAAAATACCAGCTGCACTAACTGCTATTTTAATTGTTACTTTAATTTCAATTTTTAGTGGTTTGAGCTCTATTAATGTAGGCGATTTTATTAGAGATGGTGGTGGAGCAGGTTTAAACGGAATAGCAGAACTTTCTAAAAATTTAAACGTCTTAGAATTATGGAGCAACCTTCCTTTTAATTTAGATACTTTACAATTTATTGCGCCGTATGCATTTTTAGCAGCATCGGTTGGGTTGATAGAAACGTTAATGACCATGAATTTGGTAGACGAATTAACAGAGTCTAGAGGTAACGGAAACAAAGAATGTGTTGCACAAGGAGCAGGAAATATTCTTAGTGGCGCATTTGGTGGAACTGGTGGTTGTGGTATGATTGGCCAAACAGTTATAAATATTAATGCTGGCGGGCGTGGTCGTTTGTCTGGTGTAATGATGGCGTTAACACTGCTTACCTTTATATTATTTGCAGACAAATACATAGAGCAAGTGCCTATTGCAGCCTTGGTTGGTGTAATGTTTATGATGGTTATCGAAACATTTGCTTGGTCTAGTTTTAGAATTTTAAAGAAAATACCAATGTCAGATGCATTTGTATTAATCATTGTTTCTGCAGTAACCGTTTTCTTCGATTTGGCAATTGCTGTATTTGTAGGAGTTATTATTTCTGCATTGTCTTTTGCATGGACAAGCGCTAAGAAAATTAGAGCGAGAAAGCGTTTTAAAGCAGACGGAACAAAGGTTTACGAAATCTGGGGACCATTGTTCTTCGGAAGTATTACCGATTTTAATGATAAGTTTGAAATTAAAACAGACCCAGAAAATATTGAAATCGATTTTGTAGAAGCACGTGTAACAGATCACTCTGCTATTGAAGCTATTTTTGCTTTGGTAGAAAAATACCAAGCTGCTGGTAAAAAGGTAACGCTAAAACATTTAAGTGAAGATTGTAAAGTACTCTTGTACAAAGCGTCTCCTATTTTTACAGGCATTATAGAAGAAGGAATCGATGATCCTCGCTACCACTTAGCAGCAAATCCAGAAAAGTTTCCCAAGCCATTAGGGGAGTATAAGTTTTAGGGGATAAATATTTTTTTCATAAGAAGTGAGTGCCTTTAATAGCTGTTTTTGCAGAGTATAAAGAAAGAAGTTCTAAATCTTTCAATATATTACCGTACAACGATGCAACTAGATATTTTCTAATTGCATCGTTTTTATTTGTTGCAGTTTCATTTCCTAAATGAATATTCTTCTTGTAAATTGCAAATATTCTAAGTGTTTCTTTTTTCATTTTAATTATCCTATTGATAATTTTGCAGCATCTTTCCATAAATAATGTGGCATTGGCTCGTTTAATTCCCAATTGATACTCATTGGTTTTGAACCTTGATAATCTTTTAAACTTCCTTCTCCAATAAATACATAGCCTAAACTATTACCGTATTCATTTTTTGCTTTTTCTCGCACAAAAAGTAAAATTCGTTTTTCTTGTTCTTTATGTTTTATATATGATAATCCTTTACCCAAATCTGGTCTAGCAGAATTTTGAGTCTGCCAATGAAACAGTAGCTCGTTTACAGCATAATCATCATACATAGTTGTAGGTGAAAAGTTTTCCTCAGACTTTATCAGATTTATAAATAATATTTCTGTCTTTAATTCTTTTTGTTCTGCCGTTCCTTCTCTGTTAGATGATTTTTTTTCAAAACTACTAAATCTAAATGCTGATAAAATTTGGTCTCGGGTATAACGACTGTGCAGATTTAGAGGCTGTTCATAAGGCAGTTTGATGGGGGTTTCTTTAAAATCTATATTCTCTATTAATATTTCTAATACTTCTTTTATTTCTTCAACTAAAATAATGTTTGCTCCTATTTGTTCAATGCTTTTTTCTAATGAATCAAAACCACCTTCTTTTTTCCAAACATCATAATGTAACATTAAAAGCATTGTTTTTTCATTTTCATTTAATTCAGAGATATTTATTTTAAAATTTAGATTTGCAATCTTTAGTATGAAAGAAAAATAGCTTAATGAATTTGTTGAAAACCATTTATTAGAAATTGCCGAAACTATTTGTTTTTCATTTTCAGAATTAAAATCTTCTATTTTTCCTGCTAATTGGCATAAACGCTTCCAACTTCCTCTTCTATAAATAGATTGCAAAGGAATATTGTAAAAAGTACTAAAATTACCAATAGTTAAAGGTAAATTAGTGTCGTACTGAAAACCTTTAATTTTATTAATCAACTTGCTTTTATTTAAAGATGTTGCTGCTGCAATGTTTTTAAGAATAGTTTCTTTTGTCTTTTTTTCTAAGATTATAGAACATCCTAAAGGAAGGTGAGGGAAATCGTCTTCAATTTCTTTTACAACTGTTGTATTTGTTTTTCCTATTAAGGCTCTAAATTTGCTTTCAAAATTGTATTCAGGTTTAGAATTACCCACAAAATCTAAAACGGTTAAACAATCTTTAGATTCATGTAGTCTTAAGCCCCTTCCTAATTGTTGTAAAAAGACAGTTAGACTTTCTGTAGGTCTTAAAAAAAGAACTGTGTCAATTTCAGGAATATCTATACCTTCATTAAACATATCAACAACAAAAAGGTAATTGATTTCTTTTTTTTCTAATTTTTGACGAATTGATACTCTATCGGTGCTATTTTTACTTGTAAGATAATCTGCCTTTAATCCAAATAAGGTGAATTTTTCTGCCATAAACTTGGCATGTTCCATTGAAACACAATAACCTAAAGTACTAACGTCATTTATATCTTTGGTATATTTCTCTAAAGCGTCAATTATTTCTCGAACCCTTCTATCATTTCCCGTATACAAGTTGGTTAACTCACTAGCAACATATTTACCTCTTACCCAATTAACATTAGTTAAATCTACACTATCAGTAATTCCAAAGTATTGAAAAGGACAAAGTAATTTTCTATTCATCGCTTCAGGTAATCTTATTTCTGCCGCAATTTTGTTGTCAAAGTCTTCCAAAATATCGCCACCATCCATTCGTTCTGGTGTTGCGGTAAGTCCAAGAAGTACTTTTGGCTTAAAATAATTGATTATTTCTCTATAACTGTTTGCTGTTTGGTGATGGCATTCGTCAACTATAATATAATCGTAAAAATCAGGTGCTAAATTGAAGTTCTTAAATTGATTTTTTACAGTTTGAATTGAAGCGAAAACAACTTCAAAATTATCAGGAACTTTTCCTCCAACCCATAGTTCTCCAATATTATTGTTTTTTAAGATGCCTTGAAAAGTATAAAGCGATTTTTTAATTATTTCTTCTCTATGAGCAAGAAATAGTAGTTTTGAAGACTTATTATTTTGCTTAAACTGTTTGTAATCAAATGCAGAAATCACAGTTTTTCCAGTTCCTGTTGCTGCAACGATAAGGTTTCTAAATCTATTATGTACTGTCCTTTCTACTTCTAATTTTTCTAATACTTCATTTTGATACGGAAATGGTTTGATATCGAAAATAACAGTGTTGTTTTCATATGGTTTACTAAACTTACTTTGTTTTAAAGCATTTTGAAGCTTTTCTTTATGGATAGAATCATCAAATAACTCGAAATCATCACTTTGCCAATAAGCATCAAATGTTTTCTGAAATTTATCAATTATGTGGCTAACTTCTTTTGTTGTTACTTTTAAATTCCATTCCAAACCATCTGTTAATGCAGACCTAGAGAAATTAGAAGAACCTATATAAGCAGTGTGAAATCCCGTGTTTCTATAAAACAAATATGCTTTTGCATGTAGTCTCTCGTTTGAAGTATTGTAAGATATTTTAACTTCAGTGTTTGGAAGTTTCGAAAGCAATTGTATTGCTTTATAATCTGTTGCACCAATATATGTTGTTGTTATTACTTTTAATTTACCACCGCGTTCAGTGAATTCTCTTAATTCTTTTTCTAGAATAATTATTCCTTTAAACTTTATAAAAGAGACTAATAGATTAATTTTATTAGAAGAAAGAATTTCTTTTTTAAGTTCACTTTCTAATGACAAGCCTCCATTGCCACCAGTAAATAATTCACTTTGTGTTAATCTTGTGTATGGTGTTATTTCTTTTAAATGAAGGTCTAAGTTAGTAAAATAAGCGTCTGTTTTAGAAAAGATAGCTTTTAGAATTTCGCCTTCAATATTAACTAAATCATCATCAAATTCCTGTTTGTTTAGTTCTTTTTTTAATAATTTAATTATTTTATTTGCAATTTTAATTTGTTCGTCTACTTTATTTTTTCCTATAATATTAAAAGCTTGCTTTAACGTTCTTGCTAAATGTTTTGAGAGAACATTCGAAGCTTCTTCCTTATCAATTAAATTTTTCTTTAAATAAAATTTATCATTGTCAAGAGTTTCTAACTTTTCAGATACAAGTTGGGTAATTAATTCTTCGTAAATTCCTTGATTCATAATGTTAAAAATTCTTTTAAAATTGGTAAATCGGCTTCTGCCCAATCTAACTTAAGTAATTCTTCTGTATTGGCTAGAAGGTAATTGACATGTTCTCTTAGTTTTAATTCGCCAGAAAGATACTTAGCAGTGAAAGGAATTAATTTAATCTTGAAGTTTGGGTATTGGTGAGTTACAGGAGTTAGTCTTTCTTTTATCTCAATAGAAATATTTAATTCTTCAAATATTTCTCTTTTAATGCAATCAATTTCAGACTCATCAGGTTCAATCTTTCCTCCTGCAAATTCCCACTTCAAAGGAAGTTTCATTGTTTGACTTCTTTGAACAGCTAAAATTTTATCATCAAAATGAATAATTGCACACGTAACAGTAATTGTTTTATTTTTCAAATTTCTTTTTTCTTATAGCTTTATTAAAATAAAATTTTTTCTAAACAAATGTCTTATTTTTCAACTTTTAATCCACCCATAATTCAATCAAAGTCAAATTTTCCACACGTTCTTCAATTTAACTAAAGATTACGTTGTTGTGTATTGAAAGTTATGTTTAAAGTGAACGGCTATTTTCCGAAGGAAAATAGAAGTATACAGAAATGCAACTACTTTTAATAAAGCACTAATTTAGTAATTTTTATTACACGGTGTTGGCAACTGTTTTTTATTCCGTAATTTCAATTCGTTTTTTTGATATATTATAATAATTCGGCTTATTACTTATGTGATTATTAAGTTTTTCAAAATCCCATTTCAAACTATCTGGAATTTTATTAATTAAATTACTTTTATTGATAATGTTTATTCCGTAATTATTTTCATCAAATACTACTATTGCATTTTGTTTAAAGATAAAATAACCATCAGGGTTTTCCTCTGTAATAATTTCTTCATTACCTTCATTAATTGATGAATTTAATGGGTTAAAACTAACCAAAAATGGATTCAGTCTAATTTCAATAATTGAGTCTAATCCTTTTTTCCAAAAATAAAGATTATATGATGGAGTTGCAGATTTCCTGTCTTCAGTTGTTTCTAAATATTTAGGAATTGGATTTTTTTTGATGTAATCTTCTAAAAATTGTTCAAAATCAGCGTTAATTATGACCTCATTTTTTAAGTTGCATGAGGAAATCAATAATATTATCAGAATCAATAATGCTTTCTCAATTTTCTTCAAACTTTTCATTTGTTATTGTAAATTGTTTCTTTTTAATTTTGAAATTAAACTTTCAGGATTTGAGTGAGTAATAGTTGCCAACAGGTATTATTCCATAAATAATTTGGTAGTTATTACACTTTATCTACAATAGTAAGGTTTATAGTTCCGTTTACAAACCTATTTTAAGAATAAAAAAAACAGGGAAAATAATTTACGAGTACACTTCATAAACAAACCTCAGTAACTTTTTTAACAAAGTATCTATAGTTTTAGAGCAGACCTCAGTATCTTTTTTATAAAAATACTAATATAGTTTTATAAATATACTAGTATATATTTACAAGCATACTAGAATAAATTGAAATAAAATGTAGTATTTTTACAAAGAAGGCAAATAATATGCCGTATATAAGGTAGTACCCTTATAAAGTTAAAGATACAAAAAAAATAAGACAATTATGGCAATTCGTTACAGAATTACAAAAAGAAGCAACAGCATTCAAAATAAAAAAGAGCAGTTTATAATGCAAGCTGTACACACCGGTAAAATAGATTTAGACCATATAAGTAGTGCTATTAGCAATGAATGCACGTTGCATGAAGTAGATGTAAAAGCGGTATTAATGGCGTTGGGCATGAAGCTAGACTTTTACTTACAACAAGGCAATGTGGTAGATTTAGGTGATGTTGGCAAATTTAAAATGGGCTTTAAAAGTACGGCAGAAGAAGATGCATCAAAACTATCACCTAAAAGAAATATTATAAAATACCATATCAATTACCAGCCTTCCGTAAAGTTAAAACGAAAATTGAAAGGAGAAATTACTACCTATAAAGAAGGTAGTAGTAGTGTGTAGTTTGCAGTAAACACCCTTACAATCTATAAAAATTACATCTAAAGTTATTTCACACTATCAGAGTACCATCAAAATTAGGAAGGTACAAGTAAGAATAAATAATAGCATTAGGTTTTAACTTTTTTAGCAGCATTTGTTTTTTAAACCCAACCAGCATCTATTAAAGGCAAACTTCTTACACGTTCTCCCGTAGCATTAAAAAGAGCATTACAAATGGCAGGTGCCATTACAGGAACACCAGGTTCACCAACACCGGTTGGCGGTTCTTTCATAGCATCTACAATATGAATATGAATCTTTGGTGCGTCTTTCATTCTTGCCATTTGATAATCGAAGAAATTATGTTGTTCAACAGCGCCGTTTTTGGTAGAAATTTTACCATACAAAGCCAAAGACATTCCAAAAATAGCAGCACCTTCTAACTGATTTTTAATATTGTCTTTGTTTAAAGCCAAACCACAATCGATGGTTGTCCAAACATTTTCTACTTTTACTTTCTTGTTAAGTACAGAAACTTCTACAATAGTGGCTACATAACTGTAAAAACTATAATGAATAGCAACACCAAAACCATGATTTTTAGTAGGTTTTACACCCCAATTTGCCATTTTAGCAGTGGTAGTTAAAACATTTTTAAAACGTTTAGAATTAAAAGGGAATTCTGATTTTCCTGTAATAATCCGATCTTTTCCAATAAGGTCTAAACGAAACTGTACAGGATCTTTCTGTGCTGCAAACGCCAACTCATCTACAAAAGAATTAATACCAAAACCACTGTGAATATGCACTACAGAACGCAACCAACCAATTCTTAGATTGGCTTCTGCTTTTATACTTTCGAGTCTAAAGTTTTCTAAATCATATGGGTTGTTTACAAAACCTTGTCCAAGTTCAAAACCAGAGGCATAATCAGACAATGGTTTAAATGAAGACACAATAGAAGGAAACCCAACTCTTTGCAGCCAACCAGTAACCTTGCCGTTTTTGTCTAAACCAGCTTTTAAATATTGTGCACTTGTGGCATGGTAAAAACTATGTTGCACATCATCTTCACGCGTCCAAACTACTTGTACAGGCGCATTTATTTTCTTAGAAATGGCAACGGCTTCTACCACAAAATCAGATTTTGATTTCCGACCAAATCCGCCACCTAAAAAAGTAACGTTTACAATAATATTTTCTAACGGAATTTCGAAGAAATGTGCTAATTCGCTTCTTGCCGTTTGCGGATCTTGCACAGGGGCCCAAACTTCTATTTTATCTCCTTGAAACCAGGCAGTAGCATTGGGCACTTCCATAGGCGCATGTACTAAAAACGGAACGTGATACGTTGCTGCTACCGTTTTTTCTGCAGCATTAAAAGCAGTTTGTACGTTTCCGCGACTTCCAGGGACTAATTTTCCCGTCTTGTGTACCCGTTCTGTGAGTGTTTTTTTGAACGCTTCGGTATCAAAAGATTCGTTCTCGCCATTATTCCATTCAATATCTAAGGCTAGCTTTCCTTGAAAAGCAGCCCATGTATTGTTGGCAATTACGGCAACACCGCCAAACATACCAAAGAATTTTCCTGTAGGAGGAATGAGTCTTGGCATTTCAAAAATAGCTTCTACACCGGCAACTTTTTCAGCGTTGTTTTTGGTAAAACTTTTAACCGTACCAAAAGTTACAGGACATCTTGCAATGGCTGCAAATTTCATATCTGGTATGCGAACATCAATTCCGTAGGTTGCTGTACCATGTGTAAAGTCGTTTAAATCGACACTTTTCAAGGTTTTTCCTATGAATTTAAAATCTTCCACTTTTTTTAGTTGGATGGTTTCTTCCGCAGGTATTTCAACTTTAGCAGCAGCTTCTACTAAATCTCCAAAGAATATTTTATCGTTTGTATTTTTATTAATGATGTAATGGTTTTCTGCTTTACAAGCGGTTTCTGCAACATTCCATTTTTTTGCAGCGGCAGTAATCAGCATCATTTTTGCAGCAGCGCCCATGTTACGCATTGGCTCTAATTTTGTTCTTACGCTTCTAGAACCATCAGTATTCTGATTGCCGTATTTCTCATGTCCGATTGCTTGTTTTACAGAAACATATTGCCAATCGGCTTCTAATTCATCTGCAATTGCAGACGCCAAAGACGTTCTAATTCCTTGTCCCATTTCCGAACGAGACGCAATTAAGGTTACGTTACCGTTTTTTTCTAAATGGACAAATAAATTCGGCGCAAAATAATCTTGATCTATGGCAGGTTTAAATTTCTTATCTACTGTGGTAGCTGTACAGCCCAAAATGATGCCACCAGAAGCCAAACCAAATAACTTTACAAAATCTCTTCTGTCTATTTTTAGAATCTTGCTCATATTGTTTCGTTTTTAAGTGCAACTGCTTTGTGAATGGCTTTTTTAATTCTTGTGTAGGTTCCGCATCTGCAAATATTAGCACTCATGGCTTCATCTATATCTTTATCGGTAGGTTTTGCTGTGGAATCGAGTAGGGAAGTAGCAGCGATTAACTGTCCCGATTGGCAGTAACCACATTGCGGTACGTTTCCATCATTCCAAGCTTGTCTAAGAAATTCTAAGTTTTCTGAACTTCCTTCAATCGTAAAAATTTCTTTTCCAACTACAGATACAGCTGCGATGCCACAAGACTTTGTGAGTTTGCCGTCTATGAGCACAGAGCATGCGCCACATTGGCTTACACCACAACCAAATTTGGTTCCTGTTAGGCCAACAATGTCTCTAATTGCCCACAATAAAGGCATGTCTTTTGGTACTTGAACTGCGTACGATTTTCCGTTAATTGATAAGTTTGTTTTCACCTGTAGAAGTTTTGAAACTACAAGTTACGAATAAAATGATTTTAATTGATTTTTTTAACTTTTAATGTTTTCGATACAATTCCGAAGAAAAATCAGAATCACTCGAACTTTCATTGCGTATCAATAATTTTCGTAAACACAATATTACATAGATTCATGTTGCTTTTAGGCAAAATTGTATCGAGGTGTATTTTAAATTTTGTGCCACTTCGTAAAATTCGTGTTTAAAAATTAAAACAAAATACAAACAGGCATTGGCGCCGCAACTTCAGCTACAAAAGTTAATTTTCCTGTGGTGGCATCTCGTTTAAAAGAAATGATATTATCGGTGTCTTGATTGGCAACTAAAAGAAACGCTTCATCTGGTGATAAAGAAAAATTACGAGGATTTTTACCTAAAACCGATTGGTAACCTACCGTTGTTAAAGTTCCGTTTTCTGAATTCAACTTAAAAATAGCGATCGTATCATGTCCGCGATTAGAAGTATATAAGAATTTACCATCTTTAGAAATATGAATATCTGCGGCACTGCTAATACCTGTAAAATTTTCTGGTACTGTAGCAATTGAAGTTTCTACAAAATAGGTGTCATTTTTTTCCTTTACTAAAGAAACGGTGTTATTTAGTTCGTTTAAAACATAAAACCACTTGTTATTCGGGTGAAACGTTAGGTGTCTTGGGCCAGCACCTTCTGCCATTTTTAACTTTTTTTGATCCGTAAAAACAAGTTCCTTCTTGGTAGTATCAAGGGTAGAAAACCACAATTCATTGGTTCCTAAATCTACCGAAATAACTTCATCTTTTGTGGGATGAAACCAAGCAGAGTGCGCATGTGGTGTTTTCTGTCTATCTGTAATTCCTTTACCTATGTGTTGTTGTACAAAAGAAAGTGGAGCAATGTTACCTTTTTTATCTGCTTTTAATAAACCGATATTTCCACCAGTATAATTTGCAGTAAGTAGATAATTATCTTTATTAACAGCAACAAAACAAGGATGAGCGCCGCCAGTTTCTTGTTTGCTTAAGAATTTTAAAGTATCCTTTCTAACTTCATAAGAACTAATAAATCCTGTATTATTTTCATTTGTTTCTTCAACAGCAAAAAGTGTTTTTCCATCTTTTGATTTTGCTAAAAAACTAGGGTTTGTAATTGCAGCAGCTAGCCCTAAATTTTGTAGTTTTCCTTCTTTGGACAGTCTGAATTTATAGATTCCTTTGCTATCTTTTTTAGTATACGTTCCAACATAAAAGATGTTTTCCTTTTCCATTTTGACAGATGGATTTTTACATCCGAAGAAAGTCAATACGAAAAGAATAAAAGATACATATTTCATAAATTAAAAGAGTTTAAAAACGGGTAAATACAAATGAGCAGGTTCATAATGAGGTGAGTTTTTATAGACAAAATCTAACTGAGCTCTTGGGTTCCCTGCAAAAGAGGCATCGTTCTTAAGTTTCTCATCAAATTGCTTTTTAACTTCTGGGTTTTCTGCCAAAAAAGTTTCGGCAATATCTTCGAAAACATAGGCAGAATAGCCTTCCTTTTTTTGTAAGATGGTGTCGAAAAAATTCCAATTAAAAAATGAATCTGTAGCTTCGGCTTCTAGAGTTTCTAATAAATAACGCACTCCATTTTGATTGGTAGGAATCAATAAATCGCCAGCTTTAAAAGAGACTTCTTTGGTGGTTTTAGAAACTTCGGTATTGTAATGTAAATAATGCCCTTCATAAGCAGCACTTCTTGTTTTGTAAGTTGAAATATGTTGTACCTGTACAGTAATTGTGGTGTCTTTTTTAAAACGTGTAAATTCAATATAATTATTTTCTAATCGATCTACAACTGTATGCCACCCTTGCTGTAAAATATAGGCATTCGGAATCGTAATTTCTTTATCGGCTATAAAGTTATTGTAATAGTTGGTTTGCTTTTCAAAAGGTTTTGTGGTGTCATAAAACAAGCGTTTACCCGAAGTAACTTTACTGTTGATTGTTGTTGCTTCATACCCTTTAAAGTTTAAAATTGTTGGGTTTTCCTTATCAACGGTATAAGAAATAGGATATGTTTTCTTCGCTATAATTTCTGCCACTGCTTTTGCACGAAGGTTTTTTATGGTTTCTGAATTTTTTTCTGTAAAATCGATGGCAGAAAACATTAATTCATAGGTTTGCGCTACTCTAATTTTATAGGGTTTTAACATGTGTGTTTCCACCATCATTCCTAAAGTATTAAACAAGGTTGTATAACCTGTAGAATATCTTGGCGAATCGAAAAACTGAGAAAACCCTGCTTCTGGTGTATTACCCCAAACGTTTACATAAGGTGTAATAATTATGTCTTTTTTTAGTAAGGACTTTTCAATTTGAGGGCGCATTTCAGTTTCTATAAAGTTTCCTAAATTTCCACCTAACTTATTGTGCTGCGTAAATAAATGGGTGATGGCATATTGATAGTCTGCGCCATTGCTAACATGGTTGTCTATAAAAACATCTGGATGAACAGCGTGAAAAATCTCAGCAAAAGCGGCTGCATTTTTGGTGTCTTGTTTGATGAAATCTCTATTTAAATCGAAATTTCTGGCATTTCCTCTAAATCCGTATTCTAAAGGTCCGTTTTGGTTGGTTCTGGTATGTGAGTTTCTGTTTAAAGCGCCACCAACATTGTACACAGGAATTACTGCAATTAAAGAGTTTTTATATTTTTCTTGAAGAGAATCGTTTTGCACAATATCTCTTAAAAGCATCATAGAAGCATCAATCCCGTCAGATTCTCCGGGATGAATTCCGTTATTTATTAAGATTCTATTTTTTGTTGAATTGGTAATTTCATCAATATTAAAAATACCTTCTCTGTTATACACCACTAAATGTAAAGGTTCACCAGCATCTGTTTGGCCGAATGAAAACAAAGAAATTTGTGAGTATTCTTCGGCTAATTGTTGGTAATAGGAGATAATGTCTTTGTATTCTGGTGTTTCTTTACCTTTAGATTTTTCGAATTGTGTAGTGAAATCTAGTTTGTCTTTTGAAGATTTATTGCAAGAAATAGTAAAAATAAGCAGGCTTAAAAGTAAAGTTTTTTTCATAAAATGGGTTATTTAACACGCACTGGTTTTGGTACTAATTTTGTGTAATCGCCATTGTTTCTAATAACATCTCTTACAATAGAAGATGAAATATAAGAAGTTTTTGCGGCAGTTAATAAAAAAACTGTTTCTATGGGGGCTAAATCTCTGTTTGTGTGTGCAATGGCTTTTTCAAACTCAAAATCTGAAGGATTTCTAAGTCCTCTTAAAATAAAATCTACATTGTTTTCTTGACAGAAGTGTACCGTTAAACCTTCATAAGCAACTACTTTTACTTTAGGATTGTCTTTAAAACAAGCTTTTATAAAATTTTTACGTTCTTCTAAAGAGAACATGTATTTTTTATCAGCATTTATACCAATAGCAATAATTAGTTCATCAAAAAGGGTGATGCCTCTTTCTATAATATCGAAATGACCTAATGTTATGGGATCAAAAGATCCTGGGAAAATTGCTCTTTTCATTTTTTTTATTTTGATGTTTTAGATTCACGGAACAAGAAAATTGATTAAAATTTTCTAGCGAAGTCATATTTAAAATAATTTATCACATATTTCTAGTCTCAAAAAAATGCTATACAAGAGCAGCCTCAATTGCGCTGTCAAATAATGCTGCTAAAGAAATACCTGCTACTTGTGCTTGTTGTGGCAAAATACTGTTTTCTGTTAAACCTGGTACTGTATTCATTTCTAAAAAATAAGGTTCATCGTCTACAAAAATATATTCAGACCTAGAAAAACCAGACATATTTAAAATTTCATATACTTTTTTAGCTACTTTTTCTACTTTAGCTTGTTGCTCTTCTGTAATTCTTGCAGGTGTAATTTCTTGAGATTTTCCTTCATACTTTGCTTCATAATCAAAGAAATCATTTTCTGATACTATTTCTGTAAGTGGCAGCACTTTTGTTTCTCCTTTGTATTGAATAACACCAACAGAAACTTCTGTACCGTCTAAGAAAGATTCGATTAAAATTTCTGAATCTTCTTTATAAGCAACTTCAATTGCTGGTAAAATAGCTTCTTTGGTGTGTGCTTTTGAAATTCCGTAGCTAGAACCGGCATTGTTCGGCTTAATAAAACAAGGCAAACCAACTTTTTTTATAATCTCATCAAGATGAATTACATCTCCTTTATTTAAGTAAATGGAAGTGGCTGCTTTTACGCCATACGCTTTTACAGCACTTAAAGTATCTCTTTTATTAAACGTTAATGCCATTTGATAAAATGGGGCAGAGGTATGTTTTAAATTGATAAGATCTAAGTAAGCTAATATTTGTCCGTTTTCTCCTGGTGCGCCATGAATTGCGTTAAAAACACAGTCGAAAGTAATTTTTTTGTCATTTTTAATGAAAGAAAAATCATTCTTGTCAATTGTATATTCATTTTCAGATGCATCTAAAACTACCCACTTTTCCTTTAAAATTAATACTCTAAAAGGATTGTACTTTTCTTTGTTTAAGTGGTTGTACACTACGTTTCCACTTTTTATAGAAATGTTTACTTCGGATGAATAACCACCCATTATTATGGCAATATTTTTCTTCATTTTATCAAAAATAATAAAACAAATTTATCAAAATATAAATAGAAATAGCAACGTTTAGTTTTTATATCTTTGTGTGATTAAAAAAATGATTATGAGTTTGGTTCAATTTTTAAAAAGTAAAA
This sequence comes from Polaribacter sp. ALD11, assembly GCF_002831685.1. Lineage (NCBI taxonomy): Bacteria > Pseudomonadati > Bacteroidota > Flavobacteriia > Flavobacteriales > Flavobacteriaceae > Polaribacter > Polaribacter sp. ALD11. The sequence goes on along the minus strand of NZ_CP025119.1, from coordinate 1,574,838 downwards.
CCTTTTTTGTTCAAATAGCAATAGCTATTGTTGGTTTATTATTATTTGTTTTTGCGTTGAAATTTTGGTTAGGAGTCACCACAAATCACAACCAAAAGATACAAGTACCAGACTTACAAAAATTATCTTTAGACGAAGTTGAAAGAAAATTGAAAGAATTAGATTTAGATTATAAGATTATTGATAGCGCAAGTTACAACCCAGATTATCCAAAAAAATCTGTGATAGAGCAAACGCCAGAAGTAGGAGATTTTGTAAAAGAAAAGCGTAAAATATACCTGACATTAAATCCGTCTAAATACAGAGATATTTCGATGCCAAATCTAAACGGAAGAACAAAAAGACAAGCCTCATCTCAATTACGAGCAATGGGTTTAAATGTAGGTACAAATTACACCTTTGTAAATGATATTGGTAAAGATGTTGTAAGAGGTTTGCGTTTTAAAGGAAAAATAATAAACGAAGGAGATAAATTACCGCTAAATTCTATTGTAGATTTAGTTTTAGGTGACGGAAGAGGGCGTTAAAATATAGTAAGTGAGCAATTTTAAGTTGTCGCTAGAGTGAATAATAACAGTAATTTAGAAGAACCATTTTGCAAGAAAATCAGAATCAAGATTTAGAGAACGAAGAATTATACGAACACCATAAATTTGTAGCAAGTGTTGGGCAAGAACCATTAAGAGTTGACAAATTTTTAATGAATTTTATAGAAAACGCTACAAGAAGCAAATTACAACAAGCTGCAAAAGCAGGAAATGTTTTGGTGAATGAAGTTGCTGTAAAGTCGAATCATAAAGTTAAACCGAATGATGTTGTTAGAATTGTTTTAGCATATCCGCCAGCAGAAAATTTATTAGTTGCAGAAGACATTCCTTTAGATATTATTTATGAAGATGATGCTGTAATTGTAGTAAATAAACCTGCAGGAATGGTAGTGCATCCAGGACATGGAAATTATTCTGGTACTTTGGTGAACGGTTTAATTCACCACATAGAAAATTTACCTACAAATTCTAATGAAAGACCAGGTTTGGTGCATAGAATCGATAAAGATACTAGCGGATTATTAGTGGTTGCAAAAACAGAATCTGCAATGGCGAACTTATCACGTCAGTTTTTCGACAGAACTACAGAACGTTTGTATTATGCATTGGTTTGGGGGCATGTAGAAGATGATGAAGGTAGAATAGAAGGAAATATAGGTAGAAGTTTAAAAAATCGTTTGCAAATGGCTGTTTTTCCTGATGGAGATTTTGGGAAACATGCAGTTACACATTATAAAGTTTTAGAAAGACTTACCTATGTAACTTTAGTACAATGTAAATTAGAAACGGGTAGAACGCATCAAATTAGAGCACACTTTAAACATATTGGTCATACACTTTTTAATGACGAACGTTATGGTGGAGATGATGTTTTAAAAGGTACAACCTTTACCAAATACAAGCAGTTTGTAAATAATTGCTTTAAAGTGTTACCAAGACAAGCATTACACGCAAAAACTTTAGGATTTACACATCCTACAACAGGAGAGTTTATGCGTTTTAATTCTGAAGTTCCTCAAGACATTACAGATTGTTTAGAGAAATGGAGAACGTATTCTGAGAATTCTAAAGATGTAGAAATAGAGTAATATATTTTTTTTTTGCCAACGATTTATATAACAATGGTTGGCAAAAAAATGAAATTAGTTACTTTTTAATCATTTTCATAAAGTCTTAACCTATTTTTTAGGGAAATTACTTCATTTTTCAACTCTTTTTCTTTGTTTAAAAGGTTTAAAACTACATCTATACCTTCTAAGTTTACATGTAGTTCATTGTAAAGCCTAATAATTTTTTCGAGATTACCAATTTGCTCTTGATGAATGAATTGTTCTTGCTCGATAATTTCAATTTGAATTAGCCCCATTTGGTTTAAAGTATCTACAAAAGATATTTCAATATTATAATGAGTACAAATGGTTTGCGTTGGTATTAAATATTTTTGTATCATTTTGCTTTCATTTTTTGTAGTTCCTTAAACAACTCAATTTCTTCCTTATTTAAGTTCGTAGGTATCTCTATGATATAAGTGATGATTAAATCGCCAAATTTTTCTTCATTTTTGTAAATAGGAAAGCCTTTCCCTTTTAATTTTACTTTAGATTCATTCTTAGTTTCTGGCTTTATATTAAGTTTCACTTTACCATTAAATGTATCTACAGTTAATTCACCACCTAAAATAGATGTATATAAGTCTAAGCTTACATTCTGATATAAATTATTGCCAACCCGTTTAAAATCTGTATGATTATCAATAATAAATGTTAGGTACAAATCTCCATTCGGTCCGCCGTTTGCACCCTTATCTCCTTTGTCTTTAATTTTTATAACTTGCCCGTTTTCTACACCAGCTGGAACAGTTAACCTTATCTTTTTACCATTAACCGTTAAAACTTGCTGATGAGATGTGTAAACGTCTTTAAGATTTAAGTGCAGTTCTGCATTAAAATCCTGACCTTTAAATCTCGGACTTTGTCTTTGTCTTGAAGAACCGTTTGCGCCTCCAAACATAGATTCGAAAAAATCTGAATATGCTTCCTCAGAAAACCCTTGTTGACCAGATTGGTTTTGAGATTGGTGTTGCCTTTGTTGCTGATTCTGGGCTTGTTGGTATTCTGCACCATGTTTCCAGTTTTCACCATACGTATCGTATTTCTTTCGATTTTCTGGATCACTTAAAACTTGGTTAGCCTCATTAATTTCCTTAAATTTTAGTTCAGCATCCTTATTGTCTGGGTTTATATCGGGATGAAACTTTCGAGCGAGTTTACGATATGCGGTTTTAATTTCCTTCTCAGTTGCATTTTTAGAAATGCCAAAAACTTTATAATAATCTACAAACGCCATTATCTAATTTTATTTTTTATTTAGACCTTATCTGTAAACGATTGTCATTTTAATATAAAAAAAAAAGACAAGTCTTTTAAAGCTGAGGTACTTAGCTAAGTTAAGATTTATAAGTTTAAAAACAAGCGAAACTCTTTTTTACTTTGGCTTAAAATTACCTAACAACAGCCAGAACCAGGTTCACAAGAATTACCTTTGGCTACTTCAGCAAAAGCAAGGGTTGGTTTCTCTGACGGAATTCCGCAAGCATCTAAAGCCAAACAAGCTGTTAATTTAGAAGTTAACAAAAAATTAGTTCCGTCAAAATCTAAACCAAATTTACCAATGGTTTCTTTTCCTTGATATTCTACTTCAATTTCTAAATTATCAAACTTAAACATCTTTTCAGAAAGTTCTATGATGTTTACTAATTTCTCGGGATGCAATCTGTGATCATAATCATTTTCTTCCCAAAGCTGAAAGTTAATAACGGTTTCGCTTCTTACTTTACCACCACAATCAATAAAGTCTTTTGTTATTTTACCAACTTCTGTAACGTGAAAGTGTGGTTTAACCATTTCTCCATTTGGTAATTGAAAGCCTATTTTCTCTAAACCTTTTAAGTGATCTTTAATTTCTGATAGTTTCATAATTTTATTTTTTAGCAGCAATTTTATTTTGTTGTTCTGTAAATATTTCTGATTTAGTTAAACTTATTTCAATTTATTTATTGCAATATTACGATTAATAGTTAAAAAAGTATGCATTCATATCTTTTTTAACTTATTTTTTTACATTGTGAAGGATATTTTTAAGCTAAAATTCTAAATATAAAACATCATTTATTCTTGTTTCTGTATCGGAAATAGGGAAGTCGTAAGAAGCAATTTTTTTAAACCCTGCTTTTTTATAAAAGGCAAGAGCTCTGTCATTTTTTATCCAAACATACAACCAAATGCCTTTTTGGTTTTGCTGTTTTACTAATTTTAAATTGTGTTGAAACAATTTTTTTCCTAAACCCAAGCCATAAAAGTCTTCCACTAAATACAAGCGTTCCATCTTGGTTATATTTGTATTGTGTATGTTTTCGTTTTCTTGGTTGATAATTATTTTTGAAAAACCAGCTAAATCGTCCTTAACGTAAATTAAATTATATTGATAATCTGGGTTTGTAATTTCCTTTACTAAGTTCTCTTCACTAAAACTGTTTTCTAAGTACGTCTTCATAATTTCTTTAGGAATTACTTCTTTATGAGGCGTAAAAAATGCTTTTTTGCCAACTATAGAGAGCGCTTTTACATCTTTAATTTTTGCTTTTTTAATTTGAATCATGCTGTTTGGTTGCTTATAAAGAATCTGCGTTAAAAGTATCACCTTGATTTACATCACCTGTTTCATAGCCTTTTTTAAACCAACGCATTCTTTGAGCAGAAGTACCATGTGTAAAAGAATCTGGTACAACGCGACCTGTAGACTGTTTTTGTAAACGATCATCTCCAATAGCATTGGCAGCATTAAGTGCTTCTTGTAAATCACCAGGTTCTAAGATTAAATCTGTTTTTTGAGAGTGATGTGCCCAAACACCAGCGTAAAAATCTGCCTGTAATTCTAACATTACAGAATACCTGTTGTATTCCGTTTGGCTAACTTTACCACGAAGTTGTTGTACTTGTCTGTTTATTCCTGTAATATTCTGTATATGGTGACCAACTTCATGAGCAATTACGTAGGCTTGTGCAAAATCTCCAGGAGCATTTAGTTTTCTACTCATTTCTTGAAAGAAGCTTAAATCTATATATAACTTATCATCACCAGGACAATAAAAAGGTCCAGTTGCACTAGAAGCAGAACCACAAGCAGAGTTTACAGAACCCGTAAAAAGTACTAAAATTGGCTCTTTGTAATTGGGAATTAATTTATTCCAAACATCTTCTGTACTTATTAAAACACGTTTGGTTAAATCTACCAAGTCCTTTTCTTCTGGGGTTCCTTTATAAGAACCTGAAGATTGTATTTGATTATTGGTGTTTCCTGTAAGTAAATTTAAAGGGTTTGTACCTGTAAAGTACATTACAGCACCAACAATGGCTATAATAACTAATCCTTTTTTTGATGTAACTAATTTTAAGATTAAACCGATTAACATTGGGTTTAAACCACCAGAACTTCTTCCAGAAGAGGCGCCTCTTCGGTCATCTACATTAGAACTTTTTCTATTTCCTCTCCACTTCATAATTTTATATTTTAAAAAGATAAAATTACTATTTATTTTCTAGTTGATAAAATTCTGCTTTAAAAGAAGTTTGGTTATTTTTTTAATGAGTTAGAAGTAATTCTTACAAACTAAAAACCTCTTTGAATTAACAAAGAGGTTTTGGTTTTATAAGTCATTTCGAATGTAGTAATGCAATCTTATTATTAAAAAGTAGATTACTTAGTTATTCTTACTCTTAATGACGTTTTTTTAATATATGTAAGAATTTGCTATGAACTATTTAATCAATTCGTAAGAACGTTTGATAAACTTGGTTAACTCTTCACCATGTAAAAGGTTCTGAGATAATTTTGCCAAATCAAAAGCTTGAGAAATTAGATGCTTCTGTGCTGCTTCATCTTTATTATTTAAGATTTCAGAAACTAAAGGGCTATTTGTGTTTACCACTAAATTATACATGTCAGGAAAATTACCCATTCCCATCATGCCACCTCCACCACCAGAAGCTTGCATCTCTTTCATTCTACGCATAAATTCTGGAACCGTAATAATAAACGGAGAAGAAGCAGAATCCATCGCTTCTAATTGAACTGTGTAAGATTTAGAATTAACAGCACCTTCTATAATTGGCTTTAAAGTTGTTATTTCTTCTTCAGATAATTTAGAAATTACGTTCTCGTCTTTCTTAATTAAATTATCTACATGATCAGAATCTACTCTTGTAAATTTTACTTTTTCGCCAGCACCTTCTAACTTCTGCATTAAATGCGAAATAATTGGAGAGTCTAAAACTAAAATTTCATATCCTTTGGCAGTTATATCTTGAATGTAACTGTGTTGTGCTTCTTTATTTGAAGTATATAAAATAACATGATTTCCATCCTTATCGGTCTGAGAACCTTTTGTTTTTTCAATTAATTCATCAAATGTAAAATACGTGTCTGCTACTGTTGGGTACAATGCAAATTTCTGTGCCTTGTCAAAGAATTTATCTTCAGACAACATTCCGTATTCAATAATTACTTTAATATCGTTCCATTTTGTTTCAAAATCTGCTCTGTCTTTTTTGAATAGAGAAGCTAATTTATCACCTACTTTCTTAGTAATGTAACCAGATATTTTCTTTACAGCTCCGTCTGCTTGTAAACCAGAACGAGAAACATTTAAAGGAATGTCTGGAGAATCAATCACACCTTTTAACATTTGTAAAAAGTCAGGAACAATTCCTTCTACATTATCGGTTACAAAAACCTGATTTTGGTACAATTGAATCTTGTCCTTTTGCATATCCATTGACGGACTTAACTTCGGGAAGAATAAAATTCCTGTTAAGTTAAAAGGATAATCAACATTTAAGTGAATGTGAAATAAAGACTCTTCAAATTGCATTGGATACAATTCTCTGTAGAAATCTTCATAATCTTTTTCAGTTAAATCTGTAGGCATTTTAGTCCAAGCAGGTGCTGTGTTGTTTATGATATTATCAACCGTAATTTGTTTGTGTGCTTCTGTAGTCTCTTTACCTTCTGCATCTTTTGTAGTTGCTGGCGTAAACTCAGGATCGTTAATTTCTTCTGTTCCAAATTTAATTGGTACTTGGTTAAAACGGTTGTATTTGTTTAATAAACCACCAATTTTACTTTCTTCTAAGAAATCTAAAGAATCTGCTGCAATGTGCAAGATAATTTCAGTTCCTCTATCAGACTTATCGTGTTCTACTAAAGTAAATTCAGGAGAACCATCACACGTCCAATGTGCAGCTGGTGCATCTTTAAAAGACTTTGTAATTAATTCTACTTTTTCTGCAACCATAAAAGCAGAGTAAAAACCAAGACCAAAATGCCCAATAATTCCTGCTTCGTTGTCTTTATATTTATCTAAAAATTCTTCAGCGCCAGAAAATGCAATTTGGTTGATGTATTTCTCAACCTCATCTGCAGTCATTCCTAAACCTTGATCTTTAATGGTAATTGTCTTCGCTTCTTTATCGATGCTTACTTCAATCTTAGCATCACCTAATTCAGTTTTAGCTTCACCAATAGCAATTAAGTGCTTTAACTTAGAAGTTGCATCTGTTCCGTTAGAAATTAATTCACGTAAAAAGATTTCGTGATCTGAATATAAGAATTTTTTAATCAGTGGAAAAATATTTTCTACCGATACATTAATATTTCCTTTTGCCATTTTATGTCTGTTTTGTTTAATTTATTATTTGTGATATCTAATAGTCAAAAAAAATACCAAACAGGCTATTGTGACAAGATGACAGAAAAGGAACATTTTAGACAGAATATCAATGAAAAGAAAATTCACTATTTTTGCTTTTACAAACAAAAGCAAATAAAATATACACTATGTATAATTCAAAAATAACCGGACTTGGGTATTATGTTCCTGAAAACGTTGTAACAAATGACGATTTAAAGGAGTTTATGGAAACTTCTGATGAATGGATTCAAGAAAGAACAGGGATAAAAGAAAGACGTTGGATTGATCCAAAAACAGGAGATACAACCGCGGTTATGGGCGCAAAAGCTGCTAGAATCGCTATTGAAAGATCGGGTTTAACAAAGGACGACATCGATTTTATTGTCTTTGCAACTTTAAGTCCAGATATGTATTTTCCTGGAGGTGGCGTTCAAATACAAGACATGTTAGAAATGCCAACAATTGGTGCTTTAGATGTTCGAAACCAATGTTCTGGTTTTATTTATGCGATGTCTGTTGCAGACCAATTTATAAAAACCGGTATGTATAAAAATATTTTGGTTATTGGTTCAGAAAATCATTCTGGTGGGTTAGATAGATCTACAAGAGGAAGAAATGTTTCTGTAATATTTGGTGATGGGGCAGGAGCTGCAGTACTTTCTAGAAGTGAAGAAGCAGGAAAAGGAATCTTATCTTCTCATTTACATTCGGAAGGAAAACACGCAAAAGAATTGGCTTTAGAAGGACCTTCTACTCAACGTTGGGTGCCAGAAATTTTAGAAGCAAATGATCCTGATGACGTTTCTTATTATCCTTATATGAATGGTCAGTTTGTATTTAAACACGCTATTACTCGTTTTTCTGAAGCAATTGTAGAGGGTTTACAAGCAAATAATTTAGAGAAATCAGATATCGATATGTTAATTCCGCATCAAGCGAATTTACGAATTGCACAGTTTATACAGAAGAAGTTTCAGTTGTCTGATGACAAAGTGTATAACAATATTATGAAATACGGAAACACTACGGCTGCATCTGTAATTATTGCCTTAACAGAAGCTTGGGAACTTGGTAAAATAAAAGACAACGATTTAGTTGTTTTGGCTGCTTTTGGTAGTGGTTTTACTTGGGGAAGTGTTATAATTAGATGGTAAAAAAATAGTTGTTAGCTTTGGTTTTTTTCCATTTTCTTTTAGATGATATTAAAAAAGGTGCTGCATTTTGTAGCACCTTTTTTACTGTTAGAATATTTTTTTAATAATTTTCGAACGTTTTTGTGTAGGCTTAGTTGCGTGTTTAAGTGAGTAATTAAAGCACGACTGCTAAATGCCGAAAGAGTTTTCTAAATGCGTTATAGCTAGCAATTAATTTTATGCTTTGTTGGCAATAGTATTTAATTCTCTGTTTTCTCAATTGAACTTGCATGGTCTTTAATAATGTACCAATTATTATTTATTTTTTCTAAAGTATAACTAACAATTAGTCTATTAAAATAAGGTTTTCCATTCCTGTCTGGCTCTTTGTACAGAAACTCGGTTGTAGCTACACCAATTCTATCACCAATATCGGTGCTTAATATTTTTATATCAACGGTCCAATTAGGGGCTTCAAACCATTTCTGATGAAATTTCATAAACCCATCTACAGAATATAGAATTTCAGAGCTTGGTTGAATTAATTCCATATTACCTTTTGGAGACATTGTAGCTTTTAAAGCACTTGAGTCTTTACTGGTTACTGCATTTAAGTGTTTTGAAATTGTAGAATTGAATAGCTCTTCATTCTGTTTTTTTGAAGTTTCATTTTTTTGAGTTCTTTTTTCCTTTACCTCACAAGAACTGAAGCTTATTATTAGTAGACTTAGCAATATTAATTTGTACTTTGTATTTATAGTCATTGCAATAATTCTTTTAAGTTTGGGTGTTGCTATATATTATTGGTAACTTAGACTATTATGTGCCTTTTTAATGACTTATAACTGGCGCTAGCGAAGTTCTGTTTTTTAAGCTTAGAAAAAACTAAGCCATCTTCTACAAAACACCACCACTACCTTGGGTTTCGTTGTTTTCTCTATATTTTCTATTTCTTTCTCTGTTTTTCCCACTTCCAAAATCATAAGAAAAGCCAAGATAAACCGAACTGTATTCTAATGTATATTGTCCTGTTTGTGCAAACGGATTTGTTGCTGAGAAATCTAGTTTATAACCATCAAAAATATCAGTTCCTCTTAACGTAATTGCACCATTCCCATCTAAAACAGAAAGTTGTGCAGAAGCATTTACTAAAGCATAAGGTTTCACTTTAAATTGTACGCCTTCACTTTTTCCTCTGTAAGAACTAGATAATTGGAATCTTAATTTTTTTGAAGCTTTAAAACTATTGCTAATTCTAGCACTAAAAAGAGTATTTTTTATACTTTCTTGTTTATTGTTAATTACGCCTTGACTGTCTTGGATGTATAAATTAGCACTTGGTCTAAAGCTCCACCATTTTGTTATTTTAAAACTCGAAGAAAACTCAACGCCATAACTGTTTGCAGTTTCATAATTTGCGTAAGACAATAATTGACGATCTGCATTCGCAGGATCTTTATTAATAATTCTACCAATCTTATCTGAAGTACGTCTGTAAAATGTGCCAAAAGAAAGATATCCTTTTTTAATACTTCTGGTATAATTTGCTTCAAAAGAATTGGTAAATTGTGGTTGTAAAGTTTGGTTACCAATAGAAGTACTTAAAGGGGAGGTCCATTCTTGAATAGGCGTCACTTGCTCAACTCCTGGTCTGTCAACTCTTCTACTATATCCAATCTGGAATTCATTTTTATCTGAAGCATAATACGTAAAATAAGCAGAAGGATAGAGTGTTAAAAACTGGTCTTCATAGGGTTTTATAGCCGCCTGTTCTGTGTTCGAAAATAAGCCATTTACCGTAAAATGTTCGAATCGTAATCCGCCTTGAAAAGCAATTTTTTTAAACTCTTTTGTATAATTTACATAGCCAGAATAAATTTCTCGATCATAATTGAAAGAAGAATTTCCTTTAGGTACAATTGCAGTGTTTCCATTGGTTTCTATTTCTTGATCTGTAATAATGTTATTAAATGTATTTTGAATTCTAGCTTCTAAACCGAACTCTAATTTTCCGCCAGAAAGAGGTTTTGTATAATCGAGGTTTGCTAAAAAAGTATCTGAATTATTGGTGATGTTATTTGTGTAATTGTAGCGTTTAGAACTCTTACTTACAGTTTCTTTATTAAAGTCATTCTGAGGATCTGTAGTTTTTGTATAATTAATTTCTAATTCTATATTTTGCCCTTTGTCATCAATATCTAATTTGTAATCTAAATTGTACGCTTGTTCTTTAGTGTCGAACTGTGATAGATTTAGTGCATTAAAAACTAGATTATTGTTTTCAATAACTTTAGTGTCAATACTAAAATCGGTGTCAGAAAAACTTTGCGAAGTATAAAAAGAGAGCGTATTCTTTTTATTGATGTAAAAATCGATTCCTGTTTTTAAGTAATTGTTAGTAGTATTGTCTGTATAGTTAATGTGTTGGGTAAGGTTTTTATCACTTCGGTCAAAGAAAGCATTCGTTTCAAATTTTCCTAAATCTAAACCATAATTTGCATACATATTTACTTTACCAGTTCTGTAATTAAGGTCTAAAGACCCTGTGGGTCTTGTGTTTTTACTATGTTCTTGGCCAATGTTTATCGAGCCATTAAAACCGATTTTTGTGTTCTTTTTTAGAATGATATTAATAATTCCACTCATACCCTCGGGTGTATATTTTGCAGAAGGGTTTGTAATTAACTCAACACTTTTTACAGAGGAAGAAGGAATTTGTTTTAATAGTTTTGAAGGCGATAAATTAGACGGTTTCCCATCAATTAAAACACGAACATTACTGTTTCCTCTCAAGTTAATAGTTCCTGATTGAAAATTTACCTGAACAGAAGGAATGTTTTCTAGTAATTGCAAAGAGTTTGTGCCAGCAGAAGTTAAGTCTTTACCAACATGAATTACTTTTCTATCAATTTTTTGAACAATTGTAGAGGTTTTCGATTGCACAACAACTTCATCTAGTAGACTACTATCTTCTTTTAAAAAAAGAGTAGAAATATTAACTTGTGATTGATTTTTAGATAATACGATGGTTCTTTTTATCGTTTTATACCCAATAAATTGAATATCAATAAAAATAGAATCTAAAGGAAGTTTTTCTATTATGAAACTGCCTTTTTTGCTTGTAATTCCGCCAGTTATAATGGCTTTTGATTGATCTTTGCAAACAATATTTACATAAGGTAAAGCTTTCTTAGTTTTAAAATCAACAATTTTTCCTGTAATTGTTCCAATATTTTTTATAACGTCTTTTTTAGCTTGAGAGAAAAAAGGAAGTGATAAAAAAATTAGAAATAAGGGGGTATACTTTTTCATAACTTTTTAAATTATGTTTGTAACATTCATAGCAAATAAGTTATTACAAACTTTTATAAAAGTAGTAAAATCTTTTTTAATAAAAAAACCTCAAGTTCTGCGAAGCAAAAAATGAGGTTTTATATCAAATAACTATGTTCGTTTTATTAAAAAGCACCGCCACTTTCTTTGGTGTTATCATCTCTTTGTCTTCTTCTTTTTGCTTTGTTTTTCCCACTACCAAAACGATAATTAAAACCTAGATAAGCTGTTTGACTTTCCCAATTAAAACGCCCGTTTTGAACAAAAGGGCTAGAAGAATTAAAAGCAAATTTCATTCCTTTAAAGATGTCGTTTACTCTAAAGTTAATAGTACCTTTTCCATCTAAAACAGTTAAACTAGCACCTGTATTTACCATCCACATGTTTTCAACTTTCCACTGAATATCTTCAGATGGTCCTCTGTACATTGCAAATAATTGGAATTTTAGGTTTTTAGATGCGTTAAAACTATTGCTAATTCTTGCATTAAAAACTTCATTTGTTATTTCAATTCTTGGCGTGTTTTGTTTTACAATTCCATATTGTTTCTGAGAATAAAAATCCATACTAGAGTTTATTCTCCACCAATTATTTACTTTATAGTTTGCAGAAAATTCTAATCCGTAAGAACTGGTATCTTCAAAATTTGTAAAAGATAAGATTTGTTTTACATTAGGATCTAACGGGTCTGCATAGGTTATACGAGAGATATTGTCATTAATCTTTCTGTAAAAAGTACCAAAAGTTAATGAACCTCCTTTAATTTGACGCGTATAATTTATTTCGTAAGAATTTGTAAATTGAGGATTTAATTCTGGGTTACCAATAGAGGTAATTAAAGGGGTACTCCATTCTCTAATGGGGTTTAATTGCCCAATACCTGGTCTATCAACCCTTCTACTATAACTTACTTGAAATTGATCTTTCTCTGAAGCTTCGTATGTAAAAAAAGCAGACGGATATATCGTAAAAATTTTATCTGTAACCTTTTCTGTTGCAACAGTTTCTTGATTAAATGTTCCGTCTATTTCATATTGTTCTAACCTTGCACCTAATTGCATGTTTAGTTTTCCAAATTTGTGAGCATAGTTTGCGTAACCAGAATATATTTTTCTATCATAATCAAAAGCAGAATTTCCAACTCTTTCATATCCAGTAATTGTTCCAGAAGTGTTTCTTATTTCCTTTTCTTGGTCTGTAAGGTTTGTATTCGCTGTATTGTTAGTTCTATACTCTAAACCTAATTCTAATTTTCCTTCCTTAGAAATTGGGTTTGTATAATCTATATTTATCAACGTATTGTTTCTGTCGTTTACAATATCATTTGTATAATTGTAAATTTTGAAATCATCTTCACTTGGTTTCTTTATAACATCTGTGTTTTCTGCATCTTCAGGTGAATCTGTAGTAGAGTACGTCGCTTCAAATTCTAAATTATGACCTTCTTTTTCAAAATCAATTTTATAATTTAGATTGTAAGTATTCGATTTGTTTTCTTGTAATTGAACGTTTCTAGCGTTGCTAATTAAAACATCATTAGCTGTGTTTACAAGTGTTCTTCCATTTCCATCACCATTAAACCAATTTTTAGTGGTATAAAGAGATAAAGTATTTTTGTCGTTCAAATAAATATCTGCTCCAATTTTTACTAAATGAGATTGATTGTCGTTTATAAAACGAAAATTCTGATTATTTTGTCCAGGTCTGTTTACAAAACCCGTGTTAAAATTATCACCTCCATTGTAACCATAATTTCCAAAGAAATTTACTTTCCCCGTTTTATAATTCATGTTTGTAGACGCATTATATCTAACGTAATGACCAGCAGTAATTCCTGTATCTACAGAGCCATTAAAGCCCATATTTGCGTTCTTGTTTAAAATAATATTAATAATTCCACTCATTCCTTCTGGATTGTATTTTGCAGAAGGATTTGTAATTAATTCGATACTTTTTATAGAAGTTGAAGGAATTTGCTTTAGCAATTGAGCGGCAGAAATGTTAGTTGGTTTTCCATCTACCAAAACACGAACATTATCATTACCTCTTAAGCTTATTGACCCCGTTTGGCTATCTACACTTACAGATTGTACATTGTTTAAAAGTTCGGATGCAGTTGTACCAGCAGCAGTTAAATCTTTACCAACGTTAATTACTTTTCTATCTACTTTTTGTACAACAGTAGAGGTTTCTGCTCTTACTACAATCTCATTTAGAGAGGCATTGTCATCTTCTAAAACAAGGGTTCCTAAGTTAATTTTTTTGTTTTCGTCGGTTATATCAATTTTTTTAGAAATAATCTTAAAACCAATGTACTGAACTTCAACTAAGCTTTTTCCTTTAGGAAGATCCTTAATTTCAAAGATTCCTTTTTCATTGGTAATACCACCAGTAATTATTTTTTTATTTAAATCTCTTACCACAATATTTACATATGGTAAGGATTGTTTTGTTAGTTTGTCTATCACTTTTCCAGTGATAATTCCTGGTTTTAGTAATTTTTCTTTGCTCATTTGTGCAAATGAACTTACAGAGGTGAATAGAATTGCAAAGAGAATTAATTTTTTCATTTTGGATGATTTATTTTTGATTGGATGTTATATAGACGCCTCAATGTTTATATTTGTTACTAGAATTAACTTTGTTTAACATATTGTTAACATAAAAATATTTTAGATAGATGATTAAATTAACATTGGTTTTAGGAGCTTCTCTAAAAGAAGAGCGGTATTCTAACAGAGCGATAAAAAAATTAAAAGCAAATAATATATCAGTTGTTGCAATAGGTTTAAAAAAAGGGGTTATTGCTGGTGTTGCTATTGATACTGAAAAGATTCCGTATGAAAATATAGATACAGTTACGTTGTATTTAAATCCGAAAAGACAAGAAGAATATTATAGCTACATTATCAGTTTGCAGCCAAAAAGAGTCATTTTCAATCCTGGTACAGAAAATATGGAGTTTGTGAAATTGTTACAAGAAAATAATATTGAAAGTGAAATTGCTTGTACGTTGGTTTTATTAGCAACAAATCAGTATTAAAATTTAACCTTGCTACTTTATTTAAGAAGGATAAGCTTGAGTGTGACGTTTTTTTGTAGAAGTATTGATAATTAATTAATAGCAACTATTTTACCGTAAAAATAACACCAGGTTTTGCTAAAGAAACATTTTCAAAAACCGTTTCAGCTTCTTTTTGAAACATAGAAGTATCTGGGTATCTACCCGAATAATGCCCAATTACTAACTGACCAACAGTAGCTTCTTTTGCGATTTTTGCAGCTTCAATAGAAGTAGAATGTTTCGTTTTCTTAGCTAAATCTTGTCTGTCGTTTAGAAAAGTAGCTTCATGGTATAATAAATCTACGTTCTTTATAATAGGCACAATAGAAGGTTTGTAACTTGTATCGCTACAAAAGGCATAGCTTAACGTTTTTGGCGGATCTATTGTTAATTCAGTATTTAATATAACTTCACCAGAAGGCAATGTAACATCTCTACCTGCTTTTATATTTAAGTAATCAGCTTTATCAATTTCTGGATAACCGCTAATATTTAACATGTTCAGTTTTCTTGGTTTCTCTTTTTCTGTAAATAGATAACCATTTGTGTACACTCTATGTGTTAAAGGAATTGTTCTTACAGAAACTCTGTCATCTTCATAAATCAGTTCACTTTCTTTAGAAGACAACTCATGAAAAACCATACTGAAATTCGCATGAGATTCAGAGATTTTTAGCATTTGTAAAGTTGCTTTTTTTATACCTTTCGGTCCAAAAATATGCATTTCTTTCTCTCTGCTTAACATACCATAGGTAGATAATAAACCTACCAAGCCATAAAAATGGTCGCCATGTAAATGAGAAATAAAAATATGATTTATCTTAGAAAAACCGACTTTGTATTTTCGCATTTGGCGTTGTGTACCCTCACCGCAATCTATTAAAAAATGGTTGTTATTAATTTCTAAATATTGTGAAGTTGGAAAAGCGTTTACACGCGGTGTTGCAGAATGACAACCTAGAATAGTAAGGTTTATCATTTAATAACAAAACGTTTAGAAATTACTTTTTTGTTACTTTGTATGCTGTAAATATACATTCCTGTAGACAAATCGTTCTTATAAAACGTAAGGCTGTTTTTGCCAGTTTTAATCTTGTATGTTTTTTTAAAAACTGTTTTTCCTAAAACGTTTCTTACTGTTAGAATTATAGAAGAATCTAACGAAGATTTAAAAGTAATTTTAGTAGAATTTGTAAATGGGTTAGGAGCAGTAGATAAATCTTCTAACGTTTTTTCTTGCGAAAAACCGATAAAAGAAACTGATAGAAGTAAAACAAAAAGTATTTTTTTAATCATTCACTTGCTTTTTAAAAGTCTAATTCTCTTTCTATTGCTTCCATTTCTAAAATATCTTCTGCTTCTTGTAAAGTAGGCACGATATTTAGGTTTTCAGGAAAATCATCTACATTAACAGTTGAATTAACCACTACAAACGATGTGCCATTTTGTAGTTTTTGTTCAGCTGTATCCAAAAATAGTAAAAAATCTTTGTTTTCTATGTTAATATCTTCAGAAATTTGAAGTATTAAGTTCTCTTTTTGAAAACTATTTATTTTTTCGAACAGTACGTTTTGAAATTCTTTGAACGAATTTTCATCCGAAGAAATTAACGTGTACTTAGGTTTTTTACTAACAATCATGTTATCTTTTTATTTGTTGGGCCAATAAATAAATAACAGCCATTCTTACAGCAACACCATTTTCTACTTGATTCAAAATAATAGAATCGTTAGAATCTGCAACGTCGCTTGTAATTTCTACTCCTCTATTTATAGGACCTGGATGCATAATTACAATTTTCTTGCCAAGGTTGTCTAAAATATCTTGATTGATACCGAAAAGTTGCGTGTATTCTCTAGTAGAAGGAAAGTACTTAATATCCATTCTTTCATGTTGTACACGTAAAACATTGGCAACATCACACCATTCTAGAGCTTTTTTTAAATTGGTTTCTACTTCTACGCCTAAGCTAGTAATGTGTTTTGGTATTAAGGTTGTTGGGCCACAAACTTTTACTTGTGCACCTTGTAATTGCAGTGCAAAAATGTTAGATAGAGCAACCCTAGAATGTAAAATATCACCAACAATTACTATTTTTTTGCCTTTAACAGTGCCTAGTTTTTCTCTAATAGAATACGAATCTAATAAGGCTTGTGTTGGGTGTTCATGGGTACCATCACCTGCATTTATAATTTTAGCATCTACATGTTTAGAAAGAAAAACACCAGCACCTACATTTCCATGTCGCATCACAACAATGTCTACTTTCATAGCTAAAATGTTGTTTACGGTATCTATTAAGGTTTCTCCTTTTTTTACGGATGACTGACCAGCAGAAAAGTTAATTACGTCTGCAGAAAGTCTCTTTTCTGCAAGCTCGAAACTAAGTTTTGTTCTTGTGCTATTTTCAAAAAATAAATTAGCGATGGTAATATCTCTTAAAGAAGGTACTTTTTTAATAGGCCTATTAATTACTTCTTTAAAATGATCTGCAGTTTTAAAAATAACATCAATGTCATTAGGTTTTAAGTACTTAATTCCCAGTAAATGTTCTACGCTTAATTCTGACACATCAACGTTTTTAAGTTAGATATTTGTTTATTCTTCTTCATTTTTTCTTTTAAAATATTTTTGAAAGAATTATTTAAGTTCTATAAAAACAGCATCTTTTTCATGAGTTTCTTTCCAAGTTACTAAAACTCTTTCCTCATTAATTGCATCTACTTGTCTACCTCTATAATTTGGCTGAATTGGTAAATGCCTACTAAAACGTCTGTCTATTAAAACTAATAATTCAATACTTTCTGGTCTTCCGTAAGATTGAATTGCAGTTAATGCAGCTCTAATACTTCTTCCAGAGAATAAAACATCATCAATTATAACAACTTTTTTATCTTCAACAAGAAAATTCATCTCTGTAGTTTCTGCTGCTAAAGGAGTCTCTTTTCTTCTAAAATCATCCCTATAAAAAGTAATATCTAAAAGACCTAATTCTAAGTTTTTAATATTGTAATCTGTTTTTAATAAATTGGCTAATCTATTGGCTAAATAAGAACCTCTAGGTTGTAAACCAATTAAAACAGTATTAGAAAAATCATTATGGTTTTCAATTAGCTCACAAGCCAATCGATGAAGAATAATTTCAATATCTTTTGAGTTCAATAAGGTTTTTCTGCTCATAAGAATGCTACCAATTTAAGATGATAGTTATTGAAAATCAAAATTAGCGTAAATTTATGTATGCACAAAATTATTTAAGGCTAAATAAAATACGCTTTTTTGTTAATTAAATTGTTGAAAACAAAAAGAGCAATTCTATATAGAGTAAAAGAGTTACAGTACCTTTAATCTACTAATTCAAATATCATAGTTATGTCTCTATTAAAATTTGAATCCATGCTTAAAACCAACAATATCTATTTTTTTGATTTGGTTGAGTTTGAAGAAATCATTGTACATTATTTAGATGTTGGTAAAACATCTTTAGCAAAAAAAGCAATAAAATTGGGGTTAGAACAACACCCAGAATCTATTGACTTAAGGTTGTTAATGGTAGAGTTACATTTGATTGAAAATGAAGTTGATAAGGCGTCTGTTTTGTTGAAGAAAATTGAACTTTCTTCACCCAATAATGATGAAGTTTTTATTCAAAAAGCAACCATAGATTCTAAAAAAGGTTTTCATAAAGAAGCAATTTTAAACCTAGAAAAAGCACTTACTTTTACAGATGATAAGATAGATGTTTGGTCTTTAATGGGAATGGAATATTTGTATTTAGATGACTTTAGAAATGCACGAATAAACTTTGCAAATTGTATTGAAGCAGATTACGAAGACTATTCTGCGCTTTATAATATTGTGTATTGTTTCGATATGCAGAAAGAACATGAAGAAGCTATCAATTATTTAAACTCATACATAGATAAAAATCCATATTGCGAGGTCGCGTGGCATCAATTAGGAAGGCAATATTTTGTTTTAGAAAACTATAAAGAGGCTTTAATTGCTTTTGATTATGCTGTTTTAATTGATGAATCTTTTTTAGGTGGTTACTTAGAAAAGGCAAAAACGTTAGAACAATTAGGCAATTACCAAGATGCGATAGATAATTATTTAATTACTATAGAATTAGATGATCCTACGGCATACGTGTACATAAGAATTGGAGAATGTTATGAAAAATTAGAGAAATTAGAAGCAGCTGTTTCTAATTATAAAAAAGCGGTTCATGAAGACCCTTTGTTAGATAAAGGGTGGATTTTGTTAACCAATTTATATTTCGAGCAAGAGCATTATCAAAAAGCAGCATATTACCTTGCAAAAGCTTTAAAGATTGATGAGGATAATGCTTTGTATTGGAGGCGTTATGCAGAGATAAATTTAAAGTTAAGCTTTTTTGAAGAAGCCGTTATAGGTTTTAATAGCTGTTTGAAACTAGGCGATACTTCTCCAGAAATTTACATAGGTTTAACAGATGTTTTGTCTTTCTTAGGTGAGTTTAATGATGCTTTAAAAGTTTTGTTAGAAGCTCAGAAACTGCATAAAAATTTTGCCGAAATAGAGTACAGGTTGGTTGGTTTATTTTTTATACTGAATAAAGAGAAATATGCTTTAACTCATTTAATTAAAGGAATGAAGATAGATTATGAGTACCATATGATTCTAAACGAACTATACCCATCTGTTTATGATAATGTAGCTGTGCAAAAGCTATTGACAAATTATAAAAAAGCGATAGAATAATTACTTTCTACTGTATATAAAAATTAAAAACCTGAATTGTATAATTCAGGTTTTTCTGTTTTGTAGTATTAAATTTTAATTGAAAAAGTAAGCGCTGTTTTTTACAAAACAGCGTCTTACCAAGTAAACTAATAAAACCAAGTATTAGTAACTATATTAGAAGTTAGCTTTCTAATAATTTTATATTTTTTAATGAAGACTAATTACTTTAGTCATTTTCCAATTTTCATTCTCTTTTTTCCAAACAACAATAAACTTACTAGGAATAGCAATTGCATTTGGTTCTTGTTTGTTATAAAATTTATGATATCCAATTTGAATTGCACCGTAATTATTTATAGGGTATACTTCTACACTCCCTTTAATAAGTGTTCTTGTAACTTTATTACAAATATTCTCTTTTAAGGATTTTAAAAGCTCTTTTTTATCAGTAGACAAACCTCCTTTATCATGAAAGAATTCTAGATCATCATCATACAAAGAAGCTTGAGTTTTTAAGTCGCAAGTATTATAAGCTGTAAAATAAATGCTATCCATTTTTACAATCTCTTTGTGCATCTCAATATTTGATACTTTATAACTAGGTATCTCATTTACCTGTGCACTTGTAACCCAAGTATATAGAAACAAGACAATTGCCATTAAAATTTTAAAAATGAGAGAATTTCTAAACGGTTCTAAGAATGAATTCATAGTTTATTTTTTACAAATTATTTAGGCTTTTATGACACAAATAAATCATTACTTTTGGTTGGTTGCTCTTTTTTTAATCTTTAGAAACGCTTCCGCCAGAAGAAGATTTTTTGTTTACCGTTGTTGGGTTTCCTTTAAAATCTACATCTCCACCACTTGTTGCTTTTGCATCAATTTTTTTAGATGCGTAAATATTTATGTCTGCACCACTTGTTGCTTTTACAATAACATTTTCGCTTTTTAAATTATATGCATCAATAGAACTTCCACTTGTTGCGTTAGAGGCGTGATTTACTGTTGTTCCATAAATTTCAATATCAGAGCCACTTGTAGCGTTTGTCTCTACACTTTCTGCTTCCACTTCAATTTTAATATCTGCACCACTTGTTGCGCTAATAGAAATTTCATTTGTTTTTATACTTGTTTCGCTATACACATCGCTTCCACTTGTTGCCTTTAAAAGGGTAAGGTTTTCTACAGTAACATATACCTTTCTTGCTTTGGCTCTCCAAATATTTTTATCTGTATATATTTTTAGAACACCATCATTTACTTCTGTAATAATTAGATCGTGTAAATTTTCATCAGCCTCTACTGTAATAGCGTTTTTGTTTCCTTGACTAATATATAAATCGATTCCTGTACTTACTTTTATACCTGAAAAATTGTCTTGTGGTTTGCGTTCTTTTACTACAACATTTCTGTTGCCGTTCACTTTATTTAGCATGTCTACGCCACAAGAGGTAAAAATGGTTGCTATAAAAAGAACTATTAAAAATTGGTTGATTGATTTTTTCATGATGTTGGTTTCAATTTAGATCGTAAATATCTTTTAATAGACGCAAACGATCTAAATTTGGTTGCTCAGTTGTTGTTTCTTTAGGTTGAATTGTATTAAATAGTTTTTTCGTCTATATCGTTTTCTTCAATTTCTTGTATGCAATCTGTACACTTTAATGTTTTATCTGTCATTATAAAGTGTTGATTGACCATGTCTCTGTCATCAATTCTAGTCTCATTTTTAACATCATTTAAAAAGGTCTTTACAGAATAATCAAAATAAACATTGGTTGTTTCTGGTATAAAAATAGTAATGTCTATTTCTTCATCTTTAAAAATGTTTTTTATATCAGATAAAAAGAAAGCATCTAAAATTATTTCATTGTCTTTAATGGTGTATTTATATTGAATTTTCTCAGCGTTTTTACTTGCTTTTACACTGCTGCTTCCATAAGATTCTTTTTGCACAACAATGTATGCAGTACCAGAATTGCTCTTTTTTATATCTAAACGAACATCATTTGTATAAACAAATTGTTTATTATCAATTTCCACTTCGTGTTTTCTAGAAGTTCTTCTTAAGTTATGCTGATAATAAATAGTGTCGTCATTTTGCATTTTTAAAACAAGTGTGTCGTTTTTAGCAATATTTAAAGTGTTTTTTTCAACATGTTTACCATAATTTGCATGTGTTGCTCCGAATTCTATTCCAGTAAATATGATTGTTAATAAAGCGATAATCCAAATTCCTAATAGCGTTAAAGAGGTGGCTTTACTAAATTGTTTTACGTTGCTAGATAAAATTCTAAGTCCTAAAACAAACAATACTAAAAACGGAATTCCAACTAAAGTAAAAATAGAAAGCGTTAATAGCCATCTAGGTAAAGTTGCTTCGTAGAAAAATTGTGGATAACTTATAAAGTTGCTATCAATATTTAAAAATTCTAAACTTCCAACAGAAAACCCTCCAACAATTAGAGATAAAATAACAGCAGCAGCTACAAATACTAAAATTACTCCTATAAATTTCCCTAAAATTTTAAAGAAGACAAGAATAATTTTACCAATAGCATTTAAAAAATCTTGTAAGCCGTTATTTTTTTTTGTCTTTGCTGAAAAAGTTTGATTCATTTTTTCTGAAAACTCATTTGCGCCATCTTTAAATTTTTCTGAAGCTTGGTTTGCTACATTTCTAACATTTTCTGAAACATTTGTAAACTCTTTACGAATCTTTTTTTCAATGTTATCGATGTTTACGGGTTCTCCTTCCATCTGTAATTTTTCTGCAGTAGTTTTAGCTTCAGGTAACAAAATCCAAAGAATTATGTACAAAAGAATTCCAAACCCTGCTCCGAAAAATAAGGCTAATAACCCCAAACGAATCCAAATAGTGTCGATATCAAAATAATGAGCAATACCAGAAGCAACACCTCCTAAAAACTTATCATCGCCATCTCTAAATAACTTTTTTCCAGAAGAACTGTTTCTTGTATAAGAATAACTAGCATCTGAATACGCTTCTTCTGCTTCTGTATAATCTTCTGGTTGGCCCATAATTACAATAATATCTTCGATATCGCTTTCATTTACAACTTGTCTAGCGTCTGTAATTTTTTCTGACAAAAGCTCGCTAATACGTGCTTCTATATCTGCGATAATTTCGTTTTTTCCTTGTGGGTCTTCGCTTAAAGATTTAGAAATAGATTCTAAGTATCTTCTTAATTTTTGGTAGGCAATTTCGTCTATGTGGAAGAAAAATCCGCCTAAGTTAATATTTATTGTCTTATTCATCTGAAGTTGGTTTTGTGCTAATTACTTGGTTAACTGCGTTTACTAAATTACCCCATGTTTTGTCTAATTCTTTTATAAACAGGACTCCGTTTTCGGTTAAAACATAGTATTTTCTTGGTGGTCCTGAGGTTGACTCTTCCCATCTATATGTTAATAATCCTGCGTTTTTTAAACGCGTTAATAACGGATAAATGGTTCCTTCAACCACAATCATTTCTGCACTTTTTAGTGTCGAAAGAATTTCAGAAGTATATGCATCTCCATTTTTTAAGATGGATAAGATACAGTACTCTAAAACACCTTTTCTCATTTGTGCTTTTGTGTTTTCTATCTTCATGTATTCTGGTTTATTTTATAAATTTTATGGTAAAAGGATATTTATAATTCTCTCCTTCTTTTGCTTTTAACGAAGCAATTATTACCAAAGCAATTCCTACTAAATAGATAATTCCTGTTGCAGTTCCAAAACCAATAAAACCTAAAATATTATTGGTGTTAAAATCAAAATCCATGTGGAAATTATCAAAATTATTAAAGTTTCTAAAAAAAGTGCCGAGTGCAAACGGAATAAATGTAAGCGTTAAAATAAAAGAGTATAAGGTGTAACTTAAATTGAAGTTTACAGCTTCCTTGCCCTGTTCATCTAAAAACGGACTTCTTTCTTTTAAAGTTTGCCACGCAATAAGTGGTGTAATTATATGACCAAAAGGGAATATAAAACCTGCAAATGCAGAAATATGTATTAAAAAGGCGTTGGTGTTTTGATTGTTTTGTTTCATAATTTATAAAGTGTATAATACTTTCTTATGCAAATATATATCTTATAAAAGGTATTGTGCAATGCATAGTACTATATTTAACATTTATTTAACATTTGTATTCGTGGTAAAAAGTAAGAGGAAAGGCTTTGTATCTATTATTCTTATTAGGTTTTTGTGTCATTTATTTAACTATATTGCATTCGATATAGTTTTTTATAAAAATTATTTACCTTAATAAAAATGAAATTCACACCGTTTAAAGTCAATTTTTTTAATCTAATAAAGCTTCCTTTAGCATATTTTGGAGGAGTTAGAGTACTTACAATTACAGATACTGAAGTTATCGTTTCTATAAAACATAGATGGATAAATCAAAATCCGTTTAAAAGTATGTTTTGGGCAGCTCAAGGAATGGCCGCAGAAATGCCAACAGGTATTTTAATGATGAAAGCAATTGACGATTCTAAACGAAAAGTTTCTATGTTAGTTACACGCCAAGAGGCACAATTTTTTAAAAAAGCAACAGGAACAATCCTCTTTTCTTGTACTGGTGGAAATGAAATTAGAGAAGCAATTCAAGAATCGATTAAAACAAGTGAAGGGCAAGTTGTTATTTTAGTTTCTGAAGGAAAAAATAAAGATGGAGTGGTGGTCTCTAAATTTACTTTTGAGTGGAGTTTAAAAGTGAAGTAAAAAAAATATCCACTGCAAAACCAGTGGATACTTAATAGTGTTATGAAAATAAACTTAATTACTTATTTTCTTTAGCTTTAATATCACCAATAAATTTATCTAAGCGTTGCCCGTAAATAGATTTTTTAACATCTATAGATAAAGAGTTGTTTATCGTGTCTAGTAATTTAATATTAGCATCGTATAGTTCTGTTAAAGCAATATAAGGTGCAGCTTCAGAGTTTGGGTTATTCAAAGCAAAATTAGTTGTGTACAAATATTTTCTTCGAATCATTCTATTAAAATCATTTTGTACTTTCTCAATTAAATCTGCATCTTTAGATTTTACAGCATCAAATTCTTTTTTGATGAACTCTAAACGTTGATTTTTAAATTGATTATTAATTTTCATGAAATTATTTAAAACCAATTGATTTTCGGAACCTATAATTTCTGGATTAAATCCAAATATATCAATATTATCGTTAATAGTAATGGTTCCTTTATTTCCAAAGAACAAGATTCTTTTATCAGTCGTATTTCCATCAAAAGTTAGATAGTACATTACAGGAGATTCTACATTGTCTGTTAATTTATAATTTCCATCACCAAAAACAGTTACAGAATCTACAGAAACCAAAGCAGTATCATTCATTTTCTGAAGATATAACGTTCCTTTTTTTAATCCTTTAATGTTTCCTTCAACAATCATATTCCCATCTTTCTTAGAGGAACAGGCAATCATTAAAATTGATACTAGTAAAACTGCTATAATTTTCTTCATTTATTCTAAATTTAGTCTGCAAATATGCCTTATTTTTTTAAATGGTTGAAGCTAATTCCATTAAAATTGTACACAAAATTGCGCCAACAGTACCAATTGCATAGCCAAAAACCGCTAATAAAACACCTACACTTGCTAAAGAAGGATGAAATGCTTGTGCAACAATTGGTGCAGATGCTGCACCACCAACGTTTGCTTGACTACCAACTGCTAAAAAGAAATAAGGTGCTCTAATCATTTTAGCAACAAGAATTAGTAAAAGAGCATGTATGGTCATCCAAACAAAGCCAATTGCTATTAAACCAGGGTTTTCAAAAGCCTGATTCAAGTCCATTTTCATACCAATAGTTGCTACTAGAATGTAAATGAAAATGCTACCTAATTTACTTGCACCTGCACCTTCATAATTTTTCGCTTTTGTGTAAGATAAAATAACCGCAACAATGGTAGAAATACTAATTAACCAGAAAAAACCAGAGCCTAAAAATGAAAATACATTTCGCCAAGTTTGTGAGTTAATAGAAGCTACAAATTCAGAGAAAAATGCACTTAAATACTTTGCTGCAAAATGGCCAAAACCAACAGTTCCGAAAGCAATTGAAAGCATAATCATGAAGTCTGTTAAAGTAGGGTTTCTTTTTACTTTTTGTGTAAAAGTGATTACTTTTTCTTTTAGCTCTTCAATAGCAGAAGTGTCTGCTTTTAACCATTTATTAATCTTATCTTTTCTACCAATTCCTATTAGTAAAATTGCCATCCAAACATTTGCAATTACAATATCTACAATAACCATTCCTCCGTATTTTTCAGGATTGTATTTGTAGATTTCTAACATAGCAGTTTGGTTTGCACCACCACCAATCCAGCTTCCTGCTAAGGTAGAAAGTCCTCTCCAAACAGCATCAAAATCTGCACCACCAACGGTTTCTGGAGAAAAAATAGAGATTAATAAAATAGCCAAAGGACCACCAATAATAACACCTACAGTTCCTGTAAAGAACATAATTAATGCTTTAGAGCCCAAATTAAAAATTGCTTTTAAATCGATGCTTAACGTCATTAAAACTAATGAAGCCGGTAATAAAAAACGACTTGCAACGTAGTATAATTGAGAAGAATTACTTACAACTTCGCCTGTAGCATTTGTTGTTTTCCATTCTGGAGAAATAATGCCAACTGTTGTAAAAATAGCAGGAATAAAATATGCCATAAATAAACCTGGTACTATTTTGTAAAACTTAGGCCAAAAACCAGTTTTTAAACTTTCTGTGTAAAAAACGAACCCTAAAGAGAGCATTAAAATACCAAAAACAATTGCATCATTTGTAAATATTGGTTCCATAGTTAAATTGTTTTTTTAGTAAAATTTGTATTTACAATAATACCTAATTGTAATCTTTTTAGAATTAGGTTTGGTGTTTTAATTTGAAAATAACCTGCTTTTAATTTGATGGCATTATTCAGTTTGTATAAAAAACCTGCACCAGTCCAATTTTGAGCAAACCTTTTAGATTGATTCAAGTGCAAGAATAATTCATTAAAAGCATAAACACTCCAGGTATTAGAAAGCGGATAACCAACATTTAAATTATAACGAACCCAATTTACAAACTGATCTGTATTTCCGTTTTTATGAATAAAACGTTGTTCTAATCGAATGCGATGTTTCCCTGTAAATTCACCCCAATTAGATTTCAAGTTTAAATCTTCATAAAAGCGAGATTCATATAGGTTCTTAGAAGAAGCATCATATTCTAAATCTCCTGTAGCATAACTTAAACCAAGTGTTAAATTGGTTTTTTGGTTGAAGGTGTAATTTACACCTAATCTGTAAATTTCTTGTTGAAATTTGCTTGTTAGTTCATAATATCTAAAATGAGCCATTGTTTTAAGTGCATATTTTTTAGATAATTTATGTGAACCATTATACATGTACCAAGTACCTAGTTGGTCTTCAGCAGATTTTTGAGCTTGAGTTTTATTTATAATAAAACTCAAGCAAAGTAATAGAATTATTTTACGCATATTTTTAATTAGTTCAATAGATTTTTATTCGAATAAGTTTGTTGATTTTTATTAATGGCGAACAAGATACAAAATAGAAAACGCTCAATAAAAATTGAACGTTTTTTTTTAACAATATTCTATTTTGTCATTGCGAAGTATGAAGTAATCTGCTTGTTAATTGAAAGATTGCTTCGTGCCTCGCAATGACACCTTTAGTATTACTCTTCTTTCTTTTTAGGTTCTCTTTTTGCATCTTTTAATGCCTGCATTAACATCCATTCTATTTGTCCGTTTGTAGAACGAAACTCATCTGCAGCCCATTTTTCGATGGCTTTTATCATATCTTCATTAACTCGCAATGCGAAAGCTTTCTTTTTTGCCATTTTATTTTTTTACAAATTGAACAATTGCTTCAATTAGTTTTTCTGAAATTGGGAATTCTGATGAATAGTAAGATTTTAAATTATCTTCCTCTTTTTGAATCTCTTTTAAAACATGATTCATGTTTTCTATAATAGCTAATCTAGAATTTTTATTTACAGCGTGTAGTGCTTTGGCATCTTCAATTTTTACTTGTAAATCTTTATCACCATTTATAATTAAAATAGGAATTGTTAGTTTTTTTATTTCTTCTAAAGGGTTCAGTTGCATCCAAGAATATAAAAATGGCTGATTTTGTTTTGCAAACACGCTCATTAAAAACGGATGTATAACTTCAATTTTTCCTTTAATTCTTAACGTATCAAATTGTTGTTGTGCGGCTTCACCTAAAGTAGGGTTGTTTTTACTAATTTGTTTTACAATTGTTTTGTCTATGGTTTCACCTGCGCCAGCAAGAGAAATGTATTTGTCTGCATTTTTTGGAGCTAACATTGCAATTAAAGAACCCTGACTATGACCAATTAATATGATTTCAGAAAAACGTTTTTCATTATGAAAATGATGAACAACTTTTTCTAGATCAAAAGCAAAATCTCTTACTTTAGTATCTTTTAAAAAATCTTGATTGTTTTTATTTGCTGTTCTTTTATCATAACTAAAAAAGGCAATATTTTCTTTATTTACTGCATCTCTAAATTGTTTAATATAATTTGCTTTTACGTTTTGTGCTGGCTGATTCCCGTTTCTATCCACAGGGCCAGAACCATGAACCCAGATAATTAAAGGCGTGTTTTCTTTAGAAAAGGTTAGTGTTCCAGGTAATTCAATTGCTTCATTATGTATTATAATTTCTTCGGACTTCACTTGTGCGATAGCAACTGAAATTCCGAATAAATAAATAACGAAATAGATTATAATTCTAGTCATACTATTTTCTTTTTGTACGTATTTAAAACACTGGTTGCTTCTTGTTTTTTCTGTGTTCCAATTAATAATTTCTCTCCATTCTTAAGCACCAGTTGAATACCAATATCACCAGAAACATTTACTGCTTTTTCTTTTCCTTTATTGAAAAAAAAGCCACCTCTTAATCCCCAACCACCAAACTCACTAATAGGAAGATAAGTTCTAATACCTACTTTCGAAATTTCATTCCAAGAAATTGTTTTTAAGGAAAAATGAAAAGGAAAAAACTGATAGTGAATGCCTTTTTCATCAATTCTAGTTATCAGTTTAAAGGAAAAAATAATAGCAACAGAAACTAAAATCCCTGTTAAAGTCAGCACAAATTTAGTAGTAGACAAATTCGAATTTTCTTCTAAATACTTTTTAACCACAACTGTAATAGGTACAATTATACTAACCGCTAAAAGAACGATTAACCAAGTTTGTGTAAAACGTTGTTCTTCTTTAAAAACTTTCATTTTATCTATTTTTATTTCTTTCTAGAATAACTGCAGACCAACCTTGGTGAACATCAACAACACGCCAACCTTCTCTTGCGTAAAGGTTTAATAAGTCTTCAAAATTTTGAAAACGATTTCTAAATCCTAATTTTGGTTGTACTACTTTATATTCTTTCATTTATCTATGTTTTAGTTTTTAAGCTTAGAGGTTTTTATTAATTTAATGGCTTAAAGTTCCTGCATTTACAATAGGAGAAGCTTCTTTATCTCCACATAAAATAACCAGTAAATTACTAACCATTGCAGCTTTACGTTCATCATCTAACTCTACAATTTGTCTTTTGTTTAATTCATATAAAGCCATTTCTACCATTTCAACAGCACCTTGTACAATTTTATGTCTTGCGGCAACAATTGCAGTAGCTTGTTGTCTTTTCAACATAGCAGAAGCAATTTCGTTCGCATATGCTAAATAACCAATTCTTGCTTCTAAAACTTCAATTCCTGCAATGGTTAAACGCTCGTCAATTTCCTTTTCTAAGGCCTCAGAGACTTCATTTACGCTAGAACGTAGAGTAATATCTTCATCATGACCTTCATCTGCAAAATTATCATAAGGATACATACTTGCTAATTTTCTAACAGCAGCATCCGTTTGTACACGTACAAAGTTTTCATAATTATCTACATCAAAAGCAGCTTTGTAGGTGTCTGTAACCCGCCAAACTAAAATAGTAGAAATCATAATAGGGTTTCCTAACTTATCATTTACTTTTAAACGTTCACTATCAAAATTACTTGCTCTTAAAGAAATTGCTTTCTTTCTAAAAAAAGGATTTGCCCAATACAAACCATTCTCTTTAATGGTTCCTACATATTTTCCGAATAATAAAACAACTTTAGAGGTATTGGGATTCACTAAAATAAAGCCGAAAAAGCCGATAAAACTAATGACTGTAATTAAGATATAAATTGGATTTTCTTGTTGAATAGAAAAAACGATACTTCCAAAAAATAAGATAAGCACAATTACTAACATTAAATACCCGTTAGCTGGTTTGATTATTTTTTCTGATTTCATTATAATTGGTTTAGTTTGATATTAAATTGATATCACAAATATATCGAATCATTTTACTGATTTCCAAATAATTTGACATTTATTTTTTATAACTTCGCAGCAACTTATATAAAATATCACAGATGAAACTTAAATTACTTTTATTGATATCTTTCTTTTTTGTAGCGAAACCAACAACAGAAGAGGTCGTTTTTTGGGGGCAAAACGGACATAGAGCAACGGGTAAAATTGCTGAAAATCATTTAAAGAAAAAAGCAAAACGAAAAATAGATAAACTATTAAAAGGGCAAAGTTTAGCATTTGTGTCTACGTTTGCAGACGAAATAAAGTCAGACAAAGCGTATAGAAAATATTCTTCTTGGCATTATGTGAATATGAATATCGATGAGTCTTATGCAGATGCAGCGAAAAACCCAAAAGGAGATGTTGTTACAGCAATTAATAAATGTATCGAAGTTTTAAAAGACAAAAACAGTTCAGATGAAGATAAATCTTTTCATTTAAAAATGTTAGTTCACTTTGTAGGAGATTTACATCAACCGATGCACATTGGGCAAAGAGAAGATAAAGGTGGTAATTCGATACAAGTTCAGTGGTTTGGTAAAGGAACCAATTTACATGCTGTTTGGGATACAAAAATGATTGAAGCATGGAATATGGGGTACCTAGAATTGGCAGACAACGCGAAAGATTTATCTAAAAAACAAATTGAAGCTATTGAAGCAGGAACTTTAGTGGAATGGGTAGATGAGGTTCATGAAGTAACAAAAAAGGTGTACAATTCTGTAAAAGCTGGTGATAAGTTAAGCTACAGGTATTCGTACGATCATTTTGGTATTGTTAGAGATCAGTTACAAATAGGAGGAATTCGTTTGGCGAAAATATTGAATGATATTTTTTGCTAATAGTTAAGTGTAAAAACCTTACTAAATAATTATCAATAGGTTTTTTAGAATCAGTTAATTACTTAATTAATATCTAATTTTATAAAATGAAATTAAAATCAATTCTTCTCTGTCTTATTTTTTTAGGAATTGTTTCTTGTAAAAAAGAAGTTGCTAAAAATGAAAAACAAGCAGTAAATACTTCAGAAATTAGCATAAAAACATATACTTATAATGAGTTAAAGCCTTTGCTAGAAAAAAATGATGGCAAAACCTATGTTGTTAATTTTTGGGCAACTTGGTGTGCACCTTGTGTTAAAGAGTTGCCAGCTTTTGAAAAGTTACATAAAGAATATGCTTCTAAAGATGTAGTAGTGTTATTGGTGAGTTTAGATTTTCCGAAGCAAGTAGAGCGTAAATTAATTCCTTTTATAATCAAGAAAAATATACAATCTAAAGTAGTTTTGTTAGATGATGTAAATGAAGATATTTGGATTAAAGCAATCGATAAAAATTGGTCTGGAGCCATACCAGCAACCTTAATTTACAATACTAACAAACGTACGTTTTACGAGGAATCTTTTACGTATGAAACTTTAGAGGTAGAATTACAAACCTTTTTAAAACAATAAAGAATAGAATATTCTTTGTTTTGAATATTAAAAACCCCAAACAAGTTTATTTTGTTTGGGGTTTTATATTTTTTGTAGAGGTTGTTATTTAAAGTTGGTTGTGAGTTTATTAAGCGGGTAAAAACTAAAAATTAATTTTATATGGTGTTACAGATAAGTCCTATTCTGTCCATATTCCATTTTTAAATAATTGAAACCATTTCTCTATATCAATTTCGCTATGTAATTCTATTTTTTTTGAAGACTTCACGAGCAAATTCAATTGGTCCAATTCCATTCGCAGTAATTAAATTGGTATCGGTTACAGCAAGTTCGTTTATATAATTATCAGCTCCGTTGTAGTCTTTTGCAAAATTTTGAAGATAAAACAAAGCATTACTCGTATGATTTAAATTGTCTAAATAACCTTTGCCTGCAAGGTATGTTGTCGCTCCGCAAATCGCTCCGATTACCTTGTTTTGGGCATGTAATTTTTCAATAAGTCCATCTATTCCATTTATTGATTTGTTTTCCCAAGCTGTACCTCCGGGAAGTATAATTGCTGAAACTTGATTTGAGTCAACTTGATCAATTGAAAATTCTGGGGTTATATTCATTCCACCCATAGATTTTATACTTTTCCCGTCAATTGAAAAATACTTTAATTCTATTTTTTCGCTTTTCTGTAGCTCAGGCGTCAAATATGAAATTTCCCAATCAGAAAATCCATTGAATAGAAATATGTAGATATTTTTTTTAGTCATAATTTTTATTCTTAGTCAGTTATTTTTAGCTTTTGGTTACGTTAATACTATAAGTCTTTATTTTAATAACCTATATAAGTAGTTAGCGAAGTTAAATTTTTTAATGAGAAAACTGAGAGCGAAAACACTTGTTTTATAACAAAAAAAAACCAAGCTTTCGCTCGGTTTTTCTATACGCTATTTAAAGAATTTTTATTTTCTAATAATTGCGGCACAACCAATTCTTGGTCCTGCTGCACCAGAAGGTTGAGAACTAAAATCATCTGGACCTTCGTGAATAATTATGGCATGCCCAACAATGTTTTTGTTTACGTCTTTACCACCAACAGACCATAAATTAGTTTCTCTTTCGATGGTTCCTGTTCCGTCTTTACCTACTACTAAATTTCCAATATCACCAATATGAAAAGGTTCTTGCATCCATTTTCCGTGATTCTTTTCTGTAGGATTCCAATGACCTCCAGCAGATTTTCCGTCAGGAGCAGAACAATCTGCAATTTCGTGAATGTGAATGGCGTGGTTTCCTTCAGAAAGACCAGAAAGTTCAGCTTTCATGGTTACAACTCCATCTTTTTCTATAAAAGAGACAGTTCCAGAAACGTTACTTCCGCTTTTTGCTTCAATTTTAGCAACAGCTTTTTTTTCGTTAACACTACAAGAGGCTAAGATTATTGTTGAGAATAAAAGAATTCCGAATTTTTTTAAGGTTTTCATCATTTAATATTTAAAGTTAATCTATCAAAGGTAAGGACTATAAAATTCCTTTTAGGTTAACTTTTTTTTATCTTTTTCTTTTTTAAAATTTTGTTAAACAATATCTAAAAATAGTATTAAAAAAGATATTTTTTTTATCTTTAAAGATTAATAATTGGAGGGATGGATATAGGGAAATATAAGATTTCAAGCAGCATTAAATTAGAGAATTTTGATACAAAAGAAGTTTTAGAAGATGCCGATAAGAGGCTAAAAAAACTTCGTAAAAAGTTAAGTAAAACACAAAATACTATGTATGCAGAAGGCAAATATAGTGTGTTGGTTTGTTTGCAAGGAATGGATACTTCTGGTAAGGATAGCTTAATTAGAGAGGTTTTTAAAGATGTAAATGCTCGTGGTGTTGTTGTACATAGTTTTAAGGTGCCAACAGAATTAGAGTTGAAGCATGATTTTATGTGGAGGCATTATATTGCGTTGCCAGCAAAAGGGAAAATTGGTGTTTTTAATAGAACCCATTATGAAAATGTGCTGGTAACAAGAGTGCATCCTGAATATGTTTTTGGCGAAAATATTCCAACGATTAAAAAAATAGAAGATTTAGACGATGCTTTTTACCATGATAGAATGGATAGAATAAATGATTTTGAAAGTCATTTAGCAAAAAACGGAACCATTGTTCTAAAGTTCTTCTTAAATCTATCTAAAGACGAACAAAAAAATAGATTATTAAGAAGATTAAACATTCCAGAAAAGAATTGGAAATTTTCTGCAAATGACTTAAAAGAACGTAAATTGTGGGACAAATACCAGTTCTGTTATGAAGATTTATTAAACAGAACTTCCAAAGAAAATGCGCCTTGGTTTGTAATTCCTGCGGATGATAAAGATTCAGCTAGATATATTTTAGCAGAAATTTTACAAAAAGAATTAGAAAAGTACAATTTTAAAGCACCAGAATTACCAGAAAAAGTAGCAGTAAGAATAGAAGAATTTAAAGAACAATTAAATAAAGAGTAATTTTTAACTTTTCTTGAATAGACAATTACATCTGTCTTTTCGAGCGAAGTTGAAAAGTTTATAAATTTCACGAACAATAAATAATGAACTTAAATTTAACAAAACCAATTGTATTTTTCGATTTAGAAACTACAGGTGTAAATATTGCAACAGACAGAATTGTAGAAATTGCTGTTTTAAAAGTGTTTCCTAACGGAAATAAAGAAAGTAAAACGTGGTTGGTAAATCCGGAAATGGAAATCCCTCAAGGATCGATTGATGTTCATGGAATTACAAATGAAAAAGTAGCTTCAGAACCAACTTTTAAAGAGTTGGCACAACAGGTAAGTGATATGGTTGCAGGATGCGATTTGGCTGGTTTTAATTCTAATAGATTCGATATTCCTTTGTTAGCAGAAGAGTTAATGCGTGCAGGAATTGATTTTGACATGAAAGATCGAAAAGCAATTGATGTTCAAGTTATTTTTCATAAAAAAGAACAAAGAACTCTAAGTGCGGGGTATCAATTTTACTGCGGAAAAGAATTAGAAGGCGCTCATGGTGCAGAAGCAGACACCAATGCAACGTATGAAATCTTATTAGCACAATTAGATAAATATGAAGATATAGGAAACTCTGTAGACGCTTTAAGTGAATTTTCTACACACGGAGAAAGAGCAGATTTTGCTGGTTTTGTTTTGATGAATGATGAGAAGCAAGAAATTTTTTCTTTCGGAAAATACAAAGGAAGAACGGTAGAAGAGGTTTTTAAAGAAAACCCAGGGTATAATAATTGGATGCAGAATGCAGACTTTCCGTTGTATACAAAAAAGGTATTGAAAGAGATTAAAGATAGAATGACGGTGCCTAAAAAGAAAATGTCTGACAAAGATAAATTACAGGCTTTACAACAGAAATTTAATTTGCGATAGGTTATTTATGATTTTGAAAGGAGTCTTTTAGGCGATTGAGAAATCTAAATATCTAATTAATTAAAAAAGTAAAATTATGTTTACAGAATATAAAAATTTACCGAGTAATTCTCGTGTTTGGATTTACCAAGCAGATAGAGAATTTACAAATAAGGATATGGAATTTATTGCTTTAAAAGCAGAAGACTTTATAAACCAATGGACGCGTCATGGAGACGATTTAAAAGGTTCGTTTACTATTAAATACAATCAGTTTTTAGTATTGGCAGTAGATGAAAGTTTTAACAATGTTTCTGGTTGTTCTATAGATAGTTCTGTCCGTTTTATACAAGCTCTAGAAAAAGAACTTTCTTTAGACTTAATGAATAAAATGAACGTTACTTTTAAAGATAATAACACTATTAACTTAGTGAAGTTATCAGATTTTCAAAGATTTGCTAAAGAACAGAAAGTAACACCAGATACTATTGTTTTTAATAATATGGTAGCAACGAAAGAAGATTTTGAAAATAATTGGGAAGTTGCAGCAAAAGAAAGCTGGCATAAACGCTTTTTGGTATAACTATTGATTTTAAGTTATCGTATTAAGACTGCAGAAAGTTGCGTTAAGGATTGAAACGGCATCCTTTTTAAATTCTTTTTAATCTGCGTCATTACGAGGAAGAATGACGAAGTAATCTGTTTTAGTAAGAAATTACTATGATTTAGAGACTCGTAGTTTCTGAAGTAGTATTTAAAAAGATATAGTGGAAAGCCTGTTAAAACGCCCAAAAAATATTCAAAAAATTAGAATGAAAAAAAGTATATTATTACTATTATTAATTGCTGTTGGCCACAATTTAAACGCACAAAGATTAGATCCGTTAAGGACGAATGATTTTGTTGCGCAAGAAATTTGGGTAGATAGTATTATGAATGGCATGTCTGTAGATGAAAAAATAGGACAGCTATTTATGATACAGGCCTATTCTAATTTAGATGAAAAACACGAGGATTTTGTTGCTAAAATGATTACAAAGTATCATGTTGGTAATTTGATATTTATGCAAGGAACACCTAGAAAGCAGGCAGAATTAACAAATAAATATCAAGATTCTGCAAAAGTGCCTTTATTAATTGGTTTTGATGGTGAATGGGGTTTAGATATGCGTTTAAAAAATACGTATCGTTTTCCTTGGAACATGACTTTGGGGGCAATTAGAAATGATTCTTTGGTAGAACAATTTGGAAAACATCTTGGTCAGCATGCAAAAAGAATAGGAATTCATGTCAATTTTGCACCAGTAATAGATATTAATGTAAATCCAGAAAATCCGATTATTGGTAATCGGTCTTTTGGTGAAAGCAAAGAAAATGTTACCGAAAAGGCAATTGCGTTTATTAAAGGAATGCAAAGTGAAGGTGTTTTAGCAAATGGAAAGCATTTTCCTGGTCATGGAGATACAGCTGCAGATTCTCATCACACATTACCGCTTTTAGATTTTGATGTTGCACGCTTAGATTCCATAGAACTATATCCGTATAGAAAAACATTTGATGTTGGTTTGGCAAGTGTTATGACCGCGCATTTGAACATACCAAGTCTAGAACCAGATCCTAATTTACCAACATCGCTTTCTAAAAATGTAGTCACCCATTTGTTGCAAGAAAAGTTAGGTTTTCAGGGTTTAATTATTACTGATGGTTTAAACATGAAAGGTGCAAGTAATTATGCAACTTCTGCACAGATAGATTTAGCGGCATTGCAAGCGGGTAACGATTTGTTACTGATTCCGCAAGATGTACCAGGTTCCATAGCGTTAATTAAAAGGGCTTTAGAAACAAAAACCTTAACAGAAGAGCGTTTGAATTTTTCTGTGAGAAAGATTCTAAAATCTAAATATTGGGCAGGTTTACATCATTACAAACCAATTGTTTTAGAAAACATTGAAGAAGATTTAAATAGAGTCGAAGATGAGTTGTTGCACAGAGAATTGGTAAAGAACTCATTAACTTTAGTTAAAAACATTAATGGTAATTTGCCAATTAGAGATCTAGAGAAGCAAAAGATTGCTTATGTGAAATTAGGCGATGCAGAGAATACTTCTTATGTAAATATGCTAAAGAATTATACAAAAGTAACTGTTGTTTCTGATAAAAATCTAGACAAATTAATTTCAAAATTAAAACCGTATAATTATGTAATTATTGGTTTTCATAAATCGAATCTAAATCCTTGGAAAAGTTATAAGTTTTCAAATAAGGAATTGGTTTGGCTACAAGAAATTGCGAGGGAAAAATCTGTTATTTTAGATGTTTTTACGAGTCCGTATAGTTTGTTGCAAATAAAAAGTTTTGCCAATATAGAAGGTTTAATTGTTTCTTACCAAAACAGTAAATTGGCACAAGAAATTTCTGCACAATTATTGTTTGGCGCAACTACTGCAAAAGGGAAATTACCAGTTTCTATCGGCTCTCGGTTTAAAGAAGGATTTGGCCTTTTAAGTTCTAATTTAAGTAGGTTCGAGTACACAATACCAGAAGCGGTAGGTATGTCTTCTAGAAAATTAGCTTTAATAGATAAAATGGCAGATACTATTATCAATCAAAAAATGGCCCCTGGTTTTCAGGTTTTTGTGGCTAGAAATGGTAAGGTAATTTTAGAAAAAAGCTATGGGTATCATACACATGATAAGAAATTAAAAGTGCAAAATTCTGATATTTATGATTTAGCTTCTCTTACCAAAATTTTAGCTTCTTTACCTTTAATGATGAAAGCAGAAGAAGAACATAAAATACCCTTAACAGCAAGTTTAAGAGATATTTTACCAAGTTTTTCTAATTCAAATAAAGAAAAAGTAACCGTTAAAGAAGTACTTTCTCATTTTGGTAGATTAAAAGCGTGGATTCCTTTTTATATAGATACTCAAGACAGTGTAACTCATAAAAATTTAGCTACCTTTTACAGGAAAAAGAAGACGAGTAAATTTAGCATCAAGGTGGCAGAAAATCTTTTTATTAACCATAACTACAAAGACAGTATTTATAAATACATAAAAGATGCAGATCAAAGAAAAAAAGGGGGTTATAAATATAGCGATTTAGGCTATTATATTTTTAAAGAAGCATTAGAATTAAAATATGAAAAACCATTAGAAACATTGGTAGACGAACAGTTTTATCAATCTTTAGGAGCAGACAGAACAACCTATTTACCCTTAAAGAAGTTTCATAGAAACCAAATTGTACCAACAGAAAGAGACGATTATTACCGCAACCAATTATTGCAAGGTTACGTGCATGATATGGGTGCAGCAATGTTAGGCGGTGTTGGTGGTCATGCAGGTTTATTTGCCAATGCAAATGACGTTGGTAAAATTATGCAAATGTATTTACAAAAAGGTTTTTATGGCGGCAAACGATATTTAAAATCAGAAACTATAGATAAATTTAATCATAGATATTTTTCTGATGAAAAAGTAAGAAGAGGTTTAGGGTTTGACAAGCCACAACTAAATCCGCGTATAAAAGCTACTTGTGGTTGTGTTTCAGACGAGAGTTTTGGTCATTCTGGTTTTACAGGAACGTATACTTGGGCAGATCCAAAAAGTGGATTAGTGTATGTGTTTTTATCAAACAGAGTCTATCCTAACATGAATAACAGAGGGTTGATTAGAAGTAATATGAGAACTAAGATTCAACAAGTAATTCAAGATGCAATTATAGATTAGAAGCTATTTCCTGCTTTTCGCACTCGCTTTTTTTGTAAAAGACAAAAAAGAGCTCAAACAAATGCTACAATCAGGGCTAGATTTATTTGCTAGCTTCTACAAAATCGATGTGTTTTTTAGCATTTGTAGGTGCTGTTTTTACGTAGATTAGAATTAGTAAAGCAGAAATTGTTAAGTAAAAGAAACCAATTGTGTTTCCGTAATAAATACTTAGAATATGCGCTTGTAAGCAATAAAATAAACTACAAATAAATAGGTTTATACTAAATCGAAATGTATCTATAAATTCAATTTCATCAATTTTTTGAGAAGCTTTTTTCCAAAGTAAAAATGGAATAATACTGTTTAAAATAATTAAATAAAGTAGTGGTTTTAAGTAGTTTTTCTTAGAATTTTTTTTAGAAGGAAATGAGTTGTTTTTAATCATTTCATTTACGTTGTCTACTGCTGTAAAATCTACCTGAGCATCATTTAGTTTTTGTAAAATTGTTTCGTAATTCTCATCATCAGAAATATGAACCGAAACTATT
This sequence comes from Polaribacter sp. ALD11, assembly GCF_002831685.1. NCBI lineage: Bacteria > Pseudomonadati > Bacteroidota > Flavobacteriia > Flavobacteriales > Flavobacteriaceae > Polaribacter > Polaribacter sp. ALD11. Next base: position 1,535,772 of record NZ_CP025119.1, on the reverse strand, counting down.
TTTAATTGGTCTGTTACTTTCTTTTTTAAGATATTAATTGATTTTGCTAATGAGTTTTCTTCAAAAATGGCTCTTGTAGTAATTGGTTTTCCATAGTTTATAGCCACTTTTGAAGGAAAGTGAGAAGGGTGTTGGTAAGTAACCCCTACAGGAATTACGGTTATTTCTAAATCTTTATATTTCTCTAAAGCACCAAAAACAATTCTTGTAAATCCTTTACTTAAAGGTCTAATCGTTCTTTTTTTATCGTGACTTCCTTCAGGGAAAATCATTAAAGTTTCTCCTTTTTTTAAAATATTAAAACATTTTTCAAAAATCTCTTGATTGTTAGCTAATTGTTGAATGCCATCTCTAATTCTATAAATGGGCATTAAATACAACGACTCTAAGATTTTTTTTACAATCGGGTTTTTAAAAGAAGCAGCCCTTACTAAAAAATGATTCTGTCTCCTATTAGTTGTGGTAACATATAGTGGGTCTACCAATCCGTTTGGGTGATTTACAGCAAATAAAACAGCACCTTTCTTCGGGATATTTTCTTTACCTAAAACGGTTATTTTTTTAGTGTAAAAAAACAAACCAAATTTTATATAAACCCAAACAAGTGTAAACCAAATTTTCTGAATCATGAATTATAGTATTTTATTGTCTCTTTTTATGAGGTTTTCTGCCCCAGTAGGTTGCTAGCAGAATTCCCGAAAAGACATCCCAAATCCCCCAAAAAGCTGCAAGTAAAGCCATTCCTCCTAAACCATCAAAGAAACCAAATATTAGTAATAAACCTAAACCGCCGTTTTGTATACCTGTTTCCATTGCAATCGTTTTAGTGTCTTGTTTGTTTAAACCAAAACTTTTAGCAGTATAAAAACCGAGAATAAATGCAAAAATATTATGAAAAATTACCAAGAAAATAACATGATGAATATGATTTGCAAACACGTCTAAATTTTGAGAAAAAGCAATAAAAATTAATGCAATAAAAACCAACATAGATAAAGGTTTTAATACTTTCTCTATTTTTCGTGCCATTTCAGAATGGTAGTGTTTTATCAACATTCCAAAAAATAAAGGGATTCCTAATATTAGAGAAACTAGCTTTAACAAATCTATCCAATTTAATTCTACAGTTTCTAAAATTACATTTGTTGGTTCGTATAAACTTCCCCAAAACTGTAAATTGAAAGGCGTCATAAAAATGCAGATTAAGGTTGCAAAAGCAGTTAAGCTAACAGATAAAGCGGCATTTCCGCCTGCCATTTTACTAAAGAAGTTAGAAACATTTCCGCCAGGGCAAGCAGCAATCAACATCATTCCTAGAGCAAAACTTGGGTGCGGTTCTATAATTAATATTGCAATAAAAGTAAATGCAGGTAGTAAAATAAACTGAGATAAAAGACCTACAAAAAGTATTTTAGGTTTTTCTAAAAGGCGTTTAAAATCATTTATAGAAATACCTAAAGCTACACCAAACATAATAATACCAATTGCAATATTTAAAACCCACAATCCGCTAGCGTCGAAGTTTATTTTTATGGAATCTATGTCAATTTGGTTTTGCATTCTTCTTTATTTTGAAATGTCTGGTCGAGCGCAGATGAGATGCTAATTTAGGTTCAACAAGACATTGCTATTTAATTCTTAAAAGCGTATTCAATAATGTTACACCCCATTTTTAAAGCTTTTTCTCTTACACTTTTAGGGTTGTTGTGTATAATTTCATCTTCCCATCCATCGCTTAAATCGGTTTCATAATCGTAAAAAACAACCAATCTGCCTTCATAGAAAATGCCAAAACCTTGTGCGGTTTTTTTATCGTGTTCATGAATTTTTGGCATTCCGTTGGGGAATTTAAAAGTTTGGTTATAGACGGGATGATTACTTGGTATCTCTTTAAATTCTAATTTTGGAAAAACTTTTTGTATTTCTTTTCGAATGAATTTATCCAAACCATAATTATCTGAAATGTGTAAAAATCCCCCAGAAATTAAGTAGTTTCTTAGGTTTTCAGCTTCTTCATCAGAAAAATATACATTTCCATGTCCTGTCATAAAAACCATTGGAAAGTTAAAAATATCTTGATTCCCAACTTCTACAGTTTGCGGATTTTTAGAAATATTTGTTTTGATATTTGTATTTGCAAAGTCCACCAGATTAGGAATTGCAGTTGGGTTCGAATACCAGTCTCCACCACCATTGTATTTTAAAATGGCAACATCTTGTGCGTTGGTTGTTATAGAAATAGAAATAAAAAGAAAAAAAAGAAGTTGCTTCATAAGTTAAATAATTCTCTTTAAAGAGTTCGAAAACAGTTGTTTTAAAAGTAGAAATTACTCGAACTGAAATGTTATAATAGAAAGCAAGATACTAAATTACTGATTGATAAAAGAAACAATATTCACTGCAACCAAAGCAGCAGTTTCTGTACGCAATCTGCTTTCGCCTAAAGAAATAGGAGCAAATTTTTTAGCCAATGCTTTTTTAATTTCTTCCACAGAAAAATCACCTTCAGGGCCAATTAAAATGGTTGTTTTTTCTGAAGGATTTACTACGGATTGTAATAATGTCTTTTCTTGTTCTTCACAATGTGCAATACAAATTTTTCCTTCAAAATCTTGATTTATAAAGTCATTCAACTTTACTGGTTCATTCAGTTTTGGCAATGTGAATTTTAAAGATTGTTTCATTGCAGATTGAATAATTTTCTCAAATCGTTCTAGTTTTACAATTCTACGTTCTGAATTAGAACAAATAATTGGCGTAATTTCATCGATACCAATTTCTGTTGCTTTTTCTAAAAACCATTCTATTCTGTCGTTATTCTTTGTGGGTGCAATTGCAATGTGCAAATAATAATTCCAAGGTTTTGGTTTTTCTTCAGCTTTAATAATTAATGCAGAACATCTTTTATCGTTTGCGAAATTAATTTCAGCATCAAATAAAAAACCTTTTCCGTTGGTGATTTTTAGAATATCACCTTCTTTTTTTCTTAAAACACGCACAATGTGTTTGCTTTCAATTTTATCGAAAGTTATTTGTTGTGTTTCTGTAGAAATTTCTGAATTATAGAATAGTTGCATTTTTTAGATTTTATCAGCGTTTTAAACTTGAGTAGTTTTTGTTTACTTCAAACTTAATTACAAGATACTTTTTTTATACGTTCTTCGCCTTTTGTGCGTTACAGGATTAAAGTTTTCCCATAATTTCTTAATAGCTTCATTGTCTTCTAACTCTGGTGTTCGTATGCAATTATCGATACCTAAAGGCGTAAACGTTTTTGTGTATTGATCGAAAATAATTGCATGTACACCTTTATTTTGATAATCTGGATGCACACCAATTAAATAGAACGTAACATCTTTAGAGTGTTTTCTGGCTTTTAATAAATGAAACAAGCCGAATGGAAATAATTTCCCTTTAGCCTTCTGTAAAGCTTCTGAAAAAGAAGGCATTACAATTGCAAAAGCAACTACTTTATTATGTTCATCAACCACAAATTTTATGTATTCAGGATTGATGAAACTTATATATTTCTTCTTAAAAAATGCAATCTGAGCGTCAGAAATAGGAACAAAAGTAGATAGTTTAGAGTACGATTTATCAAAAACTTCAAACATTTCATCTACATAAGGCATAATATCTTTTGTCTTTGTAAAATCTAATGCTTTTAGCTTAAAACGTCTTTTTATAATGCTACTAACTCGATCAAAATAAACAGCATCTACATTTTTAAATTTGAATTTATTTTCTAAATATTCTTTTTCTTTTACGAAACCTAATTCTTCTAAATGATCTTTGTAATAAGGGTGATTGTACCAAGTAATCATAGTTCCAATATGATCGAAACCCTCCACTAAAACTCCCGTTTTGTCCAAATTATTAAAACCAACAGGTCCTTCTAAGTATTCTAAATTGTTCTCTAGACCTATTTCTCTTACTTTGTCTAATAACGTTTTAGATACTTCAATGTCATCAATAAAATCGAACCAACCGAAACGCATTTTCTTAATCTGTTGTTTTTCAACCTCAAACCAATTGATAATTGCTACAATTCTACCAACAATTTCTCCGTTTCTAATGGCAACAAAAAATTGTGCATCTGCATTATCGAAAACAGGATTTTTCTTTGGATCAAAATTATCAACTTCATCCTTAATAATAGGAGGAACCCAATATTTATGGTCTTTATATAATGAAAAAGGGAATGTAACAAATTGCTTCATTTCCTTTTTATTCGTTATTTTTTTAAGTGTAATCATTTTAAAAAATCAGTGCTAATTATTACCGTTTTTTTTCTTTCCTTCTTTTTTCATATCCTCTTCCAGCTCCTTAATTTCTCTTTCTAGTTTTTCAATATCGGTTTCTTCCTTTTTTACTTTTGATTTTTTCTTTCCAAATAAACCTAGAAAACCACCGTTTTTCTTTTTAGATTCCGATTTTCTACTTCTTGTAGGTCTTGTTCTGCTGCTTTTATCTTTCTTTTTGAAAATACTAAAAAGTCGGTTAAAGAAATTATCTTGTTTTTTATTGTATTTAGAAATTGGAGTGTCTTTTAACTTTAAACCATTATCATCTAGTTCTATGTAGGAATCTGCATGTCTATTAATTCTGTAAGAAACTCCTAAACCTGCATAAAAACCTTGTGATTTTCCTTCAAAAAGTAATCTTCCAGAGGTGTTAAATTGCAAATCTCTACTATATAAATACGCCAACCCTAAACCTACATTTGTGTTGTTTTGATGTTCTTGAAAAATAGTTTGATTTTCCAAAAAAGCAGACCATTGGTCGCTAAAATTCTGTGTAGCAGTAATAATATAAGAATATTCAGCAAAATCTGAACCAATATTATCATAATAAAAATTGGTGATTACATTAAAATATTTGGTAAGATTGTGTTGTAACAAAATACCTGCTTTTGGGGTAATGCTTCCTGTTTTATGTATTTCATTTACAAAATCTGTATTCATCCCTAGATATACTGCAACAGAAGGAATTAATCGTTTTGTATCAAACGCACGACGCCTTTTCCAGCTTCTAATTTCTTTAGATTTGTCTTCGTATTCTTGTTGATAAACCAAATATTTAGCACCAATTGTCATTCTACTAAAACCAGAAGTAAAATAATGAGAGGTGAAAACATTTTTAAAAGCAACTTTATCTTGTTGATACGTTAATTGTGCATTTAATTCTAATTTTTCTAAGAAAAGGCTAGTTCTAAATAGTAAATCTAAACCTAAAGATTGTGGTATAGAAAAAGTAGGTTCTATACTCGTGTTCCTTAAAAAAATATTACTTTCAAATTGATAAACACCAGTACCAACGCTATACGGGCTTTCAGAAAAACCAGGTTTGTTCGAGTTAATTACGTCTGTATATTGCGCTAAAACAGTACTATAGCCAATAAAAAAGAATACAATAAAAAGGTTTAATCTACTCACATTCATAGGTAAAGAGAGGGTTTACATTTTAAGTCTAACATGCTTCACAAACATAGGATAAAAAAGCTATTTTATAAAGGCAAACGCTTCTTTTTTAGCTTTAAGAAACTTTTATAGATTCATAACGCTTCAATTGTACTCAAATTGTTATTTTTGGTATATTATTTAATAATTTTATTTACAAATGGGTTTACTTAAAACAATTTTTTTTCTCGTTTTATCTTATTATGCTTTTAAGTTTTTAGCAAGACTTTTTGCACCTTTTCTAATGAGAAAAGCTGCAGAAACAATTAAGAAAAAAGCAGCGCAGCAATATGGCGGACAACAAAGAGAACAGCAACAAAAAAAATCTTCTGTAAAAGAAGGGGAAACGATTATAGATAAAAAACCAGGAAGCCAACAAGAAAGTAAAAAATCTGTTGGTGAATATGTAGATTTTGAAGAAATAGATTAAATTTCTCTAATTGAATACATCAACAACAATAAAACAACATCAAATTGAAATTCACTAAAATATTTCCTTATCTAGTTGCTATTCTTATTTTTACATTGGCTTCTATAATTTATTTTCATCCTGTTTTAAAAGGGCAAAAATTAAATCAATCAGACATTACTCAGTTTAGAGGAATGGTGAAAGATATTAATGATTATAGAGCAGATAATAATGCAGAACCTTATTGGACAGGAGCTTCTTTTAGCGGAATGCCTGCATACCAAGTAAGTGCTTATTACCCTAATGATATTGTTCGAACCTTAGATAAATTACTTCGTTTTTTACCTAGACCTGCAGATTATACATTCTTATATTTTTTAAGTTTTTTTGTATTGATGATGGCTTTAAAAGTAAATTGGAGATTGGCTATTTTAGGTTCTTTAGCCTTTGGTTTTTCTACTTATTTAATTATTATTTTTGGTGCAGGCCACAATGCAAAAGCACATGCAATTGCATATATGCCTCTGGTTATTGCTGGAGTTTTATGGGTTTTTCAAAGAAAATTTGTACTTGGTTTTATCGTTACAGGTCTGGCAATGGCTTTAGAAATTTATACAAATCACATTCAAATGACCTATTATCTTGGTTTTTGTTTGCTTATTTTAGGAATTGTAGAATTTATAAACGCTTTTAAAGAAAATAAAATTCAAGTTTTTATAAAGCAAGCAGCAGTAATTATTGCCGCTGTTCTTTTAGGTATCGGAGCAAATGCGCCACGTTTAATGGCGATGAAAGAATATGCAGATCATAGTACAAGAGGGAAATCTGAGTTGACAATAAATTTAGATGGTTCTACTAAAGAGGTTACAAAAGGATTAGATAAAGCATATATTACACAATACAGTTACGCGAAATTAGAAACATTTAATTTATTCATTCCGCGTTTTATGGGCGGAGGAACAGTAGAGAAATTAGGAGAAAATTCTAATTTTTATGAATTCATAGAAGAAAAAGCAGGCAAAAAAGCAGCAGCAGATTACTCTGAACAAGTCTTAACCTATTGGGGAGATCAACCAATTGTAGAAGCGCCAGCATATATTGGTGCTGTAATTTTCTTTCTATTTTTCTTAGGAATGTTTTTAGTAAAAGGAAGATTAAAACAATGGTTGGTTGCAGCAACTGTTTTCTCAATTATTCTAAGTTGGGGAAGAAATTTTGATTTTGTTACCAACTTTTTTATCGATTTCGTTCCTTTATATAATAAATTTAGGGCAGTTTCATCCATACAAGTTATTGCAGAATTGTGTGTCCCAATTTTAGGCGTTTTAGGGTTGAAGCAATTCTTTTCTTCTAAAATTGAAGTAAAAGAAAAGCAAGAGGCTTTAAAAAAAGCGGTAATTGTTTTTGGCGGATTGATTATTGTTGGTTTTGGACTAGCACACATGTTTGGTACTTTTGAAGGTTTAAGAGATGCACAACAATACAGCGAAATACCTGGTTTTTTAGATGCCGTTATTGCAGATAGAAAGGCAATGTTACTTTCAGATACCATTCGTTCTTTAGTTTTAGTGTTACTTTCTGGAGGCGTTTTGTGGTTTTTCTTAAAAGACAAATTAAAATCAGTTTTTGCAATTGTTACATTAACCGTTTTTATACTTTTCGATTTAATTTCTGTAGACAAAAGATATGTAAATGCAGATGATTTTAAATCAGCAAGAAAGATAGAGAAACCTTTTACAGCTTCTGCAGCAGATCAAATGATTTTAGAAGATAAAACACATTATAGAGTTGCTAATTTTGTTGTAGACCCTATGAACGATGGAAGTACGTCTTATTTTCATAACTCAATTGGTGGTTATCACGCAGCTAAATTAGGACGATATCAAGAATTATTCGATTTTCAAATAGCGAAGAACAACATGCAAGTTCTAAACATGTTGAATACAAAATATTTTATTGTACCAGATGATAAAGGAAATCCGCAAGCACAACAAAACCCGGAAGCAAATGGAAATGTTTGGTTTGTAAATAAACTAATTTCTGCAAAAAATGCAAACGAAGAAATACTTGCTTTAGATTCTTTGAATACAAAAACAGCAGCAGTTATTTTAGAAAGTGATTATAAGAAATTAGCTGTAAAATTTCCAATGAAACAAGATTCAACTGCAATAATAACTTTGATAGATTACGATGTAACCTCATTAAGTTATGATTCTAAAACAGCAATAGATCAGTTTGCAGTATTTTCTGAAATATTTTATGAGGATGGTTGGAATGCATATGTAGATGATGAGTTAACTCCGCATTTTCGGGTGAATTATGTTTTACGTGGAATGGAAATTCCTGCAGGAGAACATAAAATTGAATTCAAGTTTGAGCCAGAAGTAATTCAAAAAGGAAAAATAGTTTCATTAACTTCTTATGCCTTATTATTGTTTGTTTCTATTGGTTGGTTTTTTTATGATGAGAAAAAGAAGAAGCGAAAATCATGAAAATAGGAATGATTTTAGACGCTTCGTTTCCACCAGATCCGAGAGTGGAAAATGAAGCAGTATCTTTAGTAAATAACGGACATGAAGTTTTTCTTTTTTGTCTGAAATATAACGATGAAAAAGCGTCTGAAACCATAAACGGAATTCAAGTTAAAAGATATACTTCTAATAAATTAGAGTACAAACTTTCTGCATTGGCGTATACAATTCCTTTGTATTCTTTTTTAATGCAACAAAAAATTGCTAAATTTATTGAAGAAACAAAAATAGAAGTATTACATATTCATGACATTCGAATAGCAGAAGCAGTCTACAATGCTAATAAAAAGCAAAACCTTCCTGTAGTTTTAGATTTGCATGATAATATGCCAGAAGTGATGAAACTCTATCCGCATTTGCAGAAATTCCCTGGAAAATATATTATTTCTCCACAAAAGTGGAAACAAAAAGAAGAGGAGTTTATACGAAAAGCAGATAAAGTAATTGCTGTTTCTCCAGAATTTTTAGAAACATTGGCAATAAGATTACCTTCAGAAAAAGACAAACTAGTTTTAGTACCAAATACCATTAGAAAATCATTTTTTGAAGAATATACCGTTGATAAAACAATTATAGAAAAGTATAAAAATAACTTTGTAATTCTCTATTTAGGTGACACGCATTTAAGAAGAGGCATTCAAACAGCTATTGCTGCATTAACTAAATTGAAAGACAAAATTCCTGAAGTAAAATTAGTAATTGTTGGAAAAAACACCACAGATACAATACTTAAACAACAAGTAAAAGAATTACAATTAGAAGCATTTGTAGATTTTGAAGGTTGGCAAAATGTTTCGCTTTTTCAGTCTTATATTTTAGCAAGTGAAGTTTGTATCTCTCCGTTACATCGAAATTTACAACACGATGTTGCGTATGCAAACAAGATTTTTCAATACATGAGTTTTGCAAAACCATTATTGGTAAGTGATGCAATTGCGCAGAAAAGACTTGTTGAAAAAGTGGATGCTGGTTTGGTACATAAAGAAAAAGATGTAGAAGATTTTTCGAACAAAGTTTTAGCTTTATATAAAAGTAAACCGCTAAGAACTGAATTAGGAAATAACGGAAAAGAATTTGTGCAGAATGAGTTTTGTTGGGAGGAAACTTCTAAAAAACTGATTAACTTATATAATAATCTACACGTTTGAAAGTCTTAATAATTACATATTATTGGCCGCCAGCCGGAGGTTCTGGTGTACAACGTTGGTTAAAGTTTGCAAAGTATTTACAAGGTTTTGGCATAGAACCTGTTGTGTATACGGTTGATGATGGTAGTTATCCTAAAGAAGATTTTTCATTATTAAAAGAGGTTCCTGAAAACATAGAAATTTTAAAACAACCCATTTGGGAACCTACAGCTGTTTTATTTTGGAAGAAAAAGAAGGAACAGAAAAAAGGAGTTTCTAATGTTGGTAAAAACGGACTGCTATCTTTTGTTCGTGGAAATTTTTTTATTCCAGATCCTAAAGTGTTTTGGGTAAAACCTTCTGTAAAATATCTTCAAAAATATTTAGATAAAAATAAAATTGATGTAATTATTTCTACAGGTCCGCCGCATAGTATGCATCTAATTGCGCAAAAATTACATCAAAAAAACAATATAAAATGGTTGGCAGATTTTAGAGATCCTTGGTCTAATTTATATTATAATAAAGAGTTTAATCAACTTTCGTTTGCCAAAAATAAGAATCTAAAATTAGAAGAAGCAGTTTTAGAGAATGCAGATTGTGTTTTAACAGTCAGTACTTCTTTAAAAGAAGAATTTGCTAAAAAAGCAAAAAGAGTAGAAGTAATTACAAATGGTTTTGATGATGAAGTTTTAGCGTCTAAAAATGTAATCTTAGATCTTAAATTTTCTATATCTTATATTGGCTTGTTGCCAAAACAGAGCAATCCGAAGCTTTTATTTAAAGTTTTAAAAGAACTTTGTATAGATAATTTAGAATTTAAAAAGAATCTGCAACTCAATTTTATTGGTGATATTTCAGATGAAGTAAAAGAAGTTATTAAATTTAATGGTTTAGAAGAAAACACAAAATTTATAGGGTATGTTTCACATAATAAAGCAATAGAATATCAGAAAAAAACGCAAGTATTATTATTGTTAATTCCTAATGTAGAAAATAACAAAGGTATCTTAACAGGAAAGTTATTTGAATATTTAACAGCAAAAAGACCCATTTTAGCAATTGGACCAGAAGAAGGAGATTTGGCTACAATTTTAGAAGAAACAAATGCTGGTGTTGTTGTAAATTTTGATAATGGAGAGAAGTTAAAATCTGAGATATTAGAGATATATCAAAAATATAAAAAAAATAAATTGACTGTAAATTCTAATAATATTCAAAAATACCATAGAAAAGAGCTTACAAAAAACTTAGCCTCTATATTAAAAAGTTTAAATTCGTAGCATGGGAATTGTATTAAAGCAGTCGTTAAAAAACACTTTTTTTATTTATTTAGGTTTTGCTTTTGGCGGAATAAACACCTTATTTTTATACACTCGTTTTTTACAGGATGAATATTATGGTTTGGTAACCTTCCTCTTATCAACCTCTAACTTACTAATGCCATTAATAGCATTAGGAATTCATCATACAATTGTAAAGTTTTTCTCTAGTTATTTTACAAAATTAGAAAAAGATCGTTTTCTTTCATCAGTGTTATTTTTACCATTGTTAATAGCGATTCCTATTGCTTATTTTGGAAACCTTTTCTATGAACAAATAGGAGATTACTTATCAGAAGAAAATCCTATTATTAAAAATTATACGTTTGTTATATACTTAATAGCTGTTGCTTGTGCTTATTTCGAGATTTTTTACTCTTGGGCAAAAGTGCATTTTCAAACTGTTTTTGGTAATGTTTTAAAAGAATTATGGAATAGAGTAGTAGTAATGATTTTACTATTCGCAGTTTATTTAGAGCTTATTACAAAGGTAGAATTTATCTATTACTTAACTGGTGCATACTTCTTAAGAATGTTTATAATGATGTTTTATGCACTTAAAATATACGTTCCTAAATTTACGTTTTCTAAACCCGAAAACTATAAAGAAGTTTTACGTTTTTCTGGCTATATTATTTTAGCAGGAAGTGCAGGCGCAATTATTTTAGATATCGATAAATTTATGATTCCTGGTAAAGAAACTCTAGCAACAGCAGCCTATTACTCGGTTGCCGTATTTATAGGTTCTTTTATTGAAGCACCAAGTAGGGCAATGCTAAATATTTTACAACCTTTAACCTCTAAAACCTTAAATGAAGAAAACCATAAAGAAGTAGCTTCTTTATATAAAAAGAGTTCTATAAATTTATTACTAATTAGTGGTCTTTTCTTTGTTTTGATAAATGCAAATGTTGGTCAGTTATTTAACATGTTGCCAAAACAATATGCTGGTGGTGCATTGGTTGTATTTATGATTTCATTATTAAAACTGTACAATGGCTTTATGGGGAATAATGGTGCGATTATAAACAACTCTAAATTCTATAAAATAACACTGCCTATAAGTCTTATTATGGCAATTTCTGTATACCTCTTAAATAAACTTTTTTATTATGAATTAGATATGGGAACAGATGGTTTGGCGTTAGCAACGCTTATTGTAATATTCTGTGCAAACACATTTAAATTATATTTTGTAAAAAGGAAGTTTTCTATTACCCCTTTTACTAATAAGTCATTTAAAATGATTGTTATTATTGCAATTTTATACCTAGCTTTTAATTTTTGGGACTTCCCAATTGACAATCTTTACCTCTGGAAATTTCCTATTCACCCTATTTTAAATATCGCTCTAAAAAGTATTTTAATAGTGGTTGCATATATCTTTTTAATATTTAAGTTGAATATTTCTGCAGAGTTAGACAACCTTCTTAAAAAGTATTACAAATAGCAGTCTATATAATCTGTTAGCATATGAAACAGTAATGCAAAACAAAGTATTCTTGTTTTTTTGAAAAATAAACCAATTACATAGATACCTATTGCTATATATGAATGTAGTGGATGAAAATTAATACTACATCTATTTTTCGCGAAAATTGGGTTTGCTAATAAATGATCTAGATCTACGAGCATCGAAAGTAGAAATAGTAGATATACAGTTTTCCATTTTTCTCTAAAAAAAAGAATTGAAATTAAAAAAGGAACAAAAAAATGTAGCCCGTAGTGAATAATAAATTTGAAGCTCATGTATACATAAAATAAAAAACAAAAGTAAACTATTTTATTGCTGTTAAAAAAGCTAAAGTAATAGTTAGTTTTACTTAATTAGAATAGATTTCTTTTCTTATTCTACTCAATTGTACTGGAGTTATGTTTAAGTAGGAAGCAATATGGTACTGAGGGATAAGATTTTCTATTTCTGGTATTTCTTTTTTCAACTTTAAATACCTTTCTGTAGCATTCAATACAGATAAATCATAAACTTTAGATTCAAACAATAAAACAATTTTAGTTAACATCGTATTATAAAACTTCGAAAAGCCATGATTGTTTTTAGCGATATCTTTAAATTTCTCAAAATTTATAACATAGATTTCACAATCTGTAAGACAATCATAATGTAACTTTGTACGGTTACCAGTTATTAAAGCACCTATATCTCCAGTGGTCTTCATTCTTGAAAAAAGATTTCTTATGTGTGTTTTTCCAGATTCATCTATATAATAAGATCTTACCATTCCAGACCTTATAATGTAGAAGTTAGTTGCTATTTCACCAACTTTACTTAGGAAATCATTTTTTTTGAAATTTTTTAAAGTTGCCAAAGAGATAAATTTATTCTCAGATTCTTCATCAATATCAATTTGAGTACTGATAAATTTTTTGAGAATGTCCATTTATTTTTAATTTTTAAGAATTGTAGATACTAAAGATAGCATAAAAAAAATAGACTTTTTTAAATTTTTTAGAAGAAAAAGAAAATCGCTGTTTATGGTTGCTAGAAGAATTGAAAAATATTTTATACTTTTTTAATTTTAAATAAAGTATTTTATTTATTCTTCTAAGAAACTAATTGCATTAGGGCCTTCCATAAAAAGAAGATCTAAAATGGATAAATTGGGGATGAAACCATGTTTGTCATCAAACATTTGAATGTATTTATCTACTAATTTTTTAGGTTGGCTTTTTACTTCTGCGAGGTGTCTAAAGTCGTTATTTTCTATTTCTGTAGAGTACGCAATTGTTTTATCGAAATGAGTGTTTATTTGTAAGGCTTCAGAAACAAATAAGAAAGTATCAATATTTACGTCTTGTAAATAACGATACTCTTTTTCGAAAATTGGGGCCATATCATCAACATAAAATTCAAAGAAAGGTGAATTTCTATAAGCTGTTTTTAAAGATTTAAAATGTTGGTCTTGCCAAGGTGTAGCATTTTCTACAAGTGTGTCTTTCGTTTTTTTTCTACCAGAAGAAATAGGATGTTTTACAGGAATATTTAATAACTGTTTTCCATTGGTATTAAAAATGTAACATCTATTTCTAAAGCTTTGTTTTTGAAAATTATCATCCATTTCAAAACTTAACTCTTCAGCATTTGTTATTTCTGAATATTGTGAAATAGGTGAGAAATAAGTAGGTATAAATAACGCCATTGTTATTTTTTAGTAGCCTTTTTCTTTCCCTTAAATACACTATAAGCTATATACATTGCTATTAAACCTAAAACAAAATATCTGTAAGAAACAGGTTTTCCACTTCCTCCAACGGTAGTAAAAATTCTGTCCCAACGAATCGATTTTAATTTTTCGCCAAAACTTGCCGCATTTGCATCCCAACTCCACCATACCATTACAGGTTTTCCTAAAACATGATCAAAAGGAGTGTACCCAAAGTAACGTGCATCTAAAGAATTGTGTCTATTATCTCCCATCATCCAATAATAATCTTGCTTAAAAGTATAAGACTCTACTTTTTCTCCGTTGATAAAAATAGCATCTCCTACAATTGCCAAATCATTGTTTTCATAATTTTTGATAATCTGTTCGTAGTAAGGTAATGACGTTGCATCTAACTTTACTGTTGCTCCAGCTTTAGGTATGTAAATAGGCCCAAAATTATCTTGACTCCATTGATTATTTTCTATATGTGGAAAAATAGCATTGTCTGCATTAAAATTTAATTTCTTAACAGAAACTGTTTGAGGCAGTTTTTTTAATTGAATAGCTTCGTCTTCCGTTAAATTAATATTAATTTTATTTGCAACAGACTCCATTTTTAAACGTCTAGCAAACTCAGGGTTTATACCTCCAGCAACTTCTGTATATAAAGAGTCTGAGCTAATTTTAGACAAGTTTCCGTTATGCTTTATAGCTTCCTGTACTTTAGAATTGTTCCAATATTCAGACAATATTCTGTAAACTCCTGTTCTTTCTTTTTTAATTAAAAATTTAGGATATGTATTGTTGTCTATTGCAGATTTTGCTTCATACGTATAATAAAACTGAATTTTAGCCCTATCTGGAAGCTCATTTTTCTTTCCATTAATGTATACATAACCATTCCTTAATTCTAAAGAATCTCCAGCAATACCAACGGCACGCTTAACGTAGTTTGTTTTTTTGTCTACGGGCTTGTAGGTGAATTTACCGGAAGTATCTCCCCACATTGTTGCTAGTGTATCTGCAGGCCAATTAAAACAAACAATATCATTATTTTTTATATTCTGTAAACCTGGTAACCTTGTGTAAGGTAATTGAGGCTTTTTTAAATAAGAAGGCGATTTTGTTAGTGGAATAGAATCATGCACCATTGGCAATGCAATTACTGTAGATGGAACTCTAGCACCATAATGAAACTTACTTACAAATAAATAATCTCCTACTAATAAAGATTTTTCTAAAGAAGATGTTGGTATTGTAAAAGGTTGCATAAAATACGTATGCACTAAAGTTGCAGCAATAATAGCAAAGGTTATAGAGCTTACCCATTCACCAAATTCAGAACGAGGTTTTAAACTTCTGTTTGTATTATATTTTACATCAGTTGCATAGTTAATATAGAAGATATACAAACCTAAAGTAACGATTACTAAAAGTGAATCTAATTTTTTATAAAAGCCAAAAGTTCTAATGGTTTCAATCCAAATTACAGGAAACATTAATAGATTTACAATCGGAATGAATAGTAAGATAATCCACCATTTTGGTCTATTAATTATTTGCATTAAAACAACGCCATTATAAATAGGAATTGCAGCTTCCCATGCTTTTCTACCAGCTTTTACATATAGTTTCCAAGTACCTAAAAAGTGAAGTATTTGAATTACAAGAAAAAAGATAAACCATTCAGTAAAATTCATAATTTTTATTTTGATGTCTGTTCGAGCGCAGTAGAGATCTTTATTTTGTAATTGAGACTAAAACCCTCTATTGCACTCGAGGAGATAAGTTATAACTTAGTTAGTAGTCTTTTTATTAAAATGTTACTGTTTTAACGGATGTTTAACACGTCTTTCATATTAAAAACTCCTGTTTTACCAAGAATCCATTCTGCAGCAACAACAGCACCTAAAGCAAACCCTTTTCTGCTGTGCGCTGTGTGTTTAATTTCTATAGAGTCAACTTCAGAATCATACCAAACCGTATGTGTACCTGGAACTTCAGGAATTCTTTTTGCAACAATAGCTATATTTTTTTCGGATGAATTTTCGCCTAACTCCCAGTTTTCTTTAGAAGAATTTTCTATAATTCCTTCAGCTAAAGTAATTGCTGTTCCGCTTGGCGCATCTAATTTTTTAGTATGATGAATTTCTTCCATAGAAATGTTATAATCTTCTAAAGTATTCATCATTTTAGCGAGTTGTTTGTTCAGTTCAAAAAAGATATTTACCCCTAAACTAAAGTTAGAAGCATAAATAAAAGCCCCTTTTTCTTTTTCACAAAGTTTTACTGCATCTTGGTATTTATCTAACCAACCAGTGGTTCCAGAAATTACAGGAACTTTATTTTTAATACAATTAGAAATATTATTAAAAGCAGAAGTTGGTACGCTAAAATCGATAGCAACATCAGCTAAATTAATGTCAATATTGGCATCAATATCTTTTTTTATAACGATTTCATGACCTCTAGAAATTGCAATTTTTTCAATTTCTTTTCCCATTCTACCATAACCTAACAATGCAATTTTCATTTTAAAATGTATATTTTAGTGTAAAACCAACTTTCGGAGCGTCAAAGAGTATCGGATCCTGAACAAATGTAGGACCAAAAGACAAATTATCATCTGTATTAAATTGTAATAAATGTGCGTTAACACTTGCTTCCACAATTTGTAAAACGTATAAAATTACACCCCACATTAAAGACAAATCTCTATTTTCTCTTAATTGTTCTTGTGCTCTTTCTAGGGTTTCTAATGAAACAGAAACAACACCTAAGTGGTCTGTAAACTCATCCTGAAACCCAGTTTTTCTTAGCTTATATGCTCTTCTATAACGCTTATAATCGCTGTTGTTTGTCAAATAAAAATAAGTTGGTGCAGCTAATGCTCCCCATACAATTGGTGCTTTCCAATATTTCTTATTGTAAATTTGCCCCATTCCAGGAAAAATAGCAGAGTAAAACGCAGCTTTAGAAGGTGCTAGAGGTTTGTAGACGCCTTCTTGCACAAATATTTTTTCTTTTGTTTTTACTTTTTTTACATTCGTAGAGTCTTTCTGACTAAAAATGCCAAGAGAGATAAATAAAATCGAAAACGTAAATATGATTCTTTTTAAAATCACTTATTTTAATAAGTTTTTAATACGGTTAAAATCTTCTTCCGAATCAAAAGGTATTGATATTTTTCCTTTTCCATTCGTACTTATAGAAACGTCTACTTTGTTACCAAAGTATGCACTTATATCTCTTAAGCTATTTTTAACAAAAGGTGGTATTGTTTTTTTCTTTGGTTTTGCAATTGCCCCTGTTTTTAAGCTTTTTACTAGATCTTCTGTTTGTCTAACAGAAAGTTTATCACGTAAAATTTTCTCATAAATAGCCAATTGGTCTTCTGTATTATCTACATTAATCATTGCGCGACCATGTCCCATAGAGATAAAACCGTCTCTCATTCCTGTTTGTAAAATAGGATCTAATTTTAACAAACGCAAATAGTTGGTTACTGTAGAACGTTTTTTTCCAACTCTTGTACTTAATTCTTCTTGTGTTAGCTGAATTTCATCAATTAAACGTTGGTAAGAAAGCGCCACTTCTATTGGGTCTAAATTTTTACGCTGAATGTTTTCTACCAAGGCCATTTCTAGCATTTCTTGGTCATTCGCTAATCTAATATATGCGGGTACTGTTTTATTTCCTATTAATTTTGAAGCTCTAAATCGACGTTCTCCAGAAACTAATTGAAATTTATTTCCTTCTAATTTACGAACTGTAATTGGTTGAATTACACCTAATTCTCTAATAGAGCTAGCCAATTCTCTTAATGCTTCTTCATCGAAGTAAGTTCTAGGTTGAAAAGGGTTTACATCAATTGAGTCTAATTCAAGTTCTATAATACTACCAACTAGTTTGTCTGCGTTTTTATCTGTTGCAGAGTTAATGTTTGGTGTATCTTGTAATAAAGCAGATAATCCCCTTCCTAAAGCTTGCTTTTTAGTTGCTTTTGCCATTTTTACGAATTCTTTTTTAATAATTCTTGGGCTAAATTTAAGTAATTTACAGCCCCTTTACTAGTTGCGTCATACGCAATAATACTTTCGCCATAACTTGGTGCTTCTCCTAAACGTGTGTTTCTTCTAATAATAGTATCAAAAACCATAGAAGAGAAATGTTTTCTAACTTCATCTACAACTTGGTTAGAAAGACGTAAACGAGAATCGAACATTGTTAATAAAAGCCCTTCAATATTTAATTCTGCATTATGAATATTTTGAATACTTTTAATAGTATTCAAAAGTTTTCCTAAACCTTCCAAAGCAAAATATTCACATTGAATAGGTATGATAACTGAATCTGCTGCAACTAAAGAATTTAAGGTGATTAAACCTAAAGAGGGTGCACAATCGATTAGAATATAATCATAATCGTCTTTAATATCTACCAATGCTTTTTTAAGCATGTATTCTCTATCCTGTTTATCTACCAGTTCTATCTCAATGGCTACTAAATCGATATGTGCCGGAATAATATCTACATTCGGAGAATCTGTTTTTATAACTGCTTCTTTTGCAGAAAGTGTATGTTCTAAAACATGATACGTTCCACCTTCAACCGTATCAACATCGATTCCTAAACCAGAAGACGCGTTTGCTTGTGGATCTGCATCTATTAACAATACCCTTTTTTCTAAAACACCTAAAGAAGCTGCTAAATTTATGCTTGTGGTTGTTTTACCAACTCCACCTTTTTGATTTGCTATTGCAATGATTTTGCCCATGAAAATAAGTCGATTTTTCTAAATGTAAAATTACATTTTTTTATGACTTTTAGAAGTGAAAGATGTTAACAAAAGGATAAAGTTTTAATAATTTGATTTACAGTACATTAAAAGAGATTGTTGTTTCTTTTTTCACAAAAGGAGCATAAAAAAACCGAAGAAAATCTTCGGTTTTAAATTTTTATTATTTTATTTTATTTTTGGAATATTCTTTAAAATTTCAATTAAAAATTTCCAGAATTTCTGTGTAGACACAATACCTGCTCGTTCATCAGGAGAATGCGCTCCTCTAATTGTTGGTCCAAAGGAAACCATGTCCATTTCTGGGTAATTTTGTCCTAAAATACCACATTCTAAACCTGCATGACAAGCAGCAACCTGTGCTTTTTCACCATGTAAGTTTTCATATAAGTTAGAAACTACATCTAAAATTTCTGAATTTACATTAGGTTGCCAACCAGGATATTCTCCAGATAACTCAACATCAAAACCAGACAATTCGAAAGCAGCTTTTAATGAATTTGCTAAATCTATTTTGTTAGTTTCAGAAGAAGAGCGTGTTAAGCATCCAATTTTAATTGCGCCATCTTTTACTATGATTCTGGCAATGTTATTAGAGGTTTCTACTAAGTCTTCAATATCCGGACTCATTCTATAAACACCATTTAATGCAGCGTAAACAGATTTTACAAGACCTTCTTGCACTCCTAATTCCATTACTTTTTCTGGAAGTGAAGTTTCTTTAATTTCAATAGTTAAATTATTTTCTATTGTAGCAAATTCTTCTTTAATAGTTTTAATAAGTAGGTTTGTTTCAAACAAAAAAGCTTCTTTAGAAACAGTATCTATAGAAACTAAAGCAAAACTTTCTCTTGGAATTGCGTTACGAAGACTACCACCGTTAATTTCAGAAATTCTTAAACCAAAATTTGTGAAACCATCAAATAACAAACGATTCATTATTTTATTGGCATTTCCTAGACCTTTAATAATGTCCATTCCAGAATGCCCACCATTTAAACCTTGTACAGAGATAGAATACCCAAGTGAGTTTTCTGAAACAGCTTCTTCTTTGTAGTTTCTTGTTGCAGTTACATCAACGCCACCAGCACAACCCATACCAATTTCGTCATCTTCTTCTGTGTCTAAATTAAGAAGAATATCACCTTTTAAAACGCCAGCTTCTAAACCCATTGCACCAGTCATACCTGTTTCTTCATCAATAGTAAACAGCGCTTCTAAGCTTGGGTGTTCAATTTCTGTAGAAGCTAAAATAGCCATAATTGCTGCCACTCCTAAGCCATTATCTGCACCTAAAGTAGTGCCATCTGCAGTTACCCAATCTCCATCAATCAACATTTTAATTCCTTCTGTATCAAAGTCAAAATCTGTCTCTGCATTTTTTTGATGAACCATGTCTAAATGACTCTGTAAAACCACTGTTTTTCTGTCTTCGAAACCTTTTGTAGCTTGTTTTTTTATGATAACATTGCCAACGCTGTCTACAAAAGTTTCTAAATTTAGGTTTTTACCAAAATTGACCATAAATTCAATAACGCGTTCTTCTTTTTTTGAAGGACGAGGAACTGCATTTAAATCTGCAAACATATTCCAAACTTCTTTCGGTGCTAAATTTCTTATTGCTGAACTCATTTTTATATCTTTTAATTTCACTTCAAAAATACAGCTTTCTATTTGTTTTGGAAAGATTATAGTATAGTTTTAAAAGTTTCGACTTCATTAAAAAAGAAGGTATTTATCTTTTTTAATGAAGTCGAGATATAAAATTTTAAAATTGAAGTTTAATTGATTTCAATAATACTTTCAGAAAGCTCTTTTCTAACTTTTATTAAAGCCTTCATATAATCGTCTTCTGCTCTAAAACCTACAGGCATAACTAAAACCGATTTTAAATTGTGCTTTTTTAAATCTAAAATTTCATCATATTTTTCTGGAATAAAACCTTCCATTGGGCACGCATCTATTTCTTGAGAAGCACAAACAGTCATTAGATTACCAAGTGCAATGTATGCTTGGTTTTTATTTGAAATAAATAATTCTTCTTGTGTCTTTTTTGCTATTTCTGCCGTTAAAAATTTTTTAAACGGATTGATGATTTCATCGGGTGTTTTTCTAACTTTTTGCACTAAATTAAAATAACTTGCTACTTCTTTAGTGGTATAATTATCTTGTATGCAGATAACCAATAGGTGAGAAGCTTGCAGAATTTGTGGCTGGTTCCAAGAAACCGAAACTAATTTTTCTTGAATTGCTTTGTTTTTAATAACTACTAATTTTAAAGGTTGTAAACCATAAGAAGTAGCCGTTAAATTAAAAGCTTCTTTTAAAACTTGAATTTGTGCTTCTGAAAGTTCTTTATTTGTGTCGAATTTTTTAACAGCATAGCGCCATTTTAAATTATCTATAATATTCATTTATGCTTTTTTAAAGTGCAAAAATAAGGCAATATTGTTGTTTTTTAATATGTTGTCAATTATATAAACTGATAGAAGTATCATTTTTTTTGTACTTTTAAAAGAAAAAGCATGAATGAGGATTTTCTACAATATGTATGGAAGTATAAAATGTTCTCTAAGGTTAATTTTAAAACTTCGGATAATGAGCGTTTAACAATTCTAAAACCAGGTTTGCATAATAAAAATGCTGGTCCAGATTTTCTAAGTGCTCACCTGAAAATTGAAGATCAAATTTGGATAGGCAATGTAGAAATTCATTTAAAAGCCTCCGATTGGTATGTGCATCATCACGAAGCTGACGTGAATTATGATGCAGTAATTTTACATGTTGTTTGGGAAAACGATGCAACTGTTTTTATGAAAAATAGCAAACCAATACCAACCTTGGTTTTAAAAGATTTAGTAGCTGAAAGTGTTTTAAATAATTATAGAAAATTATTTTTTACACCAACAAGTTGGATTCCTTGCAACAATGGTATTGCTACGATAGATATTTTTACGTTTTCGAATTGGAAAGAACGCTTGTTTTTTGAACGCTTAGAAAGAAAATCTGGCGAAATAGGTGTTTTGTTACAACAAGAAAATAATAATTTTGAAGCTATTCTGTTTCAATTATTAGCAAAGAATTTCGGTTTGAAAATAAATGGAGATCCTTTTTTAAGATTGGCACAATCCATAGATTTTTCTGTTGTTCAGAAAATGAGTTTTAATGAAAATGAGTTTGCTGCATTATTATTCGGGCAAGCAGGATTTTTAGAAGAGGAGGTTGAAAACGAATATCATCAACAATTAAAAAAAGAATACACTTATTTAAGACATAAACATAATTTGGAACCTATTGCAAAAGAACAGTTTTCATTTTTTAGAATGCGTCCCAATAATTTTCCCACAATTAGAATTGCTCAATTAGTTTCTTTGTTTCATAAACATCAAAATTTGTTTTCTAAACTAATAACACTACATCGCTTAAAAGATTTTTATGAATTATTTGCTGTTGAAGTTGATCCGTTTTGGAAAACACATTATAATTTTGAATCAGTATCAAAAACATCACCAAAAAAACTCACCAATTCGTTTGTAGACTTATTGATTATAAACACTATAATTCCGTTGAAATTTCTATATCAAAAAAGTAAGGGAGAAGTTGATGAGGAATCATTTTTAGAAATTCTAAAAAAGATGAAACCAGAAAAAAATAATATTATTTCTAAGTTTTCTGAAATTAAAATTAAAGCAAAAAATGCTTTTGATTCGCAAGCTTTGTTAGAGCTTAAAAACAACTATTGCGCACCAAAACGTTGTTTAGAATGCGCAATAGGAGTTCAGCTTTTAAGAAAATAATTACTAATTTTCTGCCTTTACAGCATTTGTTATGTAATTATTTCGGGTCTAAAATAGCATTAATCATTACAATTGCATCTTTATAGTGGTACTTTGTAATTTTATTTACAGCCCTTTTACTTGCTGAATTCAGTTGGTATTTTAGAGTTGTTAGTTCACCACGAACTATAGAAGAAATATCTGTGTTTTTTATAGAAGGATCTTTCATTAAACGGTTTAAAGTATTAATGAATGATTTTTGAAGGTTTCTTCTGTAAACAGCTACGTTTTTAGTGGTAGTAATTTCAGAAAAAAGACCTCTTCTTAAATCACTTATCATATCAACTGCAGCATAGTTATTTTCTTGAATAACTTCTGCGTCCATCATTCTCTTTAGAGTTCTAGTATTTAGTAATGTACTTAATAACCTGTTCTGATACTTCGCCATGTTTTCTGTGTAACCAGCTTCATCAATCTTATTTAAAATATTTTTATCTAGCAGCCAATCTTGTGTTTTAAAAACGTTTTTCTGTAACCAGTTTAAAGATTCTTTTTGTTTCGATTTTGTAACCGGAACATAAATATTTCCTGTTTGAGATGGTTTTTTATTGAACTCATAAACACCACCAATATTACCAGCAACATGACCAACATATCGGTTCCAAACGCTTAATAATTCACCATACAATTCACTTAAATCTTCATAATTATTGGTTTGATTCGAAGTCCAGTTTGGTAAGTTTTTAGCAACAATTTTTAAATTTTTAACGCCATAGCTACTCGCTTTTACTTGGTCGTTTCCAATTCCTTCAGTTTGTGCAGAAGGATCAAAGCGTTCGCCACCAAATCTATAAATAGGATTGTCTGCTTTCTCTTCAATCCATTTATCTAACGTTTTCACTTCGTCTTCTGGTGTGTTTATATTCGGAATTTTACGATACCCCCAATTAATCGAATAATGATCGTAAGGCCCTAATTGTCTAATAAAACGAATGTTTTTGTCTCCAGGTTGTGCTACATAATTATACCTCGCATAATCCATAATGGTTGCTGCAATTCCGTTTTTCTGAGTAAAATCTCCAGAACGTAAAGAATCTGTAGGGTATGCAAAACTTGCTGCCATATTATGAGGCAAACCTAAAGCGTGCCCAACTTCATGTGCAATTACCATTCGCATCATATCTCCAATTTCTTCATCGGAAGTATTTAGGGTTCTTGCAGAAGGATTTGCTGCACCAGTTTCTAGTAAATACCTGTTTCTGTAAGAGCGCAAATGGTTGTGATACCAAATAATATCGCTCTCTAAAATTTCACCAGATCTTGGATCAGAAACACTTGGCCCAACAGCATTTCTTGTGGTACTCGCTACATATCTAATAGAAGAATACCGAACATCTTCCATACTAAATTCTGGATCTTCTTTTTTAGTTGGTGGCATTTTTGCCATTATTGCATTTTTAAAACCAGCAGTTTCAAAAACTTTTTGCCAATCATCTACACCTTGTTTGATGTACTTTCTTAATTTTTCTGGTGTTGCAGGGTCTAAATAATAAACAATTGGTTTCTTTGGTTCTACCAATTCACCACGATTATAGGCCGCTTCATCTTTTGGTTCTAGTCTCCAACGTTTAATATATCTCTTGCTATCTGCTTTTAAAGCTTCTGAATTATAATCTACATTTCCTAAAGAAAAATACCCAACACGTTTGTCGTAAACTCTAGACATCATTGGTTCTTCTGGTAGCAAAATCATAGATTGATTGATGCGTATTGTAATGGTATTTGTACTTTGATTACTTGGTGGTGCATCTGCATCAAACGTAAAATCTTGTACAACTTCTATGTTTTCTGGGTAACTTTTAATGCTTTTAATAAAACTTCTTGCAGCATCTAACTTCCTTACCTTGTATGTTTTTCTGAAATAAGCAGGTAAACCTGTAATTGCTTTTACGTCTGTAGAAAAGAATTTTGTAACATCTACCAAAACTGCAGTAGAATCTATATTTTGAGACTTCACATCAAATGCATAAATAATAGGTTCTAAATTATTTGCTCTTACAGATTTGTAAATAGGTAAAGAATCATTAGCAATTGCGTTATAGGATTTTACCTTTAAAAGTACTTTGTTTTTATAGTGCTCCCAAACGATAACTTGTGTATTAATTTTAGAACCAGCATTTACATAACCACCACCTAAACCAGCAGGAATTTCTTTAATTCTTGTTACTAATAACATTTCCTTACCTAGGTAAGACTTCGGGATTTCATACAAAAAAGTGTCTTCGTTGTCATGGACTTTAAATAGGCCTTCATCTGTTTTTGTATCTTTTTTTACAAAATCAGAATATTTTGAAGTTTTACTTTTCTTTTGAGGGTCTTTTGCAGTAGTTTTTTCTGTCTTTCTATTTTTCTTCTTTTTTATTTTTCCACTCTGACTGTTAGTGTTTAAAGGATAAAGGAATGTAATTAATAATGAAAATAATAGTAGTTTTTTCATGCGGTAGTTTCTTGATAGTTTAATCTACTAATTTATCAAAAACCATCGAATGTAATTCTTACAATTATGTTAAAAAAAAAGCCCAAAAATCTAATATTTTTGGGCTTTTGAGTATTTATGTAAAATGAATTTTTAATATAAGCTCTTAAATTTATTTGGATTTGATTCATTCATAATATCATATATTTTTTCGAAAATATCTTCTGCAGAAGGTTTAGAGAAATAATCGCCATCTGTACCATAAGCAGTTCTGTGCGCTTTTGCTGTAAGTGTAGCAGGTTTACTGTCTAAATGTTGGTAACCATTTTGTTTTTCTAAAATTTCTTGTAAAAGATACGCAGAGGCTCCTCCAGGAACATCTTCATCAATAACTAATAATTTATTTGTTTTTGCTAAACTTTTTACACAATCACTATTCAAATCAAAAGGTAATAAACTTTGAGCGTCAATAATTTCTATATCAATACCAACTTGTTGTAACTCCTTCGCGGTTTCTTCAACAATTCTTAAAGTAGAGCCATAAGAAACAATAGTAATATCTGTACCTTCTCTAACAGTTTCTACAAAACCAATTGGTGTTTTAAATTCTGCTAAATTTGTAGGTAATTCTTCTTTTAAACGGTATCCATTTAAGCACTCTATAACTAAGGCTGGTTCATCACCATCTAATAAAGTGTTGTAAAAACCAGCAGCTTTAGTCATGTTTCTAGGTACTAAAACATGCATTCCACGAACATTATTTATAATTCCTCCCATCGGAGAACCTGCATGCCAAATTCCTTCTAGTCTGTGACCACGTGTTCTAATAATCAAAGGTGCTTTTTGTTTACCAAAACTTCTGTAATGAAGTGTTGCTAAATCATCACTCATAATTTGAAGTGCATATAGCAAATAATCTAAATATTGAATTTCTGCAATCGGTCTTAAACCACGCATTGCCAAACCAATACCTTGTCCAATAATTGTTGCTTCTCTAATTCCTGTATCAGAGATTCTAATATCACCGTATTTTTCTTGAAGCCCTTCTAAGCCTTGATTTACATCTCCAATAAAACCTGCATCCTCACCAAAAATAACTACTTCTGGATGCTTTTTTAAGATAGCATCAAAATTATCTCTCATTACAACTCTTGCGTCTACCAAGTTTTGATCTTGAGCGTATGTAGGTTTCTTTTCAGTAATATTTAAAGCGCTGTAATTGCTTTCACTTAATAAATAAGAAGAATATTTATTTGCCGAATCTTTTATCGTTGCTTTTATAAAGTTTTGTAATTCAGTTTTCTCTGCAAATTCCTCTTCTTTTAAGTGACGAAGCGATTTTCTTGCAGCAATTAAAATATCTTTTCTAATTGGTTCGGCTATTTTCTCTAAATCGTTATTGTATTTAGTTATAAATGCGCCATTGTTACTTTTTTCTGCAACTCTTTTTAAGAGTTTAGTCGCAATTACTGCTTCTTCAATTAGTTCGTTGTTATAAGCGTTCCAAGCATTTCTTCTTGCTGTGGTTACTAATTTTTTAGCTTCTTTTTCTAAAATAATTATTTCTTCTTCAGAATCTACAAAACGCAAAGTTTTACCAGAATTTGTTTCTAGTTCAAAATCTAAAATCCATTTTCGCATTTTTTCAAGACAATCATGGTCTTTTTCCCATTGAAGTCTATCTTTATCTTTATATCTTTCATGAGAGCCAGAAGTAGAGTGTCCTTGAGGTTGTGTTAATTCTTTTACATGAATTAAAACAGGTACATGTTCTTCTCTAGCTATTTTTGCAGCTTTGTTGTAAATGTCAATTAACTGTACATAATCCCAACCATTTACTACAAAAATTTCATAACCATTAGTACCTTTTTCTCTTTGGAACCCTTTTAATATTTCAGAGATACTTTCTTTTGTAGTTTGATGTTTTGCGTGTACAGAAATTCCATATTCATCATCCCAAACACTCATTACCATTGGTACTTGTAGAACACCAGCAGCGTTTATGGTTTCAAAAAACAATCCTTCACTTGTACTTGCATTTCCTATCGTTCCCCACGCAACTTCATTCCCTTTTTTAGAGAAGTTAGTTTTATGTTGAACACTTTTTTCGTTTCTATAAATTTTAGAAGCTTGAGCCAAACCTAGTAAACGTGGCATTTGCCCCGCTGTAGGAGAAATATCTGCACTAGAATTGTATTGTTCTGTAAGATTTTTCCAGCTACCGTCTTCATTTAAACTATGAGTTGCAAAATGCCCTCCCATTTGTCTACCGGCAGACATTGGTTCTATTTCTATATTTGTGTGTGCATACAAACCAGCAAAAAATTGCTGTGGTGTAAGCTCTCCAATGGCCATCATAAAAGTTTGGTCTCTGTAATAGCCAGATCTAAAATCTCCTTTTTTAAAGGCTTTTGCCAACGCTAATTGTGGTACTTCTTTACCATCTCCAAAAATACCAAATTTAGCTTTTCCTGTTAAAACTTCTCTTCTACCAAGTAAACTACATTCTCTACTAATCTTAGCAATTTTATAGTCATTTAAAACTTCTTCTTTAAAATCTATAAATGAAAGTTCTTTTTTATCTTGAATAAGCGTTTTTTGTGACATTTTCTCTGAATTTAAGCTTTTGCAAAGGTAGTTTTTTTAGTTGATATTTAAAAATGTTTTGTTTCATTGTTAATATCGTAATTTTGTATTGAATAATATTGTTTTTATTATGGATAATGTAAAATAGTTAATTATTAAAACTCATTATGCATTTTTGATGGGTTAACGACTTCAAATAACTGCTATAATTAAGCTAAAAAGAAATGCTTTAAGTACAGGTTTTTAGATTTTGTAACCAATTTTGATGGACTTCAATTACTTTAAAAATGTACGAATAGGAATTTATTTTAATTGTAGGCGTTTTTATTTGCGTGGTGA
Organism: Polaribacter sp. ALD11; assembly: GCF_002831685.1. Taxonomy (NCBI): domain Bacteria; kingdom Pseudomonadati; phylum Bacteroidota; class Flavobacteriia; order Flavobacteriales; family Flavobacteriaceae; genus Polaribacter; species Polaribacter sp. ALD11. The sequence goes on along the minus strand of NZ_CP025119.1, from coordinate 1,507,785 downwards.
ATTTGTTATTTATTTGTTCTAAAATTTTGAACAAACTTTCCTAAATCATCTTGACTTTGAAGGTTTAATTTTTTTCGAATTCGATGTTTCGTTACTCTTATTGTATTTGTTGAAACACCTAAAAGTAAGCCCATTTCATTATTGTTTAATGATAATTTTTCTAAACACAAACAACGTATTTCTGCTTGACTTAAATCTGAGTAATATGCTCTGAGGTACTTAATGTAGTTAGGGTACCCTTCTTTAAATAATTTTTGAAATCGCTCCCAATCACTTAAGGTTAAAATATTTTGAGACTTCAGGTTTAATAGAAATTCTGGGTTATTTGTAGCGTTTTTTTCTTTTTGAAACTCAGCAATAAGGTTGTTGTCTTGACGTACTTTTAGTGTTAGGCTTTTTAGCTGACTCTTCGCGCTTTCTAATGCCTTTTGAGTGTTTTCGAGTGCTAATTCTTTAACTTGTTTTTCTTTTAAGAGGTATTTATTTCGAAACCAAAAATAAACGAAACTTGTTGCGAGCAATACTGTAATTAGTAGAATAATAAAATTACGCTGTGTAAGTTTTTGTTTACTTTCTGCTTTTACTTTCTCTAATGCTAATGCTCTTTCTTTTGCTTCAACTTTTTGGCTAGCTCTTAATAGTTTTAAACTACTATATTTTTTACTGTAAGCATGAACAGCTATTAATGTAGAGTCTAAATAAGCAGCACTAAGAATTGCTTGTTTGTTAGCAGCATACCAATTACTCATTATTGGGTATAATTTTAAAAGCCGATCTGTTTGACCGGATTGTTGAATGTACAATCTCGCTTGGTCAATTTTTAATTTTGAATCCGCAAATTTGTTTTGCTTTAAATAAATATCAGCTAAAGGTATAATAGAGCCTGCAGCAAGACCAGGTTCATTTATTTTTAGTGCATTTTTAATATCAATTTTAAAAAAAGGAATGGCTTTTTCATACTTACTATCTAAATAATAATTATAGCCTAAATTTCCAGAAGCAATTCCTTTCCAAACAATGTTTTTATATTCAGAAGTGTCTTCAATTACTTTTAAAAAATAAGGTTTTGCAAGTTTTAATTCGCCTAATTTTTGATAACACAAGCCCACTGTATTTTGTGCTTCAAGCACGGCTTTAGAGTTAAACGCCGTTTTTTCTAAGCTACCAGATTTTTGATAATAAATAAGCGCAGTTGTGTAGTCTTGAAAATTGTAATAACACCGTCCTATAAAATTTAAATGAGCTGCCATATTAGGAAAATCTACAGAATTAACTTCTTCTAAAATTTTTGCCAATTGCAACAACCACTCAAAGGCACTTTCATAATTTTTAATAGACCAATAATGGGTAGCAATAACATTAACAGCGCGTGCTTCTATATGAAAAACTTTTTGTTTTTTTCCTTTATAGGCTAGATAAATTAAATCTTGAATTATTTCAAGGTTTTTACGTCCATAAATATACCAATTTGTATATCCTCTTAATAATTCTGCTTCTAAAGCAAGTTCATTATCATCATTTGCTAAAGCCCATTGTTCCATTTTTTTGGTATAGCTAGTAATGTATAAAGAGTCGTTAGTAGATATGTCAATTGTATTTCGATACAACACATCAATATCTTTAATTTTATCTTTGTATGCTTTTTTAAGCATCTGTTTGTACTGGGAAAATGACGTTGCACAACCCAATAAAAAGAAAAATACTATTAATTTTACCTTCATTTATTTATCTAAAGAAAACGAAGATAATTATTATTTAATAAAATTAGAATGGTGCATGCTGATAGAAGTAGCAGTTTAAATATTATTATGAGTAACTCTTTGTGTATTAAATTTTTTAAAAATTATTTTTTTTTAGAAAGAACATGCTTTTAAAGTAGTCTATATTTTTTACTTCATTAATTATTTTAGAAACAAAAAAAGCATCCTAGATATTAGAATGCTTTTAAAAAATTATTTATTATAAACTAATTTGATCACAAACGCCATCTGGTAGTTTAAACTCAAAGTCGAAAAAAGTAGTACTATTAAAAGTCCATTTATGAAAATAACTTTTGCCTTGGTAAAATATTTTAAAATTATATTCTTTACCAAGCTCAAAACCTTTTAAAAAGACAAAACCTTTATTAAAAGTACCTTCGTAACTAAAAGCACCATTAGATCTTTCTACATATATATGAAAACCATCTGGAATAAAGTTTTTATCGCCACAATTAGCAGCAACACCAACGGCAATCGTTTTTTGACTTGGTAAACTTGATCCTTTAGTTAAATTAATAGCTAAATTACAATCTGTAAAAGTTGAAATAGAAGATATATTATTTCTAATAATTTCTCCATTTAACTTTACAGCAACTTTGTATTCTATTCCCCCAGAAAGTGGACCTTCACTTTCTCCAAAAGTATATATCTCTTTATCCTTGCCAGAATTTATTATTTCCTTTAAAGCTTCTAAAATCGCAGAGTTAACGGCGTTGTTAAGAGCATTTGCGAAACTTTGTAATCCTGCGAAACCATAAATTGAGCCTTGCAGATTAGTGTCTAGTCTTTCAAGTTTCTTTATGATTGAGGTTATTTTACCATTTTCTATTTCAACTTCAAACAAATTAATAGCACCTTCCTTGGAGTCTTGCTTATTTCCTATGTTTATCAAAACATCAATTGTCAATGACCCAGAAAAATCTTCTGGTAAATTTTCTGCAGTTATATCATAATTATAATCTATTATACTATCACAACCAAGGTCTACAAATTCTATAACTGAATAGCTAGATAAATGAGTAGTTTGAAATGAAATGCTAAAAGATTCTGTATTTGCACCAGCAACCAAAGTACCTAAACCATGGTACGTCCATTCTGTTGAGTCTTCTTCTATGGTATATACAGGTAAAGTGTCTCCAAGTTTAACAGTCTTATTAGTGAATGGGTTATTTGCAGTAGCAGATATCTGTATAGTTACATCAATAGGTTTTGTAAATTCTTTTACATCAGCACCATCAATATCCATTGTTATTTCTGTGTTTCCTGTGTAAAACTTTGCACCACTGTTTTTAGTAACTCCATTGGCATCCTTAAAAGTATAATCAGATAAATATTGAGTAATTCCATTGGCATCGGTATTTTCTAAATAAACATTTAAATTGTTACCGTTTAGTGTGTTTCCAGCCGCATTTTTAAAAATTGTACCTGTTTTTATGTTTACAGTACTTTTACTTAAAGAATTGGTATTAGAGGTTTCTATATCTAATTCTGCAACTGTAGCATTATTTGTTAAAACTGCGGATTTACTTGCTGTATCTATACCGTTTAATTTTATTCTATTATTATTTAATAATATTAGCGGTACATAATTTGTAGTGTCTGTTAATTTTACAGGATACGTATGTGTTACGTAATTGCCACCACTTACAGTAATATCAAAATTTAATTCCTTTACACCTGTACTTTTGTTTGGATTTGCATTTAATTGAATAAAACCATCTGTTTCTGTAAGTGTAAACTCACCAGCTTCGTTTACTAATTTATCTGCGTCTGCACCAGTAAAGGTAACTGTAAAATCCGTTGCTACTATATTTGCTTGGTCTCCAAAATAATCTTTTAATTCAATTACGGCAGATTGCTCAAAAATAGCGTTAGTAACACCTACGTTAAAGTTGTTTATTTTTTCTGTAAACTCACTACAACTTACTAAAAAAGCAAGTGATATTGTAATGGTAAAAGCTAAATATTTTATTGTGTTTTTCATGGTTTTCTTTATTAAAAATTATAAGTTACTCTAAATTGTATTCTAGGTATAAAAGTTAAAGATTCAAAAGCAGCTTGTAAATTTTCTTGTTCGTCTTGCGTAGGTGCTAGTAATTTATCTGCTTCTAAACTTACTTTTGGCGATTTTGCAAAATAAGTACCTATATCTATTCCAAAACCAAATCTATTTTTTGGGATTGCCCTACCAAAACCGAAGCCTATAAAAGGAGCTGCACCAGACCATTTAGAGTTTATAATTATTTTACCAACATCTTGTTTGGCAATAATAACATCTCCATACTGTATGCCTTCTTTGTAGGTAATCAATCCATCAATTTGTACATTATTTAAAAAACCAAGTCCAAAAGCTAGTTTAAATGAAGAGTTTTTAAAGGGCACATATTCTGCACCTACATCTAAAATAGTGCTACTTGCACCACCTAAAAAATCTACATCATCATTGTCTAAAAATTTAGAAACATCAACTTCTTTGTCTTTAATGTTAATGCTACTATAAGCAATCATAGCATTAAACTTCTGGCTCAATTTTCTCGCATACCCAAAACCGAAACCTGAAGTTCCGAAAGAGAGATTTAGTCCGTTTTTTCTAATTTTTGCAGTCTCATTTAGATCTTTGTTAGAAGAACCTAAAGAAGTACTGTTTTTTTCTTTTAAAGTGTTTGGTAATTGCTGTGCAAAACTTTGCATGCCGTAGCAAAACACAATTGATGCGAGTAATAGGTTGATTTTCATGTAGTTTTTAATTTGTTATAGTTTTAGTTATAAGCTGCAAATAAACTGAATAATGAGAAAAAACGACTATAGAAAGCGTTACAAAAGCGTTACAAAAGTGATAAAGTGGAGAAAAAAGTGTTAAATTACTAAAAGAAGCCTCTTCTAAAAAAGTTGTAAATAGAACCAAGATCTCCTGTAAAGGTAAATCTAATTTTTTGAGGATATGCCTCTTGTGAAACTTCCCAACCATTATTGGAGTATAATGGAAAATATAATTCAAAAATATTATGAATAAAGTTAAAACGAATTCCGTTTTCGAAACCAAAGAAAATGCGTTCATCTTTGTTCTTTAAAAAAGCAACACCATTGTAGAATTCCATCCAACGCCATAAACCAATACTCGAATTTAAAGACAACATATATTGGTTGGCAAATCTTGTGGGTAAAACAGATTTAAAACCACCTTCTGTAATAATGTATTGTTGACTAAAAATACCAGAATCTTCTGATCGACCATAATAATTAAGTTGAAATAAATAATCATTTGCTCTATCTAAACCGAAACTAAAATAATCTCCTTTAGAATTATTGTGAATAAACGCTCCTGCAAAAACTCTAAAATCTAACTGTGTGTCTGTAGAGGTTAGTTTTCTATATCTAAAATCTGCAGAAACCTTAGAGAACTTTTTAGCAAATTCGGTATTAAAGGTATAGCGAGTCTCTTCTATAATATCAGGATTAATGTAATTATAACTCAAGCTAAAAACGCTGTAATTATCTTGTGGCGTTTTTATTTCTAGTGGTGAAATTTCTTTGTCTATATGAACAATTTTAGCTTTAATAAATTTACTAGTAGCATCTCTTAGAGATTTTCTCTTAAATTGAATGTCTACATAAGGTATTAAGGAACTATAAGATAACTCTGGTGCATATTGTGATGTATTTCCTGTGATACCGTAAGCGATTTTGTAGATACTTGTGTCTTCAAAAAAATGATTATACAAGACTGAAAAAGAACCATTTATCATATTACTCTTAGTTGCGTAGCCCGGAGATATTCTAAACTCTAAATTTCTTTTAATTAAGGGTTTGTTATGAAGTTTAACTCCTAAAGTTAAACCGTCATAATAATTATAACTAAAACTAGGTTGATAAAATAATTGATTATAATTAGGTGCTTTTACGTCTTTAATTAACGTAAATTTAAAAGGTTTATTAAAGATTTTTTTGTCTGTATGGTAATAATTATCTAGAGTATTGTATTCAGGGTATATGTTTTCATAATTTAAAACCAACTGATCAAATTTTCCTTTAGGAACACTCGTTGTTAAGGTGTCACTTATATTAGAAAACCATTTTTTGTATTCAATTTTATTGTTCTTTATTCCGTAGAAAGCAATTGGCGCAGTAATATTTCGTTTATTTTTTATTGTAACTTTTAAACTATCTTTTGTTTCTTTTACTTTACCAATGGTGTAATCTATTTTTTTATTTGTCTTAATAAAATCATTAAAAAACCATTCAATATCTTTCGTTGTATTTAGTAATAAAACATTTTTAAAATCGGAACTTTTTGTAACAAGAAGTTTATTTTTTTGATAAAATTCTTTGATACTTTTGTTTAAAACGGCTTCACCTAAATATCCTTTTAAATAATTAAAACCTAAGCCCGCTTTATATTTGCTAACAATTTTTCTATTGAAGTTAGAAAGAGAGTCCGCAGACGTATTTAAGGGTTGATCTAAATACTTTCTTGCTGTAAATTGATATACAAATGGGTATTTTTGATTGAATTTTAACTTAGAAATATTAAACCTTTTTAAAAACCAACTGTCTGAAGCTTTTCCTAATAATTTAATTTCTGGATAAAATTTATTCACATATTCTATCATTAAATAGTTCTGTAATCCATCTATTAACCAGTAATCTTCTCTTTCGTTTACTAATAATGTTTGCTTTAAATATTTTTTTGATAGCGCTTTAAATAAAGTTAAATCATATTTAAAAACATCTGAGAAAGGTCTTATAAAACTTGGTAACTGGTTCAGACCATAAACAGGGTTTTTCTTACGCATTACTTCATCTATAAGAATTTTATCTGTTGGTAAAACACCTAAGTAATCTGTTAAAAACTGTAGTTCTCTATTTAAAATATCTTTTGTTAAGCTGGCGTTTAATTCTTTGTCTAAAATATCTGTTTGTATTTCATGAGCATCTGTACTAAAATTCTGAAAGGTATTTTTTTTCTGAATATCTATAATTACATCTTTCTCATTTTTTCCGTATAATTTATAAGAATTAAAGACTTTATCACTTTTAACGGTTTGTTTTAAACTACTTACTAAAGAAAGTTCTTTTGGTATTTTAAGGTTAATATTAAAAGTGGTGTAATCTTCAAATAAGTCATCTAAATTTAAGTTACTCATTATTTGCCAACCATCTTTGTAAATAGCAGGCGTTATATACCAATACCTTAAACGATAGCCATTATCATAGGCACCATAACCAGTAAACTTAGCGTTGGGTATTTTTATGAAATAGGTAATACTTATCGTGGTACTTTCTTTAGGTTCTATAGGTGTCTCTAAAAAAAGTTGAATTATGTCTTGTTTGTTTTCTAGTTCTTTATAAACAATACTATTATAATCTATAGAAATGTTTTTAATGTCTGAAAAACCAATGTCATCTTTACTGGAAAAGTATAAATCTTTTCTAAAATCTTCAATAAACCTTTTCGAAAGTGGCGTTTTTCGATCTTTAAAACTATTTGCCCAATTGTGAAGGAAAATGTGATTTAATGCATCGTCTGAATTGTTGTAGTACACAATTTCTTGCTGAATCATTAACTTATCTTCATCAGAATTTAAAGTAGCTTTTATGTTTATTGCATTTTGTTGTGCAAAAATAAAACTACTAAACAGCAGTACTATAACAAATGTGTAATAACGATTTTTCAATAAAAATAAATAAATTATAAATAGCTGTTTTGTAGTTTTTTTTTAGAAAATTTACGGATGAAATTAAAAATTAGGCTTTAATTGATGTTTCGCGTAGAAGTTATTTAAGTGTTCAATAGCTTCATCTGCAGTATCTACAACTCTAAATAATTTTAAATCCTTCTCACTAATATTACCTTCTTCTAAAAGCGTGTTCTTTATCCAGTCTAATAGACCTCCCCAGAATTTTGTACCTACTAAAACAATAGGAAAACGACCAATTTTATTTGTTTGAATTAAAGTAATTGCTTCAAAAAGTTCATCCATTGTACCAAAACCACCAGGCATAACAATAAAACCCTGAGAATATTTTACGAACATTACTTTTCTAACAAAAAAGTAATCGAAGTCTAAACTTTTCCCTTGATCAATCCACGGATTGTCATGTTGTTCAAAAGGCAATTCTATATTTAAACCTACAGAAGTTCCTTTTCCTCTGTGTGCTCCTTTATTACCAGCTTCCATAATTCCTGGTCCACCACCAGTAATTACACCATAACCGTTTTGAGTTAATTTAAAAGCAACTTCTTCTGCTAATTTATAATAAGGATGGTCTGGTTTTGTTCTCGCAGAACCAAAAATAGAAACACAAGGGCCTATTTTACTTAATTTTTCGTACCCATCTACAAACTCTGCCATTATTTTAAAAATAGCCCAAGAATCGTTTGTTTTAATCTCGTTCCAAGTTTTCGTTTGTAGTTTTTCTTTTATTTTTCTATCATCATTCGTCATAATCTATAATTTTAAAATTTCTTAATACTTTACTTTAAAAAAAGAAAAGCTTGCTAAAATAGTAATTTTTTCAAAAACTTAGCAGTATAACTTTTTTTATGTTTCGCAACTTCTTCTGGGGTTCCTGTAACTAATATTTTTCCACCTTTTTTTCCGCCTTCCATACCAACATCAATTACATAATCGGCCAATTTTACAACATCTAAATTGTGTTCTATAATAAGAACTGTATTTCCTTTGTCTGCTAATTTATTTAAAACGTCCATTAAAACTCGTATATCTTCAAAATGCAAACCAGTAGTAGGCTCATCTAAAATATAAAAAGTATTACCTGTATCTCTTTTAGATAATTCGGCAGCTAATTTAATTCTTTGTGCTTCACCACCAGAAAGAGTAGTCGATTGTTGCCCTAGCGTAATATAGCCTAAACCAACATCTTTAATAGTCTTTAATTTTCGATGTATTTTAGGAATCTTTATAAAGAAATCTGTAGCATCTTCAATGGTCATATTCAAAACATCAGAAATCGACTTTCCTTTATACCGAATCTCTAAGGTTTCTCTGTTGAAACGTTTTCCCTGGCAAGTTTCACACTCTACTTGCACATCTGGTAAAAAGTTCATTTCTATTACTCTAACGCCACCGCCTTGACAAGTTTCACAGCGTCCTCCTTTTACATTAAAAGAAAAACGTCCTGGTTTATAGCCGCGAATTGCAGCTTCTGCAGTTTTTGCAAACAAGCTTCTAATTTCATCAAACGTTTTGGTGTACGTTGCAGGGTTAGAGCGAGGTGTTCTTCCAATTGGCGATTGATCGATATCTATTACTTTATCTACATGTTCTAGGCCTTCAATTTTCTTGTAAGGCATCGGCTTTTTAACACCTCTATAAATGTGTGCGTTTAAAATAGGATATAAAGTTTCATTAATTAAAGTAGATTTTCCACTTCCAGAAACTCCTGTAACACAAATCATTTTTCCTAAAGGAAATTCTACGGTAACATTTTTTAAATTATTTCCGCTAGCACCAAAAAGTTTAATGGTTTTTCCATTTCCTTCACGCCTTTTTTCTGGGACTTCAATTTTTTTTCTGCCAGTAATGTAATCTGCAGTTAATGTATTTTGCTTTTTAAGTTCTGCAAAAGTTCCTGCAGAAACAATTTCTCCACCATGTTTTCCGGCACCCGGACCAATATCAAAAACAAAATCTGCTTTTTCAATCATGTCTTGGTCATGTTCTACAACCAAAACAGAATTACCAATATCTCTTAGTTTTACTAAAGAATCTATTAGTTTCTCATTGTCTCGTTGGTGCAACCCAATACTTGGTTCATCTAAAATATATAAAACACCTACTAGCTGAGAACCAATTTGTGTTGCCAAACGAATTCTTTGTGCTTCACCACCAGAAAGGGATTTAGAGGTTCTGTCTAATGTTAAATAATCTAAGCCAACATCTACTAAAAACTGTATTCTAGTGCGTATTTCTTTTAATATTTCTGAAGCAATGATTAGCTGTTTTTTTGATAAATCTTTCTCAACGTTTTTAAACCATTTTGCCAATTCAGTTACATCCATTTGTACCAAATCGCTGATGCTTTTATCTGTAATTTTAAAATGAAGTGCTTCTTTTTTTAATCTTTTTCCGTGGCAAGATGAGCAAGTAACTTCATCCATAAAACCTTTTGCCCAACGTTTTATAGTTGTGCTTTCTGCATTGTTGTATTGGCTATTAATAAAAGCAACAATTCCTTCGAAGTCTATTTTGTAATTTCTAGTAACACCAACAGTTTTCGATTCGATTTCAAAAGACTCATTTCCACCATGTAAAATGATTTCTAATGCTTCTTTTGGAATGTCTTTAATGGCATCTGTTAATTTGAATTTATAACGTTCTGCAATATTCTGAATTTGTTTAAAAATCCAACTGCTTTTTTGTTCACCTAAAGGAATAATTCCACCATTTTTAATAGAAATACTATCATCTGGAATTACTTTTTTTAAGTTAATTTCATTCGTAATTCCTAATCCGTTACAAGAATCACAAGCTCCTTTTGGTGAGTTGAAAGAAAACGTATTTGGCTCAGGGTTCGGATATGCAATACCTGTTGTTGGACACATTAATTCTCTACTAAAATATCTAGGATTGTTGTCATCAATAGCAATCACCATTAAAATATTATTTCCAGAATATAGTGCTGTTTTTATCGTTTCTTCTAAACGTTTTTCGACTGTTTTATTTACAGCCAATCGATCGATTACAACCTCAATATCATGGTTTTTGTAACGATCTAGTTTCATGCCTTTTTCAATCTCTTGAATCTTGCCATCCACTCGAACCCTTAAAAACCCTTGTTTAGAAATTTGTTCAAAAAGCTCTCTGTAATGTCCTTTTCTAGATTTAATTAAAGGTGCTAAAACGGCTATCTTCTTACCATCAAAATCCTTTAGAATCAAATCTTTAATTTGTTCATCAGAATAACTCACCATTTTTTGATCGGTGTTGTAAGAGTATGCGTCTGCAGCTCTTGCAAAAAGTAATCTTAAAAAATCGTAAATTTCTGTGATGGTTCCTACAGTAGAACGCGGACTTTTATTTGTTGTTTTTTGTTCAATGGAGATTACTGGAGAAAGCCCATCAATTTTATCTACATCTGGTCTTTCTAACCCTCCTAAAAACTGTCTTGCATAGGCCGAAAATGTTTCTATATAACGTCTTTGTCCTTCTGCATAAATGGTATCAAAAGCTAAGGAAGATTTTCCGCTTCCGCTTAAACCTGTTATTACAACTAGCTTTTCGCGAGGAATTTTAACATCAATGTTTTTTAAATTATGAGCTCTTGCCCCGTAAACTTCTATATATTCTTGGTCTTTCAAACGTGCCTATTTTATCGGAAAATGCAAAGTTAATCATTACTAATTTAATGTAAGTAGGTTTTTAAGAGCCTTTAATATTAGTTTTAAACTACCTTTCCTTTAAAAACGAAGCTTAGATTTTGTATAAAAAACAGATAAAATAGTATCTTGCAGTATATTTTAGTAAAAATGATAGATAATATACGCCATTTTTTTGAAAGAAATGGTTTTGGGGTTTTCTCTAGGTTTGCAGATAGGTTAGGAATGAGAGCAGTAAATGTGCGCTTATTCTTTATTTATGTAACTTTTTTTACCGTTGGCTTGTCATTTGGTTTGTATTTAACCATGGCTTTTTTATTAAAATTAAAAGATATGATTTACACCAAAAGAAGTTCGGTTTTCGATTTATAAAATATGATTATTATAAAATCGAAAATAGAGAAAATTGCTTTTTTGGTAATTTCCATTTTAGCTATTGGAATTATTGGTTACATGTGGCTTTCTAACTACAATTTTGTAGATGCGCTTTATATGACTGTAATTACAGTTACAACCGTTGGTTTTGGAGAGCTTCAGCCTTTTTCTCCAGAAGAAAAAGTATTTACAATATTTCTAATTCTAACAAGTATAACAATATTTGGGTACGCAGTTTCGGCGTTTTCAGAATACTTGGTAAGTGGTAAGTTATTTGAACATTTTAAACACAGAAAAGTGGAGAAACAAATAAGACATTTAAAAGGACATACCATTGTTTGTGGTTATGGTAGAAATGGTAAACAAGCAATTTTAAAACTTGGTAACTACAATAAAAAGTTTGTAGTAGTTGAACAAAAAAAAGAAATGACTGATGTTTTAGATACTCAGGGAATTTTAAATATTTATGGAGATGCAACATTAGATGAAACGTTGCAAAAAGCAGGAATTGAAAAGGCAGCATTCTTAATTACAGCTTTACCTTCAGATGCAGATAATCTTTTTGTGGTTTTAACAGCAAGTCAATTAAATAAAGATTGTGTTATAATAAGTAGAGCGGCAAATGAATCTTCTTATAAAAAATTAAAGTTTGCAGGCGCAAGCAATGTCATTATGCCAGATAAATTAGGGGGAGATCATATGGCGTCTTTAGTAACAACGCCAGATGTTATCGAATTTGTAGATCGATTAACAATAGAAGGTGAAACTACAGCAAATTTAGAGGAAGTATCGGTAAATGATTTACCTAAAAAATATATTAATAAAACTATCTTAGATTTAGATTTAAGAAGACAGACAGGTTGTACAGTCATTGGTTTTCGAAATCCAGATAAAGATTATATTATTAACCCAGAAGCAGATATAAAATTGGTTGCAGATTCTCAATTAATTATTTTAGGAAGACCGGAACAAATTATAAAGCTAAGAGAAATATTTTAGTATGAGCAAAATAATTATTACAGGAAGTAACGGTTTGTTAGGGCAGTCTTTATTAAACTTATTACTTCAAGAAAAAGAAAAGTATAAGGTTTATGGTTTTTCTAGAGGAATTAATAGAAGCGGAAGAGAAGATTTTGAGTACACTTCTATTGATGTTACGGATGAAGTTTTGTTGAAAGAAGAAATTTTAAAGATTAAACCAGACTTTATTGTAAATACAGCAGCAATGACAAATGTTGATGCTTGTGAGAATAATAAACAAGAATGTGACTCTTTAAATGTAGATGTTGTAAAAACACTGGTAACAATTTCCGAAGAGATTAATTCACACATAATTCATCTTTCTACAGATTTTATTTTTGATGGAGAAAAAGGCTATTATAAAGAAACAGATACACCAAACCCTTTAAGCTATTATGGCTTGTCAAAATTGAAATCTGAAACTATTTTAACAAGCTCGAAAATTGATTTTACAATTCTAAGAACAATTTTAGTTTTTGGTAAAGTTTTTGACAAGAGTAGAAGTAATATTGTTTTTTGGGTGAAGCAAATGCTAGAGCAAAATAAAGAGATTACAATTGTAGATGACCAATTTAGAATGCCAACGTATGTTGAAGATTTGGCGCTTTCTTGTAAAATTTCTATAGACAAAAAAGCAACAGGAACCTTTAATATCTCCTCTAATAAACTACTAAGTATTTATGAAATTGCAGTACAAATTGCAGAGGTTTTTCAGTTAGATAAAAGCCATATAAAACCAATTTCGACAGCAACTTTAAATCAAACTGCACCAAGACCAGCAAAAACTGGTTTCGACTTAACAAAAACGAATAAAGAGTTAGAATTTTATCCAAAATCATTTAAAGAAGATTTACTAAGGTTTAAAGAAACGTTACCTTAATATTACTTTAGAGTTATGTTTAAGGGTGTAAATTGGATATTTAACGCTAAAAATTTGCTAAAAGAGCCTTTTTACATCATCTTGCATTTTACTTAATAGCAACTAACTCAAAAATTTATTATGTATAAAAAAATTATTACAGTGCTTTTGTTAGCATTTCCAATGCTATCTTTTGCACAAGAATTAACAATAGATCAAGAAATAGAAGAGAAATTTAAGCCTTTTGCCGATGCTGTAAGTGAAGTCGTTTTTTATCCAATTTCTATTGCTGGTATAGACGTTCCAATTGTAGTTATTCTTCTGTTATCTGGGGCTTTCTTTTTCACATTATATTTCAAGTTTTCTAATATAACTTTATTAGGTGTTGCGATTAGAGCTACAAATGGTAAATATGACGCTATTGATCATCATTCAGTTGATGAAGCTGCAGGAGATCCTACACCAGGAGGAGATGTTTTTGAAAGCCCTCAAGCTGAAGGGGTTGTAGGAGAAGTTACGCATTTTCAAGCTTTAACTGCTGCACTATCAGCAACAGTAGGGTTAGGAAACATTGCAGGGGTTGCAGTTGCAATTGCAATTGGAGGTCCAGGAGCTACTGTATGGATGATTTTAGCTGGGTTTTTAGGGATGTCTACAAAATTAGTAGAAGCTACTTTAGGTGTTAAGTATAGAGAAGTTGGTGAGGATGGTAAGATATACGGAGGCCCAATGTATTACTTGAAAAAAGGATTAAAAGAAAAGAATTTAGCAGGACTAGGGAAAGTTTTAGCTGGTTTATATGCGGTCTTTGTAATTGGAGGTTCTTTTGGAGGGGGAAACATGTTCCAGGCAAACCAAGCTGCTGCACAATTTAAACAACTATTTGAAATTGAATCTGGGTTTATATTCGGAATTGTAATGGCTGTACTAGTTGGGATAGTAATTATTGGAGGAATTAAAAGAATTGGGCAAGTAACGGAAAAGATAGTACCATTTATGGCAATTATGTTTGTAGGTGCTTCTTTAATTATACTTGCCATGAATTTTTCAATAATCCCTGAAGCTATGGGACAGATATGGGATGGCGCCTTTAACGAAACCTCAATAGTAGGAGGTTTAATAGGAGTGATGATTGTTGGTTTTCAAAGAGCCGCTTTTTCAAATGAGGCAGGTGTTGGGTCAGCATCTATTGCACATGCAGCTGTTAAAACGAAGTTTCCAGCAAGTGAAGGAATTGTAGCTTCAATAGGGCCGTTTGTAGATACTGTAATCATTTGCTCAATGACTGCTTTGGTAATTGTAGTAACCAATTTAAAGAGTAATTTATTTACCTATGGTAATTTAGATTCAAAGAGTAATGTACTACTAAACGCAACGAACCAACCTATAAATGGTGTAGACCTAACGTCAGTTGCTTTTGATTCTGCAATTCCAAATTTTTCTATTTTACTAACCATAGCAGTAATTTTATTTGCTTTTTCATCAATGCTTTCTTGGTCTTATTATGGAATACAGGGTTGGACTTATTTATTTGGAAAAGGTAGAATAGCAGACATTACTTATAAAGTATTATTTTTAATTTTTGTTGTAATTGGAGCATCTTCTACTTTAGGTTCTGTAATCGAGTTTTCCGATGCTATGATATTCGCTATGGTGTTTCCTAATATTATAGGTTTACTCCTATTAGCTCCAAAGGTTAAAGTTGAACTGGCGCGCTATCTAAAAGCAATTGATCATAAAATAAAAAAGTAGATTTAATAAAAAATAATTTTCAAAAAACCTATTTTTAGCCAACTAAAAGGCAAAAAAAATAGGTTTTTTTTTGACGTAATTTGTAATTTTTAATTTTTTTTTATGATATTGCGCATTACTAATTTTAAATTAATCAAAATATATTATGAATAAAAAACTTCTTTCGTTGTTATTTTTAGCAATGCCCTTTTTTACATTTGCACAAGAAAAAGGTCTAGATAAGCAAATTGACGAAGCATTTGGAAATGCAACAGGTTGGTTTGTAGATATCATTTTTTATCAGATTCCTTTCTCAGATACAGTTAGTATTTATTGGGTTTTATTCCCTTTAATTTTAGGTGCATTGTACTTTACGTTTTATTTTAATTTTATAAACTTTAGGGGGTTTTTTACTTCAATAAATATTGTTAGAGGTAAGTATGATGAGTTAGAAAATAGGGTAGATCATAATGTCGTAATAGAAAAATCTAAATTTACAGATGAAGAAGATAATCCAGACACAATAAGAATAGAGGGGCATGATGGGGAAGTTACACATTTTCAGGCTCTAACAGCAGCTTTGTCTGCAACAGTAGGTTTGGGTAATATTGCAGGTGTTGCAATTGCTGTTTCAATTGGTGGTGCGGGTGCTACTTTCTGGATGATTGTTGCTGGTTTCTTAGGAATGGCATCAAAATTTGTAGAATGTACATTAGGAGTAAAGTATAGAGATATTGAATCTGACGGAACGGTTTATGGAGGTCCGATGTATTATCTTACAAAAGGGTTAAAAAATAAGAAACTAGGAAAAATATTAGCAGCATTATTTGCAATTTTTGTAATTGGAGGTTCTTTTGGTGGTGGAAACATGTTTCAAGTAAACCAAGCATTTCAGTTAGTAGAAAATATTACGACACCAGTAGGTGGAGTTTCTGTTTTACATGGTAAAGGATGGTTATTTGGTTTGATAATGGCTGTTTTAGTTGGTATTGTAATTATCGGTGGAATTAAAAAAATAGCAAAAGTAACTGATAAAATTGTTCCATTTATGGTAGCTATCTATGTAGCAGCTTCTTTATTTGTTATTTTTTCAAACTATGCTATGATTGGTGATGCATTCATGCAAATATTTAATGGTGCATTTAGCCCAGAAGGAGTAGCCGGTGGAGCAGTAGGAGTTTTAGTACAAGGATTTAGAAGGGCAGCTTTTTCAAATGAAGCAGGTATTGGTTCTGCATCTATTGCGCACTCTGCAGTAAAAACAAAATATGCAGCAAGTGAAGGTATGGTTGCTTTATTAGAACCATTTATAGATACAGTTGTGGTTTGTACAATGACCGCTTTGGTCTTAATTATTACTGGAAATGTTGCCGCAGAAAATGGGTCTTTAAATGAAGCTCAAGCTATCTTATTAACCTCAGGTGCATTTGAATCTGCAATTTCTTGGTTTCCTTACGTCTTAACTGTTGCTGTTGTTTTATTTGCCTTTAGTTCTATGATATCTTGGTCTTACTACGGTTTTCAAGGTTGGGCTTATTTATTTGGTAGATCTAAAAAAATGGAGTATGTATACAAAGTAATTTTCTGTGTATTTGTAGTCATTGGTGCAGCAGCAAGTTTAGGTTCTGTTATTGGCTTCTCAGATGCCATGGTTTTTGCAATGATGGTTCCGAACATGATTGGTCTTATATTGTTAGCGCCAAAAGTGAAAGAAGAATTAAAAAAATATATGAGTGCTATTAAGGCAGACAAAGCTTAAAACTTCTATATGAACATATTTAAACCCCATTTCTGGTACAATAAAAGCCAAAGAAATGGGGTTTTTCTTTTAGCAATAAGCATTACTATATTTCAAGTTGTTATAGTGTTTGTAAATTTCTCTCCTGAAGAAAATGTAAATTTAGAATCCCCAAGAAATTTAGCGTTTCACAAACAAATCGATTGTTTAAAAGTTCTAAGTATAAAAAATAAGAGGTCTAAAATTTACCCTTTCAATCCTAATTACATTACAGATTATAAAGGAGCGCAATTAGGTATGTCTTTAGATGAAATAGATAGACTTTTAATATTTAGAAAAGCAGGGAAGTTTGTCAATTCAAAAAAAGAATTTCAGAAAGTGACTACTATTTCAGATTCACTTTTAAACAAAATTTCTCCCTATTTTAAATTTCCAGATTGGATTACAAAAAGAAATCAGAACACCAATTCACCAACATCTATTAATAATAGCTTTTATTCTAAAAAACCAAAGCATAAATTATCAACTACAGATATTAATAAAGCAACTTTAGAAGATTTAAAGACAATATCTGGAATTGGAGAAAAACTTTCTGAAAGAATTATTAAGTATCGTTCTAAATTACAAGGTTTTTCCATTGAAAATCAACTGTATGAAGTTTGGGGTTTAGAGAAGGAAATAGCAGACAGAGTGGGCGCTATTTTTAAGATAACTAAATTGCCAAATATTCAAAAAAAGAATGTAAATACGGTTACTTTCAGAGAATTACTTAAAAACCCTTACATAGATTACGAATTATGTAAAATGATTTTTGAATATAGAGATGAAGTGGCTGAACTACAAGAAATTTCAGAATTAAAAAAGATCAGTGGTTTTCCTTTGAATTTGTATGATAGAATAGTCTTATATTTGGTCGCTGAATAAATAACTCAAATTCCGTACCAGATGAACAGTATGTACTTTACTGAAGAGCACGAGGCTTTTCGTGCTAGTTTCAAAGATTTTTTACAAAAAGAAGTAGTTCCTTATATAGATAAATGGGAAAAAACAGGAACCATTGAAAGATTTATTTGGAGTAAATTTGGCGAAATGGGTTATTTCGGACTTTGTACACCAGAAGAGTACGGAGGTTTAGATTTAGATTTATTTTACACGGTAATCTTTTTAGAAGAATTACAGAAAATAAATTCTGGCGGATTTGCGGCAGCAATGTGGGCGCACGAATTTCTAGCTATGACGCATTTAAATAAAGAAGGGACAGAGTTTATCAAACAAAAATACTTGGTGCCAAGTGTAGCAGGAGAAAAAATAGGGTGTCTTTGTATTACAGAACCTTTCGGGGGAAGTGATGTTGCAGGAATGCGTTCTACAGCAATAAAAGATGGAGATAAATACATTTTAAATGGCTCTAAAACGTTTATTACAAATGGGGTTTATTCAGATTATTTAATCGTTGCAGCAAAAACAGATCCTTCAGACAAGTATAAAGGAATCAGTATTTTTGTTGTAGACAGAGAGACTCCAGGAATCTCAGCAACCAAATTAGATAAATTAGGTTGGCGTGCTTCAGATACTGCAGAATTAGCTTTCGATAATGTAGAAATTCCATTAGAAAGTTTAATGGGAGAAGAAGGAAAAGGTTTTCCTTATATTATGCAGCACTTTGCCTTAGAGCGCTTAATTATGGGTGTTAATGCACACGCAAGAGCAGAATTTGCAGTAGAGTATGCTATAGGTTACATGCAAGAAAGAGTTGCTTTTGGTAAATCTTTAGACAAGTTTCAAGTTTTAAGACATAAAATTGCAGAAATGGCTAGTAAAGTAGATATGTGTAAAGAGTATAATTACTCAATCACGAAGAGGTTAGACCAAGGTTCTTATGTAGTTAAAGAAGCAAGTATGTCTAAGTTATTATCTACAAAAATGGCAGACGAAGTTATTTATGACGCACTTCAACTATTAGGCGGTTATGGTTATATGGAAGAGTATCCGATGGCGCGTTTATTAAGAGATAGTAGATTAGGACCAATTGGTGGTGGAACTTCAGAGATTTTAAAGGAAATTATTGCAAAAATGATAATTGATAATAAAGAATACAAGCCAGCAACGTAGTTTTAGGTTAGAAAAGTTTTAAAGTAGTAGCGTTTATTTATTTTTGAGAATTAAATATTTTTAGAGCGTTACCTAAAGGTCGTGCTTTCACTACTCGCTTTTTGTTTTTATCAAAACAAAAGAGCTTAAACAAACCGTTCAATCACTAACGCAAACCTATATCTGAAAAATAATTCAATTTAGGTAATTGTCATTTCAGAATTTGTAATTACATTTGCAGTCCAAAAAATAAACCAATAGTTTAGTTACTATTCAAAATATAAAGATACTATGAAGGGAGGTGCCAACTTATGTTAATTATACCAATTAAAGAAGGAGAGAATATCGATAGAGCTTTAAAGCGTTACAAGAGAAAATTCGATCGTACAAAAACGATGAAGAACTTGCGTGCTAGAAAGAACTTTACAAAACCTTCTGTAGCTAATAGAGCTCAGAGAATTAAAGCTTCTTACGTTCAGAGATTAAGAACACAAGAAGAAGTAGGTTAGAAATAACTTATTTTTTAGAGTATAAATCTCGTAACACAATTTTGTGTTACGAGATTTTTTTTGCATTTAATTTTAGTAACTTTGATACAAAGAAGACGAATTGTTAAAAGAGAACAGCTACATAACATCATTTTTAGAATATCTTTTTTTAGAGAAAAGTTATTCTAAACATACAATTACAGCGTATAAAACAGATTTAGTTGCTTTTAAAGATTTTTGTGAGGTTACATATGATCAAGAGAATTTAATTGAAGTAAATTATGCACAAGTAAGAAGTTGGGTTGTTAGCTTGGTTGACACTCATATTTCAAACAATAGCATCAATAGAAAAGTTAGTTCATTAAAATCGTTTTACAAATATCTTCAGAAGTCAGAACAGATAGAGAACAATCCGCTTTCTAAGCATAAAGCATTAAAAGTAGCTAAGAAAGTGCAAGTCCCTTTTACTTCTAGAGAAATTAATACTGTAATACAAAACATAGATGAAGAAGAAAATTTTGATGCTATTAGAAATAAGTTAATAGTAGAACTTTTGTATTCAACTGGCATCCGAAGAACAGAATTAATAAATATAAAAGAAGCGGAGGTAAATATTTCGGAAAAGACCATTAAAGTTTTAGGGAAAAGAAATAAGGAGCGCTTTGTACCAATACTTACTTCTGTATTAGAAACTTTAAATAAGTATGTAGAGTTAAAATCGAAAAATAGATTTAATTCAGAATTTCTTTTAATTACTTCAAAAGGAAATAAACTATATGAAACACTTGTGTACAGAATTATAAATTCTTACTTTAGTCAGGTCTCTTCAAAGGTAAAAAAGAGTCCTCATATTTTAAGGCACTCTTTTGCAACACACCTTTTAAATGAAGGAGCAGATTTAAATTCAGTTAAAGAGTTGCTAGGGCATTCTTCTTTAGCTTCCACACAAGTCTATACGCATAATAGTCTTGATGCAATAAAAAAAGTGTATAATCAGGCTCACCCTAGAAGCAATAAAAAAAACGACTAAATGAAAGTATTCACGCAATCAGTAAATTTTAACGCAGATAACGAATTAATTGAATTTGTAGAAACTAAAGTTTCGACATTAACAAAGTTCCATGATAAGATCGTAAATGCAGAGATTTTTTTAAAAGTTCAAAATACAAGTGATAAAGAAAATAAAATCACAGAAATAAAAATAAATATCCCTGGAAGTGAATTGATCGTAAAAAGAGAAACAAAAACCTTCGAAGAAGGCGTAAACGCTGCTGTTGATAATTTAAAAAGACAATTAAAGAGATCTAAAGAGAAGCAAAGAGATGCTCAAATTTCATAAAACAAGAAAAAAACAAAAAAATATTATAAATAAGTTTTGAAATACGAGAAAACTTTATATATTTGCAATCCGTTAGAAATAGCGGGTTGTTTTTTAACATCAAAAGCCGATGTAGCTCAGCTGGCTAGAGCAGCTGATTTGTAATCAGCAGGTCGTGGGTTCGAGTCCCTCCATCGGCTCAAAAAAAATAAGTTACGAAGGTAGCTTTAAGTTCATTAAAATAGTAAATTAAAGGGGAGATACTCAAGCGGCCAACGAGGACGGACTGTAACTCCGTTGACTACGTCTTCGCAGGTTCGAATCCTGCTCTCCCCACAATTTACATAACGCGAAAGTAGCTCAGTTGGTAGAGCGTCAGCCTTCCAAGCTGAATGTCGCCGGTTCGAACCCGGTCTTTCGCTCAAAATATCAACAAGCCGGTGTAGCTCAGTTGGTAGAGCGCATCCTTGGTAGGGATGAGGTCGTGGGTTCAAGTCCCATCGCTGGCTCATTTATGTATTATTACACATTAAATATATTTAAACTAAGAATTAAAATTAATAATCATGGCAAAAGCAAATTTTGACCGTTCGAAACCACACTTAAACATTGGTACAATCGGACACGTAGATCACGGTAAGACTACATTAACTGCGGCTATTACTAAAGTATTAGCTGATGCTGGTTTTTCTGAAGCAAGATCATTTGATCAGATTGATAATGCACCAGAAGAAAAAGAAAGAGGTATTACAATTAATACTTCACATGTAGAATATCAAACAGCAAATCGTCACTATGCTCACGTTGATTGTCCAGGTCACGCGGATTACGTGAAAAATATGGTAACAGGTGCTGCTCAAATGGATGGTGCTATATTAGTAGTTGCTGCTACAGATGGTCCAATGCCTCAAACTAGAGAGCATATTTTATTAGGTCGTCAGGTAGGTATTCCTCGTATGGTTGTTTTCTTGAATAAAGTTGACATGGTAGATGATGAGGAGTTACTTGAGTTAGTTGATATGGAAGTAAGAGAATTGTTGTCTTTCTATGATTATGATGGAGATAATGGTCCTGTTGTTTCAGGTTCTGCTTTAGGAGCGTTAAATGGTGAACAAAAATGGGTTGATACTGTGTTGGAATTGATGGCACAAGTTGATGTTTGGATTGAAGAGCCTTTAAGAGAAGTTGATAAAGATTTCTTAATGCCTGTTGAAGATGTGTTTTCAATTACCGGTCGTGGAACTGTTGCTACAGGTCGTATCGAAACTGGTATTGCAAATACAGGTGATGTTGTTGATATTATTGGTATGGGAGCTGTGAAAATGACTTCTACTGTTACTGGTATTGAAATGTTCCGTCAAATCTTAGATAGAGGTGAAGCAGGAGATAATGCAGGTATCTTGTTAAGAGGTATTGCTAAAGAAGATATAAAAAGAGGTATGGTAATCTGTAAGCCAGGTTCTGTAACACCACACGCTAAATTTAAAGCAGAAGTATATGTTTTAAAGAAAGAAGAAGGTGGTCGTCATACTCCATTTCATAACAACTATCGTCCACAGTTCTATGTTAGAACTACAGATGTAACAGGTACAATTAACTTGCCTGATGGTGTAGAAATGGTAATGCCAGGAGATAACTTAACAATTACTGTAGACTTAATTCAACCAATTGCATTAAATATTGGTTTACGTTTCGCAATCCGTGAGGGTGGTAGAACAGTTGGAGCTGGTCAGGTAACTGAATTATTAGATTAATATTATTATTAATTTATTAGTAAATAAATTTTAAGGGTGTTCCGTTTTTAACGGAACGCCTTTATCAATGAATAAGAAACGGGCGTAGTTCAGCGGTAGAGCACTGGTCTCCAAAACCAGCTGTCGGGAGTTCGAATCTCTCCGCCCGTGCAAAAACATACAAGTAGAATGAAGTTTATACAATATATTAAAGATTCTTTTGATGAGTTAAGTAATCATATGACTTGGATCTCAAAAGAAGATGCTCAAAAAACAACAGTAACTGTAGCTGTATTTACTATCTTGTTCGCATTAGCAGTAGCTGGTATAGACTATGTTTTTCAAACAGGTTTAGATAATTTTTTCTCAATGTTTAAATCTAACTAATAATGGCAGCTGATTCAGTAATGAAATGGTATGTAGTTAGAGCCATTGGTGGACAAGAAAATAAAGTTAAAGCTTATATAGAAACTGAAATATCACGTGTTGGTTTATCAGATTATGTAAGTCAAGTTATTGTACCTACAGAAAAAGTTATTCAGATAAGAAACGGAAAGAAGGTAAACAGAGAAAGAGTTTATTTTCCTGGTTATATTATGGTGGAAGCTAATCTTTCAGGAGAAGTACCTCACGTAATTAAAGGGATTACGGGAGTTATTGGCTTTTTAGGTGAAGTCAAAGGTGGTGAGCCTGTTCCTATGCGTAAATCGGAAGTGAATAGAATGTTAGGTAAGGTTGATGAACTTTCTGTTCAAGATGAAAATATTGCAATTCCTTTTAATATTGGGGAAACTGTAAAAGTTGTTGATGGTCCTTTTAATGGATTTGACGGAACAATAGAAAAAGTAAATGAAGAAAAGCGTAAACTTGAAGTAATGGTGAAGATATTCGGAAGAAAGACACCTTTAGAATTAAGTTATATGCAAGTAGAAAAGATATAATTGTTACACAAATATATATAGATATCGATTTGTTTTTAGCTTCCAAATTAAAACAAATCATTAAACATTTTTAAAATGGCAAAAGAAGTTAGTAAAGTAGTTAAGTTACAAGTAAGGGGAGGCGCAGCGAATCCATCGCCGCCGGTTGGACCCGCTTTAGGAGCTGCTGGTGTTAACATTATGGAGTTCTGTAAACAGTTTAATGCAAGAACGCAAGATAAACAAGGTAAAGTTTTGCCTGTTGCGATTACTGTTTATAAAGACAAATCGTTTGATTTTGTTGTAAAAACTCCTCCTGCAGCAGTTCAGTTACTAGAAGCGGCCAAAATTAAAAAAGGTTCTGGAGAACCAAACAGAAAGAAAGTAGCATCAGTTACTTGGGATCAAATTAAAGCGATTGCAGAAGATAAAATGGTAGATTTAAATGCCTTTGAAATTTCTTCAGCAATGCGTATGATTGCAGGTACAGCACGTTCTATGGGATTAACAGTAAAAGGTGATGCACCAGCATAAACTTTATAAAAAGTAGTAAAATGGCAAAATTAACAAAAAAGCAAAAAGAAGCTTACGCAAAGGTAGATAGCTCTAAATCTTATGATTTAGCAGCAGCTTCAGCGCTAGTCAAAGACATTACTAATGTAAAGTTTGATGCATCAGTAGATTTAGCAATACGTTTAGGAGTAGATCCTCGTAAAGCAAATCAAATGGTTCGTGGAGTTGTAACATTACCTCACGGAACTGGAAAAGATGTAAAAGTATTAGCATTAGTAACTCCAGATAAAGAAGCAGAAGCTACAGCAGCAGGTGCAGATTATGTTGGATTAGATGAATACCTTCAAAAGATTAAAGGAGGATGGACAGATGTAGATGTTATTATTACAATGCCGAGTGTAATGGGTAAGTTAGGACCATTAGGAAGAATTTTAGGTCCTAGAGGTTTAATGCCAAATCCAAAAACTGGTACTGTAACAATGGATGTTGCAAAAGCTGTACAAGATGTAAAAGCTGGTAAAATTGACTTTAAAGTTGACAAAACTGGTATCGTTCATGCTGCAATTGGTAAAGTATCTTTTGATGCTAAGAAAATTGAAGAAAATGCAAACGAGTTAATACAAACAATTATTAAATTGAAACCAACAACTGCAAAAGGAACGTATGTGAAAAGCGTTTTTATGTCTAGTACTATGAGTCCTAGTATTGAGGTTGAGGTGAAAGCTGTTTAATACGTTAAAACTTATAATCATGACTAGAGAAGAGAAATCACAAGTAATACAAGATTTAACAGCAGTATTAGCAGACACAAATACGTTATATTTAGCAGATATTTCTGGATTAAACGCACAAACGACCTCTAATTTACGTAGAGCTTGTTTTAAGGCTAATGTTCAGTTATCAGTTGTTAAGAATACATTACTTGCAAAAGCAATGGAAGCTTCAGATAAAGATTTTGGAGACTTACCAACAGTATTAAAAGGAAATACTTCAATGATGATTTCTGAGGCTGCGAATGCACCTGCGAAATTAATCAAAGAATTTAGAAAGAAATCTAAGAATAAGCCTTTATTAAAAGGTGCATTTGCAGAAGAATCTATCTATATCGGTGATGATCAATTAGATGCTTTAGTAGATATTAAATCTAGAGAAGAACTTATTGGAGAAATCATTGGATTATTACAGTCTCCTGCTAAGAATGTTATTTCAGCATTACAATCAGGTGGACAAATACTTTCAGGTATCGTTAAAACATTATCTGAGAAATAATTACGCGCACAAATAAACTATAATAAACAACATTTTAAAAACAATTACAATGGCAGAATTAAAAGATTTCGCAGAGCAATTAGTTAACTTAACAGTAAAAGAAGTTAATGAATTAGCTACTATATTAAAAGATGAGTATGGTATTGAGCCAGCAGCAGCAGCAGTAGCGGTAGCAGGACCAGCAGCAGGAGGAGAAGATGAAGCAGAAGAGCAAACTGAATTTGACGTAATTTTAACTGCAGCAGGTGGTTCTAAACTTGCAGTTGTAAAATTAGTTAAAGAATTAACTGGTTTAGGTTTGAAAGAAGCTAAAGGTATCGTTGATAGCGCACCAGCAGCAGTTAAAGAAGGTGTAACTAAGGATGAAGCAGCAGCGCTTAAAGCATCATTAGAAGAAGCTGGAGCTGAGGTAGAGCTTAAATAAGCTATTACTCCCAGCGTTAAGGCGTATTGGGAAAACAAATTTAGGTTTAGGTACTAGAAACTTTCGTTTCTAGACCTAAACCATTTTGTGTATATATTCGTTTTTTATTTTATTTCAGATTTTAATCAAAAAAATATTCTCTTTTGGCAACGAAAAACACTACTGAAAGAATCAACTTCGCTACTTCTCAAATGATTAAAGAGTATCCAGACTTTTTGGATATTCAGGTAAAATCTTTTCAAGATTTTTTCCAACTTCAGACTAAGGCAGAAGAAAGAGGTGAAGAAGGTTTATACAAAACCTTCATGGATAACTTTCCAATTACTGATACAAGAAATCAATTTGTATTAGAGTTTTTAGATTACTTTGTAGACCCACCAAGATATTCAATTCAAGAATGTATTGAAAGAGGTTTAACACATAGTGTGCCTTTAAAAGCACGTCTAAAATTATATTGTACAGACCCAGAACACGAAGATTTCGAAACTATTGTTCAAGATGTATATCTTGGTACAATTCCTTATATGACAAACTCAGGTACCTTTGTAATTAATGGTGCAGAGCGTGTTGTAGTTTCTCAATTACACAGGTCTCCTGGTGTATTCTTTGGGCAATCTTTCCATGCAAACGGAACAAAATTATATTCTGCTAGGGTAATTCCTTTTAAAGGTTCTTGGATAGAGTTTGCTACCGATATCAATCAAGTAATGTATGCTTATATTGATAGAAAGAAAAAATTACCAGTAACAACATTATTCAGAGCTATAGGTTTTGAAAGAGATAAAGATATTTTAGAAATTTTTGATCTTGCTGAAGAAGTAAAAGTTTCTAAAGCTGGGTTAAAAAAAGTATTAGGTCGCAAATTGGCTGCTAGAGTTTTAAAAACTTGGCATGAAGATTTCGTAGATGAAGATACTGGAGAAGTTGTATCTATTGAAAGAAATGAAATTATTTTCGATCGTGATACAATTTTAGATAAAGAACATATTGATGAGATAATTGATGCAGGTGCTAAAACCGTTTTACTTCATAAAGAAGATAACGATATGGCAGACTATGCAATTATTCATAATACATTACAAAAGGATCCTACAAATTCTGAAAAAGAAGCTGTAGAACATATTTATAGACAATTACGTAATGCAGAACCGCCAGATGAGGAGACTGCAAGAGGTATTATAGATAAGTTATTCTTTTCAGAACAACGTTATAATTTAGGAGAAGTTGGTCGTTTTAGAATGAACACTAAACTTCAGTTGAATGAACCTATTGATCAGAAAGTATTAACGAAGTTAGATATTATAACTATAATTAAATATCTTATTGAATTAATTAACTCTAAAGCAGAGGTAGATGATATTGATCACTTATCTAACAGACGTGTAAGAACTGTTGGTGAGCAATTAGCAGGTCAATTCGGTGTTGGTTTAGCACGTATGGCTAGAACAATTCGTGAACGTATGAATGTACGTGATAACGAGGTGTTTACACCTATCGATTTGATTAACGCTAAAACATTATCGTCAGTAATTAACTCATTTTTTGGTACCAACCAATTATCTCAGTTTATGGATCAAACGAATCCATTAGCAGAGATTACTCACAAGCGTAGATTATCTGCTCTTGGACCGGGTGGTTTATCAAGAGAAAGAGCAGGTTTCGAAGTTCGTGATGTTCACTATACCCACTATGGTCGTTTGTGTCCAATTGAAACTCCTGAGGGACCAAATATTGGTTTAATTTCATCACTTGCTGTTTTCGCAAAAGTGAATAATTTAGGGTTTATTGAAACTCCTTACAGAAAAGTGGATAATGGTATCGTATCAACAGATGAACCTATTTATTTAAGTGCAGAGGAAGAAGAAGGTATGAAAACTGCCCAATCTAACTTAGAATTGAATGAGGATGGATCTATTGTTTTAGATAAAGTTATTGCTAGAGAAGAAGGTGATTTTCCTGTTGTTACTCGAAATGAAATTAATTTGATGGACGTTGCTCCAAATCAAATTGCTTCTATATCTGCATCTTTAATTCCTTTCTTGGAACATGATGATGCCAATCGAGCATTAATGGGATCTAACATGATGCGTCAAGCAGTTCCATTATTAAGACCAGAGTCTCCAATTGTAGGTACAGGTTTAGAACGCAGAGTTGCAAAAGATTCTCGTATTTTAATCAATGCAGAAGGACCTGGAGAAGTTATTTATGTAGATGCTCGTAAAATTACGATTAAGTATGATAGAACAGACGAGGAGAAACTTGTAAGTTTTGAATCTGATGAAATTTCTTATAACTTAATTAAATTCAGAAAAACCAACCAAGGAACTAATATTAACTTAAAACCGATTGTTGAAAAAGGAGATAGAGTTGAAGAAGGTCAAGTTCTTTGTGAAGGTTAT
The DNA here is from genome assembly GCF_002831685.1 of Polaribacter sp. ALD11. Lineage (NCBI taxonomy): Bacteria > Pseudomonadati > Bacteroidota > Flavobacteriia > Flavobacteriales > Flavobacteriaceae > Polaribacter > Polaribacter sp. ALD11. The sequence continues at coordinate 1,479,807 of NZ_CP025119.1, read as the reverse complement.
GCAACACAAAAAGGAGAATTAGCTTTAGGAAGAAATATGAAAGTAGCCTTTATGCCTTGGAAAGGGTATAACTTTGAGGATGCAATTGTAATTTCAGAAAAAGTTGTTCGTGAAGATATATTTACATCTATTCACATTGATGAGTACTCTTTAGATGTTAGAGATACAAAATTAGGAACTGAAGAGTTGACTAATGATATTCCTAACGTTTCTGAAGAAGCTACAAAAGATTTAGATGAAAATGGAATGATAAGAATTGGGGCAGAAGTAAATCCTGGTGATATCTTAATTGGTAAAATTACACCAAAAGGAGAATCTGACCCAACTCCAGAAGAAAAATTATTACGAGCTATTTTTGGTGATAAAGCAGGTGATGTAAAAGACGCATCATTAAAAGCTTCTCCATCATTAAGAGGTGTAGTAATTGATAAAAAATTATTTAGAAGAGCTGTTAAAGATAAGAACAAGAGATTAAGAGACAAAGAAGCAGTTGCAACTTTAGAATCTTCTTTTGTATCTAAGTTTGAAGGATTAAAAGATGAATTAATTGAAAAATTATTCACTTTAATCAGTGGAAAAACATCTCAAGGGGTTTTTAATGATTTAGGAGAAGAAGTTTTACCAAAAGGTAAAAAATATACGCTTAAAATGTTAAATTCTGTTGATGATTATGTGCATTTAACAGGTTCTTGGACAACTGATAAAGAGTTAAATGATTTAGTAGGTGAATTAGTTCACAACTATAAAATCAAAGTAAATGATTTACAAGGTTCTTTACGTCGTCAAAAATTTACAATCTCTGTTGGAGATGAATTACCTGCAGGAATTTTAAAACTAGCTAAGGTTTACATTGCTAAGAAGCGTAAATTAAAGGTAGGAGATAAAATGGCGGGACGTCACGGAAATAAAGGTATTGTTGCTCGTATTGTAAGAGCAGAAGACATGCCTTTCTTAGAGGATGGAACACCAGTAGATATCGTGTTAAATCCATTAGGTGTACCGTCTCGTATGAACATTGGTCAAATTTATGAAACTGTTCTTGGTTGGGCAGGTCAAAAATTAGGGACTAAATATGCAACGCCAATTTTTGATGGAGCATCTTTAGATCAGATCAACGAAATTACAGATGAGGCTGGTGTACCAAGATTTGGACATACTTATTTATATGATGGGGGAACAGGAAAACGTTTCGATCAACCAGCAACAGTTGGTATCATTTATATGATTAAGTTAGGACATATGATTGAAGATAAAATGCATGCACGTTCTATTGGACCGTATTCATTAATTACACAACAACCATTAGGAGGTAAAGCTCAGTTTGGTGGTCAGCGTTTTGGAGAGATGGAAGTTTGGGCACTAGAAGCATACGGTGCGTCTAGTATCTTAAGAGAAATCTTAACTGTAAAGTCTGATGATGTTATGGGTAGAGCTAAAACATACGAAAGTATTGTGAAAGGTGAAACTATGCCAGAGCCAGGTTTACCAGAGTCATTTAATGTATTAATGCACGAACTGAAAGGTTTAGGTTTAGACGTTAGATTAGAAGAATAAATTTTTTCAGTAACCAATTTCCAATAACAATTTCGTTATTGGAAATTGAATACTGCCAACTGAATACTTATTAAAAGACATGGCAAGAAAACAAGAGAAATACACTGTAAAAAAGTTTAACAAAATCTCAATTGGTTTATCATCACCAGAAGCTATTTTAGAAATCTCTAAAGGTGAAGTTTTAAAACCAGAAACTATAAATTACCGTACGCACAAACCAGAAAGAGATGGTTTATTTTGTGAGCGTATTTTCGGTCCTGTAAAGGATTATGAATGTGCTTGTGGAAAGTACAAAAGAATACGTTACAAAGGAATTGTTTGTGATAGATGTGGGGTAGAAGTTACAGAAAAGAAAGTACGTAGAGATAGAGTAGGACATATCAATTTGGTAGTTCCTGTAGCTCATATTTGGTACTTTAGATCATTACCTAACAAAATGGGATACCTTTTAGGTTTGCCATCTAAAAAGTTAGACATGATTATTTACTACGAGAGATACGTAGTAATACAACCTGGTATTGCTAAGAATGTTGAAGGAGAACCATTGCAAAAAATGGATTTCTTAACAGAGGAGGAGTACTTAGATATTGTAGATGAATTACCACAAGAGAATCAATATTTAGATGACGAAGACCCAAACAAGTTTATAGCTAAAATGGGTGCTGAATGTTTAATTGATTTATTGGCTAGAATAGATTTAGAGCAATTATCATTTGATTTAAGACATAAAGCGAATACTGAAACTTCTAAACAACGTAAAACAGAAGCATTAAAACGTTTAAATGTTGTTGAAGCATTTAGAGATTCTCAAAAGAATAGAGAGAACAATCCAGAATGGATGATCTTGAAAGCAGTTCCGGTAATTCCACCAGAATTAAGACCACTAGTGCCATTAGATGGAGGTCGTTTTGCTACTTCAGATTTAAATGATTTATACAGAAGAGTAATTATCAGAAACAATCGTTTAAAAAGATTGGTAGAGATAAAAGCTCCTGAAGTTATTTTACGTAATGAAAAACGTATGTTACAGGAATCTGTTGATTCTTTATTAGATAACACACGTAAATCATCTGCAGTAAAAACTGAATCTAATAGACCTTTAAAATCTTTATCAGATTCATTAAAAGGTAAACAAGGACGTTTCCGTCAGAATTTATTAGGAAAGCGTGTTGATTATTCTGCACGTTCTGTAATTGTTGTTGGACCAGAATTAAGACTTTCAGAATGTGGTATCCCTAAAGATATGGCAGCTGAACTTTACAAGCCTTTTGTAATTAGAAAATTAATTGAAAGAGGAATTGTAAAAACAGTTAAATCTGCAAAGAAAATAATAGACAGAAAAGAACCAGTTGTTTGGGATATTTTAGAAAATGTAATTAAAGGTCATCCAGTTTTATTAAACAGGGCTCCTACATTGCACAGACTTGGTATACAGGCTTTTCAACCAAAATTAATTGAAGGAAAAGCAATTCAATTACATCCACTAGCATGTTCAGCATTTAATGCCGATTTCGATGGGGATCAAATGGCGGTTCACTTACCATTAGGGCCAGAAGCTATTTTAGAAGCACAATTATTAATGTTGGCTTCTCATAATATCTTAAATCCTGCAAATGGTGCTCCAGTTACTGTACCTTCTCAGGATATGGTACTTGGTTTATACTATATGACAAAGGAGAGAGTCTCTACTCCAGAAGTTAAAATTAAAGGAGAAGGATTAACTTTTTATTCACCAGAAGAAGTAACGATTGCTTTTAACGAAGAAATGGTAGACTTAAATGCTGGAATTAAAGTAAGAACTTACGATGTTGATGAAAACGGAGAGCAAGTTCGAAAAATTATAAAAACTACTGTTGGTAGAGTTTTATTTAACGAAAAAGTTCCTGCTAAAGCTGGTTACATTAACGAAGTATTAACTAAGAAAAACTTACGTGGAATTATTGGTGGTATTTTAAAAGCTACAGATATTCCAACAACAGGAGATTTCTTAGATGAAATAAAAAACATGGGATATAAATTTGCCTTCCAAGGTGGTTTATCATTCTCATTAGGTGATATTATTATTCCTAAAGAAAAACAAGGAATGATTGATGCTGCTAATAAAGAAGTTGAAGTTATTGTAGGAAACTATAATATGGGGATGTTAACGCAAAAAGAGCGTTATAATCAGGTAATTGATATTTGGGGTAGAACCAATAACGATTTAACTGAATTATCTATGAAGCGTCTGCGTGAAGACCAACAAGGTTTTAACTCGGTATATATGATGCTTGATTCTGGTGCAAGGGGTTCTAAAGAACAAATTCGTCAGTTAACAGGTATGCGTGGATTAATGGCAAAACCTAAAAAATCTACTGCAGGTGGTGGAGAAATTATTGAGAATCCGATTCTTTCTAACTTTAAGGAAGGTTTATCTATTCTTGAATACTTTATCTCTACACACGGTGCACGTAAAGGATTAGCAGATACCGCGTTAAAAACGGCAGATGCTGGTTACTTAACACGTAGATTAGTAGATGTTTCTCAAGATGTTATTATTAATGAAGAAGATTGTGGCACATTAAGAGGTTTAGAAGTTGCTCCATTAAAGAAAAATGATGAGATTGTAGAATCTTTATCAGATAGAATTGAAGGACGTATTTCTTTAAACGATGTATATCATCCATTAACAGAAGAACTAATTTTAGAAGCAAATGAACCAATTACTTTTAAATTAGCGCAAGCTGTTGAAAAGTCTGGTATCGATAGCGTTGAAGTTAGATCTGCATTATCATGTGAATCTACAAAAGGTATTTGTGCAAAATGTTATGGTCAGAGTTTATCGACTCTTAACAAAGTTCAAATTGGTGAGGCAGTTGGTGTAATTGCAGCACAATCTATTGGAGAGCCAGGTACACAGTTAACGTTACGTACATTCCACGTTGGTGGGGTTGCTGGTAACATTTCTCAAGAGAATAAGTTAATTGCTAAGTTTGATGGTAATGTAACTATAGATGATTTAAGAACTGTAGTTGGTAAAGACAATGATGGAAAAGAAATAGATATTATTATTTCTAGAACAGCAGAGATTAAAATTATAGATAAGAAAACGGGTATTACACAGAGTACAAACATTCTTCCTTACGGTTCTATTATTTTTGATAAAGAAAGAAAAACAATCAAAAAAGGAGATGCAATTGTACAGTGGGATCCATTTAACGGTGTAATTGTTTCTGAATTCGAAGGAAAAGTGAAGTTTGACAACTTGCAACAAGGTATTAACTACTCTGTTGAAATTGATGAGCAAACTGGTTTCCAGGAGAAAGTAATGATTGACTCTAAGAACAAGAAAATTATTGCTTCTTTAATTATTGAAGACAAAGACGGTAACGCTTTACGTTCTTACAGTTTACCTGTAGGTGCACACTTAATGATTGATGATGGGCAGATGGTAGAATCTGGACATACGTTAGTTAAAATACCAAGAAAATCTGGTAAAGCAGGAGATATTACTGGAGGTTTACCACGTGTAACAGAATTATTCGAAGCACGTAACCCTTCTAACCCTTCTGTAGTTTCTGAGATTGATGGTGTTGTTTCTTTCGGGAAAATCAAACGTGGAAATAGAGAGATTATCGTTGAGTCTAAAACTGGAGATATTAGTAAGTATCTAGTGAAGCTTTCTAATCAGATTTTAGTTCAAGAGAATGACTTTATTAAAGCAGGTATGCCTTTATCAGACGGAGCAACAACTCCTTCAGATATTTTAAGAATAAAAGGACCTTCTGCAGTACAAGAATACTTAGTAAATGAAATACAAGAAGTATATCGTTTACAGGGTGTGAAAATTAATGACAAGCATTTCGAAGTTGTTGTTCGTCAAATGATGCGTAAAGTTAAAATTATAGATTCTGGAGATACATTATTCTTAGAGAATCAATTAATTCATAAGATTGACTTTATCAAAGACAATGATGCAATTTATGGAATGAAAGTTGTTGAAGAGGCTGGAGATTCTGAGAACTTAAAACCTGGTCAGATTATTTCTGCACGTCAATTAAGAGATGAAAATTCTTTATTAAGAAGAAATGATCAAAACTTAGTGGAGGCAAGAGATGCTAAACCGGCAACGGCTGAACAAGTTTTACAAGGTATTACAAGAGCATCACTTCAAACAAAATCGTTTATTTCTGCAGCTTCTTTCCAAGAAACTACAAAAGTATTAAACGAGGCTGCTGTAAGTGGTAAAATAGATACATTAGAAGGCTTAAAAGAAAATGTAATTGTTGGTAAGAGAATACCAGCAGGAACAGGAATGAGAGCTTATGAAAAAATTCTAGTTGGTCCTAAAGACGAAATAGAAAAGAGTTTCTAAATAACGTTTACTCGTTAAATGTTTAAAATTATAAAAGTTGAATTGTTTATTGTAATTTATTTACACTATTCAGTTCAACTTTTTTATTTTTTGTACCTTTAAAAAGTTTATCAATTATACAATTCAATAAAACAGATTATGGAAGAAAATCAAAATAAAGACGGACAACTAAATATAGAATTAGACCAAGAAATTGCAGAAGGAACATATTCTAACTTGGCAATTATCAATCATTCTGTATCAGAATTTATTGTAGATTTTATTAATATTATGCCTGGTGTACCAAAGGCTAAAGTAAAATCTAGAATTATATTAACACCGCAGCACGCAAAGAGATTAACTAAAGCATTAGCAGATAATGTTCGAAAATTTGAGGAAGCTAATGGTGAAATTAAAGATTATGAACAACCTCCAGTACCAATGAATTTCGGCCCTACAGGGCAAGCATAAAAATTAGTAAAGAGACTGTCTTATAAAGACAGTCTCTTTTTTATAGGAGTCTTTTCTTAGAAGCTTCTTTTCTATCTATATGAAGACTAACTTCCTAATTAGTCCATAGGATTTTAATTATTAAGTTTATTGTAAATATTATTTTAACTAAACGTTAAGACGTCCATTTTGTGTGTGGAAATTATCTTTATGTTTTCGTTTAGGTAACCATTCTTATGTGTTTTATAAATAGTTTTGAGGTCTTAAAACAAACCAATATAACTAATAATGAAACAATTTAATTTTTTAAAATTTTTATTTGTAATGATATGCATATCATTTACAAGTAAAGAATTATCTGCACAGACAGGAAATATAAAAGGTTTAATAATAGATGAAAATGGTATCTCTGTTCCGGGAGCTAATATTGTAATAGAAAACCTTAAAAAAGGAGATATTTCAGACTTCGATGGTAGGTTTACTATTTTATCCGTTTCAGCAAAAAAACATATTATTAAAGTTTCTTATTTAGGATATAATGATATAACAAAAGAAGTTTTAGTTAAAGAAAATGAAACAGTAACAGTAGAATTTGAGTTAAATTCAGAAAGTATACAGCTTGATAATATTGTAATTAAATCATACAGATTAAACGGGCAAGCAAGAGCTTTAAATTCACAAAAAAATAAACAAAATATTACAAATATTGTATCTACAGATCAAATAGGGAAATTTCCTGATGCTAATATAGGTGATGCTGTAAAACGTATTCCCGGAATTACTATGCAAGTAGATCAAGGAGAAGCACGTAATGTAATTATTAGAGGTTTAGCACCGCAATTAAATTCAGTTACCTTAAATGGAAGTCGTATTCCTTCAGCCGAAGGCGATAATAGAAATGTTCAAATGGATTTAATTCCATCTGATATGATTCAATTGATTGAGGTAAACAAAGCGGTAACACCAGATATGGATGCTGATGCTTTAGGTGGTTCTGTAAACTTGGTTACGAAAACATCTCCTAACGGATTTAGAGCTTCTGCTACACTTGGTGGTGGTCTAAACTTTATAACGAACAAAGAAAAGTTAAATGGCTCTTTTTTAGTTGGTGGTAAATCTAAAAATAAAAAATTTGGATGGATGTTCTCTGCTTCCCTAAATAATAACGATTTTGGATCTGATAATGTAGAAGCAGAATGGACCAGTAAAGCTGAAAATACAAATGGAGATGACGTAGAAGTGAAACCCTACATTGCTGAATCTGACGTTAGAACGTATATAGTAGAACGTATTCGTCGTAGTTTTTCTGCAAATTTTGATTATGCTTTAGATGCCAATAATACTATTTATTTTAAAAGTATGTATAACTGGAGAGATGATAGAGAAAATCGTTTCAGATTACGTTACAAAAAAATTAAAGCAGAATTAGATGCTTCAAATAATATTATTGGTTACGAAGGTGAAATAGATAGACAAACAAAAGGAGGGATTGATAATGATAGAAACAAAAATACACGTCTCGAAGACCAACGGATGCAAAATTACAGTTTAGGTGGTAATCATATATTTGGTAACTTAGAAATGGATTGGATGTCTTCTTATGCAAAAGCATCTGAAGAGCGTTTAAATGAGCGCTATATTTCTTATAGAGTAAAAGATGTTGCCTTAAATGAAGCCTTAAATGACTCAGAGTTTCCTTTAATTACAGCAGTTAATGCAAGCGATGTAGCTATTAGTAAGTTTAAACTAAAAGAAATTACAGCAGAGAATAAATACACAGATGAAAAAGATTTTAACACATTTGTAAATTTTAAACTACCGGCTAACTTTTTTGATACGAATAATGGGTTTATAAAATTTGGAATCCGTTCTAAGATAAAAGAAAAAGGAAGAAGTAATAACTTTTATGAATATGAGCCTTTAAATTCAGATTTAGACAAACTATCTGCTGTACCTTTAGTAGATCAAACTGATGCAAATTACTTAGCAGGTAGCAAATATGTTGCAGGACAATTTGCAGATAATAAATTTTTAGGGAGTTTAGATTTAAAAAATGCAACTTTATTTGAGGAAAAAGATGAACCTAGCGAATATCTTAGGAAAAATTATAATGTTAAAGAAGAAGTGTATGCTGGTTACCTTATGGTAAATCAAAAAATATCTGACAAGTTTACCGTACTAGCAGGTGTAAGAGTAGAGGCTACAAGAACAGAAGCAACAGGAAAAAATATTAAAGATGAAGAAGATGTTTTAGGTGATATTACTAAAGAAAAAAAATATATAAATATTTTACCAGGAGTGCATCTAAAATACAATTTAAGTAACGAAACAGTTTTCCGTTTTGCATGGACAAACACGCTGGCAAGACCAAACTATAAAGATATTGTGCCTAGTATAGATGTGGTGAATGACGATGAAGAAATAGTTGTAGGAAATCCAAATTTAAAAGCAACAACCTCTATGAATTTTGATATAATGGCAGAGCATTATTTTGAAAGTATTGGTATTGTTTCTGGAGGAGTATTCCAAAAAAATATTGAAGATTTTATTTATACGTATCAGACAAAAACTACGAATGATATTTATGGATCAAATACGACAGGTTTTGATGTATTTCAACCACAAAACGGAGATGATGCTAGTATTTTGGGAGCTGAAATAAGTTTTCAACGTCAGTTAGATTTTTTACCAGGATTTGCCAAAAACTTCAGCATTATGTTAAATTATACATATTTAACATCAAGTACAAATGGTATTAGAAATGAAGACGGTGAAGAAAGAACCGATTTAGATTTACCAGGTACAACACCAAACATGTTTAATGCATCTTTAGCCTACGCTAGTAAGAAACTAAGCTTACGTTTGTCTGCAAACTATTCAGATTCTTATATTGATGAAATTGGAGGAAGTGCTTTTCAAGATAGATATTATGGCGAGCAGTTTTTAGTAGATTTTAATGGATCTTACAGAATAGGAAATGGGTTTAGTACTTATTTTTCTGTGAATAATATTACAGATCAACCATTGCGTTATTTTCAGGGTGTTAAAGCGAGAACAATGCAAATGGAGTATTATGGAAGAAGTGTAACTATAGGATTGAAATATGATTTATTTAAAAAATAAGATGAGTATGAATTTATACCTAAAATATAGTTTTATTGTTGGTCTTTTAAGTGTCTTTTCTTGTACTAAAGGAAGTAAGCTGCCAGCAATTTTACCAGATGTAATTACAGAAAAAGCTTTAAATGATACTGATGATCCTGCCATTTGGGTTCATCCAACAGATCCATCAAAAAGTATTGTTTTTGGTACTGATAAAAAAACCAATGGTGCCATTTATGCATACAATTTAGAAGGTGAAATTATAGAGGAGAAAACCATTAGAAATATTAAAAGACCCAATAACGTAGATGTAGCTTATGGTTTTCATATTAATGATTCTACAAAGGTTGATCTTTTAGTATTTACGGAAAGAGAAACACAACAAATAAGAATTTTTTCTATTCCAGAGATGAAAGCATTGGATGAAGGAGGTTTTATTGTTTTTGAAGATGAGGAAAATATTGAAAACAGACTTCCTATGGGAATAGCTACCTATAAATCACCTATTGATAGTAGCTTTTATGCAATAGTAGGAAGAAAATCAGGGCCAACTAAAGGATATTTATATCAGTATAAACTAAGTTTAGAAGATGCTCAAATAAAGACGACTTTGGTACGTAAGTTTGGTGAATTTAGTGGTAAGAAAGAAATTGAAGCTATTGCTATTGATGCAGAAATGGGCTTTGTTTACTATTCAGATGAAGGGCATTGCATTCGTAAATATTATGCAGAACCTTCAAAAGGAAATCAGGAGATCGCTTGTTTTGGTGGTGCATATTTTGAAAGAGATATTGAAGGAATAGCCATCGCTAAACAGGAAAATGAAACAGGATATATTATTGTTTCAGATCAACAAAAAGGGCAATTTAATTTGTTTGACAGAAAAACAAATGAGTTTGTGAAAGCAGTAAATTTAACGACATTAGAAACAGATGGTTGTGACGTTGTGACCACGCCTTTAAATAAAACATTTAAAAGTGGTTTGTTTGTTGCAATGAATAACGATAGGAATTTTTATTTTTATGATTTAGAGAAGTTATTAAAATAAAAGGTATGGCATTTAGCATAAAAAAAAGCGAAACTTAAAAGTTTCGCTTTTTTTTATTAAATTTTTCTAGTTCTATTAAGTAACCAAAAATCGGCTAGTACCAAAGCAGTCATCGCTTCTACAATTGGTACAGCTCTTGGTACAACACAAGGGTCATGTCTTCCTTTTCCTGTGATTTCTGTAATTTTATTTTCAGAATTAATGGTTTGTTGAGAACTCATTATTGTTGCAACAGGTTTAAAGGCAACTCTAAAGTAAATATCCATTCCGTTACTAATTCCTCCTTGAATTCCTCCGGAAAGATTAGACTGCGTAGAGCCATCAGCATTAAAAATATCATTATGCTCAGAACCTTTCATTTTAGCACCACAAAATCCGCTACCAAATTCAAAACCTTTTACAGCATTAATAGAAAGCATCGCTTTACCTAATTCTGCATGTAATTTATTAAAAATAGGCTCACCTAAACCAACAGGTACATTTTTTGCAACACAAGTAATAGTACCACCAATAGTATCTCCGGCTTTTCTAATTTCTTGTATTCTATTTATCATTTTTTCTGCGGAAGCTTCATCAGGACAACGAACAATGTTACTTTCAGTTTTAGAAAAATCTAAATCTTGATAAGGTTTATCTATAAAAATTTCACCAACAGAAGAAGTAAAAGCATTAATATTTATAGACGAAATTAACTGTTTAGCTAAAGCACCAGCTACAACCCAATTTGCTGTTTCACGAGCAGAACTTCTTCCACCACCTCTAAAATCTCTAAAACCGTATTTTTGATCATAGGTAAAATCTGCATGAGATGGTCTATACACATTGGTATTATGATTATAGTCTTTAGATTTCTGATTGGTATTCCTAATTATAAAACCAATTGAAGTTCCTGTTGTTTTTCCTTCAAAAATACCTGACAGAAACTCTACTGTATCCGGTTCTTTACGTTGTGTAACAATTTTTGATTGCCCAGGCTTGCGTCTGTTTAATTCATTTTGAATCGCTTCAAAATCAATTTCTAAACCAGCAGGAAAACCATCTATAACACCACCAATAGCAGTTCCATGAGATTCACCATAGGTTGTAACTCTTAATAAATTTCCAAAAGAATTAAATGACATCGTTTCTTATATTAAAATAAGCAACAAATATACTAAAGTCAGTAAAAGGAAATTCTAATTTTTACATTTATAATGATTTCTATAAATTTTTATATTGTAATAAGTATTGATAACTAGTAAGATAGAATCAATAATTTATTATTTTCAAAAAAGATAAAAAATAATAGTCTTTTTATTTTTTAGAATTAAAAAAGCTTTCTATATTTGCAGCCGCATTCAGGGTATACCTGATGAGACACACTGGAGAAATGGCAGAGCGGTCGAATGCGGTAGTCTTGAAAACTATTGACTGTAACAGGTCCGGGGGTTCGAATCCCTCTTTCTCCGCAAAACCCTTGTTAATCTAACGATTTTCAAGGGTTTATTTTTTATTTGAAAATTGAGTTGAAAATTACGACTCAAAAAACCTGCTTCAATTCATTTCATACTACTTTTAGTAATATTTTTTGTTAATTTTAAGGTAGTATAATAGGCGGTTCTATTTAATGTAAGAATAAAAACTTCGGATAATCTTGTTTTATTTAAGGTTGTACTCAAGCGGTAATAAGCGCTTTCGCTGCCTCTATTATTAATTTTTTCTATGACTTCTAACTTATTACTAAAGAATACGTAAAAAATGTATAATATTGAGTAAGTTGCCTCTATTTTTAAAATCACCCGAAAAAACAGTTTAGAATGGACATTGTTATTATTGAAGATGAAGATTTAGCAGCTGAATCGTTAGAAAAATTATTGAGAAAAAGTGATTATCCAATACATATAAAAAAACGACTAGAAAGTGTAGCGCAGTCTATAGAGTGGTTTAAAGAGAATAGTTGCGATTTAATTCTAAGTGATATTCATTTAGGTGATGGAGAGAGTTTTGAAATATTCGAAGACTTAAAAGTTAATATTCCTATAATTTTTACAACAGCATTTGACCAATATGCAATACAGTCCTTTCAGTTTTTTGCTATCGATTATTTATTAAAACCTTATGATAAAAATAAATTAAATAAGGCTCTTCAAAAATACACAAATTACACAGCAACTCCAGTTAATGATTATAGTGATTTAGAAAATTTATTATCTCATTTAAAGAGTTCTGGTGATAGTAAAGTAGAACAAGAGCGGTTTTTAGTTTCTAGAGGAGAAAAATTAATTTCTATAAGAGCTAGTGAGATTGCGTATTTTATGGCAGAAAATAAGTCGCTTTTTTTATTTACCACCAAAGGGGATAGTTATTTGTATGACGATACTATATTGAATTTAGATTTAAAATTATCAAAAAAAGATTTTTTTAAAATAAATAGAAAATTCATTGTAAGGCATAGTGCCATAAAAACAATTGTAAAATACAGTCAGAATAGATTAAAGATAGCATTAGAACCATCTTCTAAAGTCAACGACTTTATTTTAATTAGTTCTAAAAATGTTCGTAATTTTAAAGAATGGTTAAATAATTAATATGCAGTCATCCAAATTTTGGACTCGATTAAGAAAACATAAACAGTACTTATATATAAGTATGCTATTGATAGCTGCTTTTTTTATAGGTAATTCTTTAATTACTCCTAAAATCACATCAGTTACAGAAGATTTGATACAAGACCTTATTCAAGGAAATTTAAAGGCTAAAGAAAATATTGTAGCGTATGAGTTTAATCAATTGAATAACTCCTTCAAAAATTCACAAAAAATCCTTCAAAATTCAGAAAATAATTCTTTTAAATTTTTAAAGGAAAAACTACTCTTTACAGCAGATTTAGCTACAGAAGACCAAAGTATTCATCATAGTTTTGTGTCTATAATTCCATCTAATAATATTGAGGAAATATATTTTTTTAATAAAAAAGATTCTTTGTACCGTAGAGATATTAAAACGTTTATGAAAGAGATTTCTTTTGTAAAAGACGAGGTTTTAATAGATACTATTATTACAAGCAATCGAAAGGTAATTAATCGAAAGGTTTATGCGAAAAAACTACCAAATAACACAACTGTTTATACAGGTTATGATGTTGATTTAATAGCATTTTGGAGTTACTTTTCTGAAGCCTATAAAGGTGGTGGTGGCTATACGGTAGTTGCGAATAAAGAAGGTATTTGCATGTTACATCCTGACACAAAACATATAGGGAAAAAAATAACAACATATTTTAGTACAATTACTCTCGAACAGATTTTGAAAAGTTCCCTTAAAGTTAACGGATATTATGTGCCTGATAAGGTGAACTCTTTAAAAGATAAAGCAACGTCAGAGTTTTTAGGATTAGAAGTCTTACGTTATTTCGATACTATTAAAATAGGAAATACACCTTTAATTGTTATTGTAAATTTCCCTTTAGATATCCACTTGAAAGAAACAACAAAGAATGTACAACGGTATTTTTCATGGATTAGTTTTTTAGCTTTTGCTATATTTACCTTACTCTTGTTGGCTTCTAGAATGCAGTTGAAAAAAGAATACGTAGAAAACTTAAAAGTTGTTGAAGAAAAGGAACACCTAAAAAACAGCAACGAAAAGTATCAAAAGGAAAATGCTATTCTTCAATTAAATCAATTAAAGAAAAAAATTAATCCACATTTTTTATTTAATAGCCTAAATTCATTACATGTCTTAATAGATTTAAACCCAGATTTGTCACAGCAATTTGTATTGAAGCTTGCAGATGTTTATAGATATCTTTTAAACAATAGAGAAGGGAATTTAATTTCCGTAAAAAAAGAAATTACCTTTTTAGAACAGTATGTTTTTTTACAAGAAATTAGATTTAACAAAAGCCTAAATGTAACAATAGTTAATAATTGTGATGATACAATTTTAATTAAAAAAATTCCATTTTTATCTTTAGAGACATTGGTTGAAAATGCAATTAAGCATAACGAAATAACTAAAAAGAATCCTTTAGTTATTGAAATTTCTATCAATAAAGATTCTATTATAGTTAAAAATAATTTTACACCTAGAAAGAATAAATCTAAAGATAGCCATCATATAGGACTGAATTATTTAGGAAATACATACCAATATTATCAAATATCGACCTTTAAAACAGCAGTTATAGGTGGGGAATTTGTATGTGTATTGCCATACATCACCTGAAAATGATATTTCACTCCTTTTTTTAGTGAGTTCCCTCTATTTTGTTTTTTTGAATTATAAATTTCATGCAAATTTGATGTTTTAATAATATCATTTATGAAAAATTCATCATTGAAAGATAATTTATTTTCTCAATTCTTAATCGTTCTTGTTTTTATGATTACCAGTTTTTCTGGTTTTTCTCAAGGGAAAAAAGAAACATCAAAAAAAGAAAATAAGGTAGAAAAAGATTCTATAAAACCTAAAGACGATAAAAAACTTACGTATCAGAAGTTTTTAAAAGAAGGAAATGTTAAAAAAGGATTATTCAACGTATATTCTCTAAAGGAAGATTATTATTTTGAAGTTCCAGATTCATTATTATCCAGAGATTTATTAATTGTTAATAAAGTGTCTAGTGTTCCTTACGCCTTAAATGGTCATGGTTTGAATAAAGGGATGACATTTGAAACAAAGCTTATTCGGTTTTATAAAGACACTATCTTAAATAAAGTTTGGGTTAAAACAGTGAACCCAAGAGTTCAATCTCCAGAAAACGATGCCATTACATTATCTGTAAAAGATAATTTTGGGGAATCTATTATTGAAGAATTTAAAATTGAAACAAAAAATACAGATTCTACGTCGGTATTTATAAAAGTGAATAAAATATTTAACGGTAAAGAGCAGAGCTTTAGTGACCTATTAAACAATATCGGTTTAGGCGGAAGTGTAAAAGCAAATTTATCTATTTTAGAATCTATTAAATCTTTTCCTAAAAACGTTGTTGTTAAATCTTTGTTAACCACTTCTGTTAGAGAGGGGGCAGGACCTGCTTTACCTTTAACTATTGGTGTTACCACAAACATTGTTTTATTACCAACAGATGTAATGAAACCTCGTTTTTCAGACAAACGTATCGGGTACTTTACAAAACCGATGGATTATTTTTCGGATGCACAACAAGAAGTGGAATCTAGAGAAATGATTACAAGGTGGAGATTAGAACCCAAAGAAGAAGATATAGAAAAATACAAACAAGGACAATTGGTAGAACCCAAAGAACAAATAGTTTATTATTTAGATCCTGCTACTCCTAAACAATGGCGTTCTTATATAGAACAAGGTGTTTATGATTGGAATGTGGCTTTCGAAGCTGCGGGGTTTAAAAATGCATTAATAGTTAAGTTTCCTTCTGAAGAAGATAAGAATTTCGATGCAGATGATGTTCGATATTCTGTGATTACCTATGCTGCATCAGAAAAGCAAAATGCGATGGGACCTTCTATTGTAGATCCTAGAAGTGGACAAATATTGGAGTCTGATATTATTTGGTGGCATAATTTAATGAAAGGTTTACATTCTTGGATTCGTGTACAAACAGGACCAATCGACGTGAATGCAAGAGCCAATACCTTTTCTAACCAACATATGGGAGAAGCGATTCGTTTTGTTTCTTCACATGAAGTAGGTCATACTTTTGGTTTAAAACATAACATGGGCGCATCATTTAGTTACCCTGTAGATTCTTTAAGATCTCAAACGTTTACATCAGAAATGGGAGGAACAGCACCTTCTATTATGGATTATGCACGTTTTAATTACGTAGCGCAACCAGAAGATGCTATTACAGACATTACTCCCAAAATAGGTGTGTATGATAAATATGCAATTGATTGGGGGTATAGATGGCTAGAGAATACATCTGCTCGTGAAGAGATTCTAGTATTAAATGAATGGATTCGTAAACACGAAAATGATCCGTTATATTTTTATGGAGCGCAACAAGGTACTGTGATAGATCCAAGATCACAAAGTGAAGATTTGGGAGACAATGCTGTAAAAGCTAGTAATTACGGACTTAAAAACTTAAAAAGAATACTTCCTAATATTTTAGATTGGACAAAGGAAGAGGGGCAGGATTATTACAAAGCATCAAAATTATACAAAGCAGTCATCGATCAATGGGGAACTTATAATGGTCATGTGATGGCAAATATTGGTGGGGTTTATGTGAACAACACCGTTTATGGTGATGGAAAAAATACTTTTGAACCTGTGCCAGTAAAAATGCAAAAAGAAGCATTAGATTATATCATACAGAATGCTGTTTTGCCACAAAAATGGTTATTTATGCCAGAAATTATTAATAAAGTTTTTGCTGTTAGAGATGCTCCAGATGGTGAACGTTATTATTCACCAGTTTCTATGTTGCGTATTCATCAAACGAACGCTATTTATGCTTTGGTAAAAACAGATAGATTGATGAGAATTACAGAGAATAAAGTATTGGTAAAAGATGGAAACGATACTTTTTCAGAAGAATATTTATTCGATAGGTTGTTTGATGCGATCTTTAAAAAGACTAAAAAAGGAAAGTCTTTAGATATGTTCGATCGTATTACCCAAAAAAACTATGTAGATGTACTAACGGTAGATAGAAATAAGTTGTTAGAGAAGACAAAGGCGAAATCTATTTCAGAAGACGCTAATAATTTTAAGAATATACATTTTTCATACTTACCAAGAGTTGCAGATATAGGAACGAATAAAAGAGCTGCATTAGAAAAAATATTAGTGCTTTTAAAGAGAAAAGAAAATAGAGGAGATAGGGCTACCGAAGTACATTATAGTGACTTAATAGCTAGAATTGAATATAACTTGAAAAACTAAATCATGAGAAAATTAATATACCTGTTAATTTTTATTCCGAGTTTACTTATTGCACAGCAAGAAAAAGTAATAGAAGGAATAGTAATTGATGCTGAATTGCAAATGCCAATAGTAGGGGCATCGGTTTATGTGTCATCAGCAATTATAGGAAACGAAACCAATACAGAAGGAATTCTCCAAGGAGCAATGTTAGGAACTACCACCAATTTCGATGGAAATTTTTCGTTAAAAATAGGGGCAGACATTAAATTTATTCTAGTTTCTTATATGGGATATGAAACTGAAAAAATTGATGTTTCTAAAGTGACTGGTACTATATCAGTAGCTTTAAGAGAAAGTTCAGAAAGCTTAGGAGAGATTATTATAACTGGGTATCAAAAAATTGAAAAACGTAAAATGACCTCTGCCTATGCGAAGATAGAAATGGAGGATATTAATCAGGCAGGAGTTGCTAGTGTAGATCAAATGTTAGTTGGTCAATTATCGGGTGTCGTTATTCAACCAACAAGTGGTGCTCCAGGTGCACCTTCAAAAATTTCGATAAGAGGAGCTGCAACTTTAAATGGTTCTTCAGACCCTTTATGGGTATTAGATGGTATTCCGTTAGACGGAAATGATATTCCTCAAGATTTTAGAGACAAAGACAATATAGATAACTTACAATCGTATCCTATAGCAGGTTTAAATCCTGATGATATCGAAAGCATCACTGTTTTAAAAGATGCCTCTGCAACTTCAATTTATGGAGCAAGAGCAGCAAATGGAGTGATTGTTATCACTAGTAAAAATGGTAAAAAGGGTGCAATGCGTATCAATGTAAACGCGAATGTATTTGTAACTCAAAAACCAGATTTTAGTAAGTTAAATTTAATGAATTCTTCTCAAAAAGTAGATTTCGAATTACTTTTGGCAAGTAGATCAGATTTAAAATATCAACAAGATAGAGGAGGAGTTGCTAGAATTTTAAATAATTATGGCGAGTATAACAATTTTAGAGATAATGGTTTTGCTAGTTTGTCTAGTGCAGCACAAAACGAAATCAATAATTTAAAAAACACCAATACCAATTGGGGAGACGAGCTGTATCAAATGGCAGTAAACCAACAATACGGTGTAAGTATTTCTGGAGGATCAGAGAATAATGATTACTATTTTTCTACAGGAATTTTTGATGAAACAGGAGCTACTAAAGGTACAGGTCAGAAACGATTTAATATTACGTTAAAAGATAATTTTAATGTAAACGATAAATTAAAATTAGGTGTGGCGTTATTTGGTAGTCAAACGATAACATCATCTTATATTACTGGTGCAGATGCGTATACAAATCCGTCTAACTATTCAAGAAATGCCAATCCATATTTAAAAGTAAAAGATGCAAATGGTAATTATGTATATGATCCAGATTTGGTAGAAAGAGAGGATTTAAATCTAAATTACAATGTTTTAGAAGAAAGAGAAA